>WTFW01000109.1 GCA_011523785.1 Chloroflexota bacterium | reverse complement strand
CCCAGGCACCGACCTGCAGCGACCCTGGCGGCGCATCCGCGAGCATGCCGGACTGGAGGATGCCCGCTTCCACGATCTTCGGCACACGTTTGCATCGCGGGCAATGGCCTTCGGCGAAAGCCTGACAATGATCGGCAGGCTCCTCTGCCCCGCCCAATTGCAGACGATCGCTCGATACACGCTCACTTGACTAGCGACTCCATCCAGGCGGCAGCCGAGCAGATTGGCGAATGCATCGGCGGCAACGTGTTGCCAGATACGTGTGACGACGGAACCGACCGATAGGCGCTCCACGGTCGGAGCTGCTGCGACGCGCTCGTGCTTGACGAACAAACACCCATGTTCCATGATCCGGTAACGTAACCGGATTGAGTGAACCGCCATGGAGCCGAAGAAACTGAAGACCCGTGACGCCGCGCGAATCTCCCGTCACCGCAAACGGATCGCTGTCAGCGGCGCTCAGCGTGTCGAGGTCACGGTTCCTTCTCGGGACGCGCCTCTCGTCAAGGCGATCGCCGGTGCTCTCCGCTCGGATGGGGAGGAAGCCGAACATATTCGGCGTTCGCTACAGCCGGTACTGTCCACTCCCAGCGCACGCACGGGCGTCGAACTGGTCGCCTTCCTTTGCGCCTCACCTTTGACTGAAGCTGAACTGTCCATCGAGCGCGACGAGTCCACCGGCCGCTCGGCCGAACTGGGTTGATGGCCTTTCTCCTAGACACCAATGTTGTCAGCGAAACCGTCAAGCCAAGACCCCATCGGCCTGTGCTCGATTGGATCGAAGCCCAGAACCCATCGGATCTCTTTCTCGCCGCTCAGACCATCGGCGAACTCGTTCGAGGTGCCCGGAAGGTCAAGGAACAAGAGCGTCGGGAGCGGTTTGAGAGATGGATTGAGCAGGACCTTGCCCGGCAATTCGACGGACGCGTCCTGCCTTTCGACGGCCGCACGGGCGCCATCTGGGGACGCCTAATGGGCGACGGCGATCGTGCCGGCCGCCGTCCCAGCGCTGCCGACGCCCAGATTGCCGCCCTAGCCATTCAGCATGAGCTGATCCTCATTACGCGGAATGCCAGGGACTTCGCCCAGTTTGACGTTCGGCTGCTCAATCCGTGGCGTGCAAATGAAGATGCGTAGCCGGGAATTTCTGCGATAGCCGGAAGGGCCAGTCCCACGGCGCTCCGGGATGCGCTGCCCGCATGGCCCTCCCGAGCAAGGACACCACTAACGCTGCCTGACCATCTGGCCAGCAAGAATCAATGACAATCTGGCCGTCGGGGATGTTCCCAATGTGCAGCGGGCGGCCGTTTGCGTGCAGCGCCAAGGTCAGCTGGCTTGCAGGGAAGTCGGCCCCGGTCTGCACGTGCCGGTCGTAGGGTAGCCACCGCTTCACCGTCGCCACGGTGTAGATGGACATTGCCGGTCGCCCGGCCGTCGTCCCCTCGACCATGCGCACCGTCTGCGGCGACCAGAAGCGAGTCAGGCCGGGTTCGTGCGACCAGGAACTGTCCGGACCGGCATACCAGAGCCCGTCGGTCGCGTGCGCCTCGAGATAGGCCCGGACCTCAGTTGCACCGGAATTGTCAGAGCCCTGATCCACTACCACGATCAGCGTCGGGTCGGGCGGATTGATCGCCGGACCTGTTTCGGCGGCGGGGCTGCCGCCCCCGCCGCAGGCAGCAAGAGGCACCAGCGCTACGCTCAAGGCCGCAATCTGGTCAAACATGGGGAATCACCCTGAAGGCTGACGCCAACCCCGACAAACTCACCATGGGGGTAGACAGAGGCGATTGCCGAAGGCACCTCAGACGGCAGGCTGGTCACGTGCTATCTGTGAGGTGGAAAGCGCGAACCCGTACGTCCAATCGCTACGTCCGTCTTGCCGATGCCGCCCTGAGCCGGGCCGCAGGGAGGGCGGCAGCAACGGTTCATTACGAGCTACGCGATCGAACGGCCACATCGCAACCGAGGGCACGCACAATCTCCTCCGAAAAAGGACGGATGGAATCTGCGAGACTGGATCCGTGAAACGTGTGCTGATCTACCTGCTCGGCGCAGCGATTGTCGTTGCCGCCGTCTTCCTCGGCCTGTTGGTTCGCCCCGATATTGCTGCGCAGATCTTTTTTGGAGCGGCTCCCTCACCCTTGGCGATGAACCTCAGGCCAACTCACGACGTGCCGGCATCGGACGAGAAGTCCGCGGCCATTGTCGCGGCCGCCAAGGTATTTCTGGAATCGCTGGACGCCGACCAGAGACAGGCGGCGACATATCGGTTTACCGACAACGCACAGCGCTCAAACTGGTCCAACTTCCCTGAGGGCATGGTGCCGCGCGGGGGCGTGAAGCTCGGTGCGCTCTCGGCATCGCAGCGGGTGAACCTCGACGGGCTCCTCGGGGAACTTCTGAGTGAGGACGGCGTCAGAAACATCACCTGGCAGTTGGCCGCGGCAGACCTGCTGGTCTCGGGCAACGTGTTCGGCGTCATGAAATACGGCAGTGAACACTATTACGCTGCCTTTCTCGGTGAACCGTCGGCTACGGAGCCCTGGATGTTCCAGTTCGGCGGACACCATCTCGCGATCAACGCCACCTTATTCGGGCCGAACGTTTCCTTTTCGCCGATGCTGACCGGCGGTCATCCGCTGCATTTGCGCTACGACGGTGACGACATCTTCATTACGCAGAGGGAAACAGCGGCGGCGCAAGCGTTCATGGATAGCCTGACGGACGACCAGAGAGGGCAAGCCGTTCGAGCCGGGAAGCCCATCGACCTCCTGCTGGGGCCCGGAAAGTACGGCGCAACCGTCGCGCCGGAAGGCATCAGGGGCAGCGAACTGACCACAGCGCAAAGAACGCTGCTCCTGGAGGTGATCGAGGCCCGCCTGCGGTTCATCAACGATGACGACTATGCCGACAAAATGAAGGCCGTGGTGGCCGAAATCGACGACACGTACTTTGGCTGGTGGGGGCAACAGGATGTCATGGGCGCCGTGTATTTCCGCGTGACCAGCCCGTCGCTGGTGCTCGAATACGCTTCACAAGACGACGAAGGCACCACGGATCACGCCCACAGCATGTATCGCGAGCTTGACAACGACTACGGCGCCGCGTGGATCAGTACCGAGTAGATCCGACGAGACCGTTCACACGAGGGGGGCCGCGTAACCGCCAGATCCATGGGACTCCGCCAGCCCGCGCACGTGCAGCGTGGTCCAGATCTCGTACTCCAACAGCCGGCTGGAGACCGGCGTCTCCTCCCAGAGCGAACCGGGCGGCTCGTAATCCTCGGCGAGACGATGCGCAAGTGCGACGGGCGTGTCGATATAGATCATCGGTCGCGTCTGCTCTCGTCCAGATCGGCCAGGATTTCTTCCAGCGGGGCGACCGGCTCGGGCCTGGGC
>WTFW01000150.1 GCA_011523785.1 Chloroflexota bacterium | reverse complement strand
AGTCGACGCTGTTGCAGCTGGCGGCGGGGGCGGTGGAGCCGGATTCCGGCGGGGTGAGCCGACCGAACCGAACCGGGATGTTGCCGCAGGAGCCGGAGATTGCCGCGGCGTTTGCGCCGGAGTCGACGGTGATGAACGTGGTGATGTCGAGCGGGCCGACGGCGGAGATTGCGGGGCGGCTGGCTAAGGCGGAGCGTCGAATGGCGACGGCTAGTGACGACGAACTGACGGCGGCGGTGGATGACTACGGGCAGGTGGAAGAAGAGTTTCGGAATGCGGACGGGTACCGGGCGCAGTCGGACGCGGGGGTGATTCTGAGCGGGCTGGGGCTGGGGGCGGAGATTGCGGACCGGGCGCTGGGGAGCCTGTCGTCGGGTCAGCGAACGCGGGTGGAGATGGCGCGGGTGCTGGCGAGCAAGGCGGATCTGTTGCTGCTGGACGAGCCGACGAATCACCTGGACGTGGACGGGACGCGGTGGCTGATGGGGTTTTTGGCGGATTCGGCGGCGGCGGTGCTGATCGTCTCGCACGACTTGCGGTTGCTGGATCACGCGATTACGCGGGTGTACGAGCTGGACGGGATGACGCGGAGGGCGACGGGCTTCAAGGGGTCGTATAGCGAGTACCTGGTGTGGAGCGAGGAGCAGCGGGCGGCGCTGGAGGTGACGCGTGAGCAGCAGCAACGGCGGATCGACCGGCTGAAGGCTTCGACGGACCGGCTGCGGGCGCATTCAATGAAGAGCGAGAAGGTGGCGCGGCGGGTGAAGGTGATGGACCGGCGGCTGGAGCGGATGCGGGAAGAGCAGGTGGAGTTGCCGCTGGAGCCGGGCGAGATCGGCATGCAGGTGGGGCAGGCGCCGAGGTCAGGCCGGGTGGCGCTGCGGGTGGAGGGGGTGGCGCATGCGTATGGGGAGAACCGGGTGTTGCGGGATGTCTCGCTGGAGCTGGAGCGGGGGCAAAGGCTGGCAGTCATCGGTCGGAATGGGGCGGGGAAGTCGACGTTGCTGAATATCGCAGCGGGGGTGTTGGAGGCGGATGGCGGGTCGGCGGAGGTGGGGCACAACGTCTCGATGGCGCACTTCAACCATGCGGTGGATCCGGCGCTGGGGAGGCGGTCGGCGTATGACTTCGTGCGTTCGCTGCTGGGACCCGTGGAACCGACGATCCGGAGCTTTCTGGCGACGCTGATGTTTCACGAGGACCACATTTTCCGGCCGCTGCGAACGCTGTCAGCGGGCGAGCGGGCGCGGCTGGCGATTGCGGGGCTGATGCTGGAACGGCGGAATCTGCTGCTGCTGGATGAGCCGAACAGCAACCTGGACCGGACGACGCAGGCGTGGCTGGTGGAGGCGCTACAGAGCTATGGGGCGTCGCTGGTGGTGGTGTCGCACGACGTGGAGTTTGTGGCGGGGCTGAAGCCGGATTGGGTGCTGCTGATGCCGGAGGAGCGGCTGGAGGCGTATGCGGAGAGGCATTTGGGGCGGGTGGCGTTGATTTAGGGGTGATGGATAACTCGTGATTTGTGAAGGGTCAATCGTGATGGGTGACGCTTGGCCTATGGCAAATGACGCTGAGTGTCGCCTAAGTCCAAAAACCCGCCTATCTAAAGAGGTCGCTATGGGTGCCGGTGCGAACGAAGATTAGCCTGTCTTCTTCCGGTTTCCAAATCAGTAGCCAGTCAGGCTCTATGTGGCACTCCCAGTACTCGGACCAATTCCCCCTCAGCTTGTGGGGCCGATGTCGAGGCTCAAGTGGGTGACCTGCAAGCAATTGGTCAATAATTGATCTCAGCTTCTCGGGATCTTTGCCACGCCTTTCGGCGCGTCTCAAGTCTTTATTGAATTGTTTGCGAAAAACAGGCCGCAAATGACGGCCTATTGGTCTTGCGATTCGTTACTCTTATATTTGGCATATTCTTCCATAAACTCGTGCATGTCGTTGTATTCGACCAAGTCTTCGCCAGCCTCCACCTGCCGCATCGCCTCAATGGACTCGGAATTGGGGACCCGGTACGTGGGATCCTTAGCCACTGGTTTAGCATGGCGGACTCCAGGTTTGGATATTTCAACCTTGCCCTTTATCGCCATGTCTTCCTAACGATCGCCCATGCGACTGGCAGGCACACTGGCTGCCAAGAGAATTCTATCACGACTCCAAATCCGGGAACGCGGCTCGTAGGTGGCTAGCGGACGCTGGGGGCGTTGAGTTGGAGGACGGCGGAGAAGGCTTCCTGGGGGATGTCCACGCTGCCGACGCGCTTCATGCGGCGTTTGCCGGCTTTCTGGGATTCGAGGAGCTTTTTCTTGCGGGAGACGTCGCGGCCGTAGCACTTGGCGAGGACGTCCTTGCGGAGGGGGCGGACGGTCTCGCGGGCGATGATGCGGGAGCCGATGGCGGCCTGGACGGCGACTTCGAAGAGCTGGCGGGGGATTTCGCGGCGGATGCGGAGGGCGAGGTCGCGGCCGATGACGGGGGCCTGGTCGCGAAGGACGAGGGTCGAAAGGGCGTCGACGACCTGGCCGTTGACGCGGATGTCGAGGCGGACGAGGTCGGCTTCGCGGTAGCCGAGGAAGTTGTAGTCGAGCGAGGCGTAGCCGCGGCTGACGGATTTGAGGGTGTCGAAGAAACCGGTGAGCATTTCGGCGAGGGGCAGGTCGTATTCGATGAGGACGCGGGTGGGCTCGATGTGCTCCATGCGGTGGTGGGAGCCGCGGCGGTTGGCCAGGAGCTCGCTGACGCGGCCGATGTAGGCGGTGGGGGTGATGATGCTGAGACGCATCCAGGGTTCGCGGATGGCGGCGATCTGGGAGAGTTCGGGGAAGTCGGCAGGGCTGTCGAGGAGGGTGATGGCGCCGTCGCGGGCTTCGACTTCGTACTCGACCTGGGGGGTGGTGATGACGAGCTCGATGCCGAACTCGCGTTCCAGGCGCTCGCGGACGATGTCCATGTGCAGGACGCCGAGGAAGCCGGCGCGGAAGCCGAAGCCGAGGGCCAACGACTTTTCGAGCTGAAAGGTGAGGGCGGGGTCGCTGAGGCGGAGGCGTTCGAGGGCGTCGCGCAGGTCGGGGTAGTGCTCGGGGTTGGTGGCGTAGAGGCCGGCGAATACGAGGGGCTTGGGCTGGCGGTAGCCGGGGAGGGGCTGGATGCCGTCGGCGCCAAGCGGAGCGACAGTGTCGCCGGCGGGGACGTCCTGGGTGTCTTTGAGGCCGGTGGCCACGAAGCCGACTTCGCCGGTTCCGAGGACGTCCTGCTGGCGGCGGGTGGGGACGAAGACGCCGACGTCGACGGCCTCGGCGCGGGTGCCGGCCTGGACGAGCTGGAGGCGGTCGGCGCGCTGGAGCCGGCCGTCGACCACGCGAACGTAGGCCACGACGCCCTGGTGCTGGTCGTAGGCGGAGTCGAAGACGAGGGCGCGGAG
>WTFW01000179.1 GCA_011523785.1 Chloroflexota bacterium | reverse complement strand
GAAGTAGGGCGGGTCGTCTTTGCCGTAGTCGTTTAGGAATTGGCAGGTGTTGTCGATCTGGAGCCAGTCTTTTTCGTGAGGCCTCTGCGTGTCGGGTTGGACAGTGACGGCTTCCGGTCGGGGGTTGTGGGGGCGCTTGATGTTGGCGGAGCGGATCCAGGCGGTGAGGCGGGCCTTGAGGGAGTGGCCGCCGACGCGGTAGTCGGTCTTGCCGAAGACGTGGAGGCCGTAGCCGGCGTCCTGGAGGTGGGTTCCGAAGGTGGGAGCGTCCATGGGCAGGCCGCCCGGGTTGTTCCAGGCCTGGACGCGGTGGACGTATTGGCCGCTCCAGAAGCTGGCGCGGGAGGGGGCGCACTGCGGGGAGTTGCAGTAGGCGTTGCGGAAGGAGGTTCCAAGGGCGGCGAGGCGGTCCATGTTGGGGGTGTGGGCGGCGGGGTGGCCGAGGTGGCGCATGACGCGGCCGTCCATGCTGTCGGTCATGAAGAGGAGGATGTTGGGTTGGCTGGGCATGGGTCGAAGAGGTGGATAGCGGTTGGCGGATGGTGGCTCAAGGGTAACGGAGAGCGGGGACGGATTCTTGAGCCGCGGAAGGCGGTGGTGGGACCGGGGGAATGCAAACTGGGGCAGGCGAATGCGGAGGGTGGAAAGAAGTGACGGCCAAGGAGCGGCGGCGGGCGATTCTGGCGCAGCGCAGTGCGATGAAGGAGGTGTATGGGGCGGGGCAGGACACGGTGAATCCGCACACGATTGTGCGGGGGCCGGATTGCTGGCACCTGTTCTATGGGGCGTGGCCGGGCGGCCGGAACCTGGAGAAGCGGCATGCGACGTCGGACGACCTGGTGGTGTGGACGAAGCAGGCGCCGGTGTTGCTGCACGGCAAGCCGGGAGAGTGCGATCACGCGGAGGTCAGCGAGGCGAGCGTGATTGAGCACGAGGGGCGCTGGTACATGGTGTACGCGTGCCGCCCGCGGCCGGAGGCGAGCCGGAGATTCTCGGTCGCGGTCTCAGACGACCTGTGGCACTGGGAGAAGATTCCGGGGGACGGGTCGCCGGTGTTCATTCCGCTGCGGGAATGGTCGGGGTGGACGGAGGACGGGGTGCTGGAGTGCAAGGACCCGTGGGTGATTGCGTACGAAGGCCGGTTCCTGATGTATTTCGTGTGCCAGAACCGCTGGGGCGATTCGTGCCTGGCGCTGGCGGAGTCGGCGGACCTGGTGCACTGGGAGGACCGGGGGCCGCTGATGACGTTTCAGCGGATCGAGAACGATTTCCAGGGTCCGTCGGGGTTCGAGGTACCGCGGGTGTTCGAGCGGGAGGGCCGGTACTGGATCTTTGTCATGAATTTCTGGGGTACGCAGTACGCGAGCGGGGACGATCCGTTCCACTTTGGCGAGTGGACGGTGCTGGGGCCGTGGCACGGGGCAAGCGTGTTCAGCGACGAGCAGGACCGGTGGTTCATCACGCACGCACTGCGGCCGTTTGGGCAGCCGTCGACGAGGCTGCGTCCGATGATCGGGCCGCTGCAGGGGTTGTGCCTGGGCGGGATTGTGTGGTGTGAAGGGGTGCCGGTGCCGGTGGACTTGCGGCATGTCCTTGGGGATGCCTAGGACGTTAAAGGCGGACGCCGTGCCCTTCGTCTAACCGGCTGCCGACTCAGGAATCTACTTTGGTCGCCTTGTCGCCGACGCGGATGGGGCCGGATTGGATGACGCGGGTGTTGACGCCGCGGAGGCGGAGGGCCTGGCCGGTTGGGGTGCTGATGAAGCGGAGGGCCCGGTGGCCGAAGCGCTGGGCGAATTTGGCGCAGCCGGTGTGGGGCTCTTCTGAGATTTCGAGGACGGCCGAGCCGATGGCGAGGCGGGCGCCCGGCGGGAGGTTGTCCTCACTCAGGTCGATGTCGATGACGAGCTGGTCGCCGGCGAGGGGCCAGCGGTCCTCGGTTTGGGCCAGCAAGTCGATCAGGCGGGCATTGATGACGGTGACCTGGGCGGCGGGGTTGGGGCCGCCATCGGGGGTGCGAGGGCTGCCGCGGGTGAGCCAGCTGTCGCCGACCAGGCCGGCGTCGACGTCAAGCACACCTTCGGCCACGACTTCGCGCTGTTCGACGCCGGGACGGCGGACGATCATGCGGAGGGGTCCGGCGTCGGCGGGGGACCGGCGGATGTGGGGGAGTCCGGCGTCCAGTTCATCCGTGTCGAGATGCCCGGCGGCCTGCGTTGATTCAGACATGGAAGGTGAGGTACGCCTTTCGTGGCTTGGCGGAGCTGCTGTCCAGCGCGTCCTGACGTGACGATAGCCGGATACTGAGCGGCGGCCAACCGGCGCCGCTGGATCCGGGTGAGGGCCTTGCGAGCGTTCGACGCACTTGCAAATCCGGCGTATCGGGTGTTGTGGCTGGGTTCGAACTGTATTGCACTGGGCTCGTGGGCGGAACGGCTGGCGGTGGGCTGGCTGGTGCTGGTGCAAACGGAGTCGGTGCTGCTGTCGGCGGCGACGTTTGGGGCGCGCAGCGCGCCGGGGATCATCGCGGCGCCGATCGGCGGGGCGGTGGCGGACAGGTTTCCGCGCAACCGGGTGCTGCCGGTCGCGGCGCTGATCAGGGCGTGCGTGATCGCGCTGATGGCGGTGGTGGCGCTGCGCGGGTTCTCGAACCCGTGGCCGATCTTCGTGTTGATTGCGATCGAGGGTGTTGTGAACTCCTTCGAGACGCCGGCCACGCAGGGGCTGATTACGGACATCGTGCCGCGGCACGGCCGGATGAATGCGATTTCAGTTCACTCCGTGGGCGGGCGCGCGGTGGGGGCGCTGGGGGCGCTGGCGAGCGGGGTGATGGCGGAGCTGGTGGGCATCCCGACGGCGTTGCTGGCGGCGACAGGGGCGGTGCTGGTGGGTGGGGCGATCGTGCTGCTGGTTCCGACCGTCGAGCGCACGGTGCGGGAGGCCCAGGAGCCGATCCGCCGGATCTTCCGGGATGCGCTGACGGGGCTGCGGTCGATGGTGGGGATGCCGACGGTGTCGACGCTGCTGGGGATGGCGATCGTGGTGGAGATATTCGGCTTTGCCTACCAGGCGGTGATGCCGGCGATGGCGCGGGACGAGTTGCACGTGGCGGAGTCGGGGCTGGGCACGCTGCGCTTTGCCACAGGAATCGGTGCAGTGGCGGGCGTTGCCGCGCTCTCGTTCCTGGGGGATTTTCGGCGGAAGGGGCCGCTGCTGCTGGCGATTACGTTTGCATACGGACTGGGCCTGGTTGGCGTGTCGCTGAGCCCGAACCTAGCGGTCGCCATATTGCTGGTGACGCTGGTGGGGGCGATGGCAGCGGGGTTTGACGCGATGGAGTGGACGCTGCTGCAGGCGACGGTGCCGGACGACATGCGGGGCCGGGTGATCGGGGGGTGGATATTCGCGATCGGGTTTGGCTGGGT
>WTFW01000070.1 GCA_011523785.1 Chloroflexota bacterium | reverse complement strand
TACGCCGCCCCCGCCCACCGCCTCGCCCGAGGAACTGGCGCGCTACAGCACCGACGAACTGCAGGCCCGTCTGCCCGACCCAACCGTCCTAACCGAACGTCTGGGCATGCCGGTGGTGCGTGGCGCCGATGAAGACATCGCCGCCGCCGACTTTGGCCTGCAAGGCCAGTTTCTTGATCCCCTCGTCATCCGCCGGCTTGATCCGTTCCTGTTCGCTCTTCTCTTTGTCGGCCAGACCGCCTCCAGCGCGGAACAGTTCCTGGCCGACAACCTCCTCGATGCGCCGGGCCCCTTCTTGGAAACCGTGGCCAGCGGCCTGGTCGAAGGCTTTCAAACCTCGGAGCGTCCGGCAGATGTGGTTGCCCTGGTCGTGCGGGAGCCGCCACCCCTCGGGGAACGCGCCGCCGCCGCCCACACACGCGTCGTCAGCGGGACCGACGCCTTCGAAGCCCGCCTGCTGATTACCGAGCAGGCCGACATCCTCGTGCTGATCCTGCAAATCGCCCGCGTCGACCAGGCGACCGCCGCTGAACTGTTGGACGACGTCTCCCTCGCCTCCGCCGTTCTGACCTCGGAAGTCCCGCGCGGATAACACCGGACTGAAGGCCTTGTCCGCCTGAAGAAACTTCGCCGTCCGGCGTGCCCTAGGCCCCGGCCGCCGGCGTTGATGTCGGCGTTGGTGTCGGCGTCGGTGTCTCCGGCGCCGGCAACGCCATCTCCAGCGGCAACGCATCCGTATAACGCAACTCCAGCCGGCCTACCTGGACCAGTCGCAGGAAGTGCCGGCCTGGAGCGAAGTCGAACACATCAAAGTGGATCGGAATCGCGTACGGCCCCAGCGTCCCATTCGGCTCCGGCAACAGCGTCGCGACCAGCGTTTCGTCAATGTAGGCGCGCACCCAGCACGTCTCCGGCTGGAATTCTGTCCCCAACGCCTCGGGGCACGGATCCCAACCGGACGACCGGGTAATCCACAGCTCCTGCCGTCCCGCCATCTCAACCCTGGTCGTGCCAAACTCGGCCTCGATCGTCACCCGGGCCTTGTCGGCCACGTCAAGCACCAGCGGCTCGTCGGACTCCCGCGCGTCCGGCTCGCAGGCGGTGAATGCCAGCGCCAGCGCAACACAGGCCGCCAACGCGAGAACGCGCAGCCGCGGCCGAGGTGGAAGTTGGTATCCCAAATGCATCTCCAATGTTCAATCTACCGCGAAAACCCGCCCCGGTCGCGTGTAGGCTCCCGACATGGCGCTTGACCAGCCTGTTGCGAAGCCGCGCTTGCTCGCCGTCGACGATGATCCCGAAATCCTGGACCTCCTGGATCGCGGCCTCAAGATCGAGGGCTTCGACGTCCGCGTCGCCGCCAGTGGCGACGCCGCCCTGAAGGCCCTCGCTCAGCATCCCACCGACGTCGTCGTCCTCGACGTCATGATGCCCGGCCTCGACGGCCTTGCCGTCATCCGGCGCATCCGGGAATCCAGCGACGTCCCCGTCCTGTTCCTCAGCGCCCGCGAGCGTGTCCGCGACCGCATCGCCGGTCTCGAAGCCGGCGGCGACGACTACCTGCCCAAACCCTTCGCCTTTGGCGAACTCGTCGCCCGTCTCCGCGCCCTCCTCCGCCGCCCCAGCATCCCGGAGGCCGATCGCCTCGTCTTTGCCGACCTCCAGCTGGACGAAGCCGCGCGCGAGGCCACCCGTGCCGGAACCGTCGTCCCGCTCACCGCTACCGAGTTCGACCTGTTGCGCGTCTTCATGCGCGAACCCAGGCGCGTCCTCACCCGCGAGCGCCTGCTGGACGCCGCCTGGGGCTTCGCGCCCGACACCATCTCCAACGTCGTGGACGTCTACGTTGGCTACCTGCGCCGCAAGCTGGAAGCCGACGGTCGCGCGCGCCTCATCTGGACGGTCCGCGGGGCCGGCTACGTGCTGCGCGAGGACGGCCCATGAGCATCCGCCTCAAGCTCCGCCTCCTGTACCTCGCCTGCATCGCGGTCACCATTACCGTCTTCGGCATCGGGCTCCAACTCCTTCTCATGGCGCACGTCGATACCGAAGTCGACGAAACCCTCCGCGGCCGAGCCCGCGAAGTCGTCCGCATCGCCCAGGTCAGCGGCGGCCTCACCGGCGTCCGTCCCGAGGTCGGCATGCTCATCGAACTCCCCGTCGATGAACTCCGCGAACGCGAGGTCTACCTCCAGGTGCTCGATCCGCAGGGCCGCCCCGTCGTCGCCTCCGTCAACCTGCGCGGCCAGTCCCTGCCCGTGACCGACGGCGCCAGGCGCGTCATCGAGACCCAGCAGGAATCCGTCGAAACCCTCAACGTCGCCGGCCGCTTCCGTCTGCGCGTGCTCAGCGTCCCGATTCTCCGCGGCGCCCAGCTCGTCGGCGTCCTGCAAAGCGCCCAATCCCTGCAGCTCGCCGATAGCACCACCACCCGCTCCCGCAACCTTCTGATCGGCGGCGCCGCCCTCGTCTTCGTCGTCGCTTCCTTCAGCGCCCTCTACCTCACCCGCACCGCCGTCAATCCCGTGGCTGAAATTACCCGAACCGCCGAAGCAATCTATCGCCAGGGCGATCTCAGTCGCCGCATCAACATCGGCGCCGGCAAAGACGACCTCAGCGCCCTCGGCCGAACCTTCAACCGTATGCTCGACCATATTGAGGACAGCGTGGAGTCCCAGCGCCGTTTCGTCGGCGACGCCTCCCACGAGCTCAAGACGCCCCTGACCGTCATTCGCGGCAACGCCGAACTCCTCGGCCGCGACCCAGCCGGACTCGACGCCACCGCCGCGGCCGCCATCACCCGCGAGGCCGACCGCATGCAGCGCATCGTCAACGACCTGCTCGCCGTTGCCGAGCTTGATGCGCCCGGTGAGCTCAAGTTCGAACCCGTCAACCTCCGCGCGCTGGTCGTGCGCGTCCTCGCCGACTTAGGCCCCGTGGCCGCCGGCCGCTCCCTTGACTTGGCCGGCGCCGACGACGCCTGGGTCTTCGCCGATCCCGACCAGCTGGAACTCGCCCTGCGGAACCTCGTCCAGAACGCCATCACCGCCACTCAGGACCGTGGCCACATCCAGGTCAGGCTCACCGACCGCGACCGTACCGTCTCCCTCACCGTCAGCGACGACGGCCCCGGCATCCCCGCCCAGCATCTCCCGCACGTCTTCGACCGGTTCTATCGGGCCGACCCCGCTCGCTCGCGCGCTGGCGGCGGCACCGGCCTCGGCCTCACGATCGTGCGCAGTGTGGCCGAGTCCCACGGCGGCAGCGTCCAGGTCCGCCGCGCCGATCTTGGCGGCGCCGAATTCGAAATCCGCCTCCCCGCCGGCCGCCCACCCGCCCAGGGCGAGTCATCGACCCGCCCGTCGTGAGCCTGTCCATCCACAAACGCCTCTCGGCACGCTAGCCGCAAGCCGGCCCTCCGCCCGCCCCAGCCCCTCGCCT
>WTFW01000087.1 GCA_011523785.1 Chloroflexota bacterium | reverse complement strand
CGCATATCGCGTTCGGTGCGCCTGGTACCAGCAGTTCGGCGCACCGAACGCGATATGCGGATCGCTCGCCACCATCGCCGCGCCCGACGCGCTCCGGCTCGGCCCGATCACCCAGTTGTTGCTACCCGTACCGTCGTCAATGCCGCCCAGCGCCGTCGGCACCGGGTCAGCGCCGCCGCCGGTACTCGCGTATTCCCCGGGATGCAAAATCGTCTCGTCGATGGCCTCGGCCGTCAGGAAGGCCCGGTACCGGGGCCCGTCGCCCAGGGCTCGTCGGGCCAACTCCGGCACGGCGATGACCGGGAATCGTCCGGTGAGATACCAGCGAAACTCACCCAACAGCGCAATCGAGTCCAGTGGCCGCCACGGCTCCGGCCGGTAGTCCAGCAGGTCGAACTCGATCGGCGGCGCCTCCAGGCACGCCTCGATAAACGCATTCACCCCCGCCGCGAATGCCTCATACCGCGCCGAAGTCTCTGCCGGTAGCCGTGCCGTCTCCTCCTCCGCGATTCGATGCAGCCCAATCGTGCGCACCAGCAGGTCGTAGTCGAACGCCTCGGGACCCAGGATCTCCGCCAGCCGCCCCAGCGCCTGCCGCCGCAGATAGTCCATCTGGAACAGCCGGTCCTGGGCCATGGCGTAGCCGTACCCGACGAAGAGATCGGGCTCCGTCTCCGCGAAGATGTGCGGCACTCCGTTGGCGTCCCGCTGGATCTCGACCGCCGCGTCGACCGGCCCTCGGGTCTCCCCGTCGATCACTGCCAACCGGCGCCTGGTTTCCCGGTCCCACCAGGCCTCGAACTCGCCCTTCGTCATCCCCGCCGCAGCGCGAACGTCCGCAATCGACTCCCCGCGCCCCAGCTGGCGCAACATTTCCGACGAGTCAATGGCTATGGCGACGACTCCCAGGCATACCCGTACAAGCGCGACCGCTCCAGGTAGAACCGCACCGCGCATTCGTCCAGCGGACACCGCGTGCCGCCGGCCCAGCGCGCCGTCGCCGACGAGCTGTCACCGTGCCACGGGATGTAATCGTCTTTGCTGAAGCCCTCCACCACGTTCCCGTCCGGGTCCAGCAACTCCGCCTGCAGTGTCCCCTCGGCCACCGTCGAGGTCGCCGCGTTCAGGATCAAGCTCTGCCCGCCAACAGGCAACGGATGTGTAGTCAGCGTCCCCACCACGTCCCCGCCCGGACCCGATACCGCCGCCCAGTACCGGTTCACCGCCCAGCTGGCCCGGCAGATCGCCGAAAAGAACGGCCAGATACTCGGACTCTTCGATGCCGGATCGCCGTGTAAACCCTCCGTGGCGGAGAAGTACATATGGTGCCGGCCGTCGTGTTCGATCAGGTTGTGCGACGGCCACAACATCCCGCCGCCGTAATCGCCCAGCGCGCCCGTCGAGACCGCCGGCAGCCGCACCCGTCGATCCCAGATTCGCCCGTCCACGCTGCCGCCCAGGTGGAGTTCCATCGTCTGCGTGCGGTTCAGGTAGATCCCGATCACCCCCAGGTACCCGCTTCGCACCGGCGTCACGCACAACTCCATGATCTGGATGTCCTGCGGGTCGTAGATGTCGGGCTGGATGATCGTCTCGAACGGGCTCCAGTTCGACCCGTCCGGGCTCGTCCGCCGCGCCATCACCCGCCGGCCCTCCGCGAACACGTCATACGGCACCAGCCCGCCCGGATGCGCCGGCTCGCCCAGCTTGTGGGTTGCCATGTATGTGCCGTCCGGCTCGCGGAAAATGTACGTCGTGTCCGCCGTGTGCAGTGGATTCTCGTAGGGAATCACCAACCGAACGCCCGGCACCGCCACTTCCAACACCGGGCCTTCACTCACCGTCCAGTTGATTCCGTCCGGCGAGAAATAGCGGTACATGCCGCGCTTGTGCGTCTCGCCCGGCGGCGGCGGCGGCAGCCCGCGAATGTAGCCTGGACTCCCGCTGGTGGTGTTGCCCGGGTCGCGCATTACGAACATTTCGTAGCGCCGCTCCGGCTCCGCATCCGGGTCGATCATCACCGAGCTGTACATGCTCGGGCCGCCCGAGTCGAAGTCCAGCAGGATATTCGTGCGCGGATGCCCTGGCTGCGGGCACAAGTCCAGTTCCGGACGCGTCCATTCCACGCCGTCTTCCGAGACCAGGTGCGTCACCCGCCGGAAATTCTCGAAATACTCAGGTGTCAGCGGCGTCGAGACGTGCCAGGCCTTCCAGCGTCCGTCGATCGGGTCCAATGCAAACGTGCCGTGGGCGAACACCGAACCGCTGTCCCACGGCCTGGCCGGCGTGACCAACGGGTTGTTGGGATCCAGTTCGCCCGGCTCCAGACGCCAGGCCAGCATCTCCTGCTCGGCGATGTCCTCGCCCAGGATCATCGAGAGACAGTCCGTCCGCCGCCTGACACCCGTCGGAAACGAGAAAGCCATGTCGTCCTCGCGCCGTCCGCCGCGGTACCGTGGCGACTGGGCGCGAATCTAGCAGATGCACCCGGCGACACCTCCGCGTGTTTGGCGACCCGGCGCTACGGCTCCGAGTTGGCGGCCGGGAGTTCCTTCCACTCCTCACGGAGGAGTCCGTAGCGGACCTCGTCCAGCACTCGTCCCTCATGCACCCAGTGCTGACGCAGCAGCGCCTCGCGCCGCATGCCGAGTTTCTCGAGGACCCGGGTCGAGCGGACGTTCGGGGCGGTCGCCGTGGCGGTGAGCTTGATGATCGGCAGCCGGTCGAACGCTTGGTCAATCACCGCTGAGGCGGCCTCAACCATGAGACCGCGGCCCCACAGCCACCGCGCCAATTCATAGCCCAGTTCTGCCCGTGCCATTCGGCGATCCAGTTCCAGGCTCACCCCGCCCACGACCTGGCCCTTCTGCTCCAGGGCCCACACGCACCGCTCGCATGGATCAGCCAATACCTGTGTGGCGACAAACACGTCTGCATGGCGTCGCTCAAATGGCTGCCTGAACGGAATGAAGCGTCCCACTTCCGGATCGCGCCGATAAGCGAAGACGTCCTCCGCGTCGGCCAGGCTGAACTGTCGCAGGAGCAATCTCGGCGTGTGGATGGTCTCCGGGAGCGGCGGCCAGTCGCCGGTGGTCACACCTCCCTGCGCCGCTTGACCGATGGCCGGGGTACCAGTGCCGGCGCCAGGCTGGCCTCCAGCACGTCATCCACGCCATTTCGCGCCAGTGCGTCCTTCGCCACCGCCAGCGCGCTCCGAAACGCCTCCAGGGTGATGCCAAGGTCACGGTCGGTGTGCGCCGAGCTGTGACGCGGATGCGTATTGAACAGGACGCCCCGCTTGGCGGTTTCCTGCGCTACCAGCACGTTGAGCTTCTTCGATTCCTCCGCGTCAGACGGCCCGGTGAACGTAAAGCCCGGCGTGGCCGGCAGGCCTGCAATCTCAACTGGCAGGTCCATCTCGTCCAGCACCTCGCGCATGCC
>WTFW01000154.1 GCA_011523785.1 Chloroflexota bacterium | reverse complement strand
GTGATGGGGTGGGGGAAGGTGGCGATGCCGCGTTCGACGGAGACTTCGAGATCGAAGGGGGCGTTGGCGTCGGCGGGTTCGGGGAGCTCGATGACGACGGCGCGGCGGGCGGCGCGGCGGAAGGGGTCTTCGTCGACGTGGCCAAGGCAGAGGCCGCCGAGGAGGATGCGGCGGTTGGTGGGGCGGAGCTCGACGTGCTGGATGGGGACGTCGGGGCGGGGGTTGCGCCAGGGCCAGAGGTAGAAGGCGTTGGCGGAGACGCCGCCGGTGACTTCGGTGAGGGCGCGGCCCATCTCGCTGCGACCGGCGGTGTCGCGAGGGACGAGTTCGTCGTCGACATCGGGCATGGCGACGAAGGGGGCGCCGGGGGAGCGGATGTCGGAGATCATGTCCTGGGCGGTGACGAGCCAGCCGATTTCGAAGCGTTCGCGGATGGGGAGCTCGGTTTGCTGGCCGTCGGCGTGGTGGACGACGTAGGTGGCGACGTGGTCGCCGGGGACGCCGCTGCGGTGGAGCTGGGGGTCGACGAGGACGTGGGCGAAGACGAGGGTGTGGGCGGTTTGGGCGATGTCGATGCGGATGGGGCCGGTGTGGCCGCCGTCGCCGAGGAGGGGGAGCCGGGCGGAGGCGGGGTCGCCGATGTGGAAGGGGACGCCGCGGTAGGCCTGGAGGCCGAGGGAGCTGGCGCCGGTGGGGCCGAGGAGGTCGGCGGAGGCGTTGCTGAGGGTGGTGAGGTTGAGGGGCTGGTAGTCGGACATCGCGCGCTCCGCGTGGGTGGTTGGAGGACGGCCGGTGAGGGGATGGTGGGGTGTGGCGGCGGAGGCGTCAATTTGGGGGGTGAATTTGGGGGCCTCGCGCGCAATAAGAGTTTTTTCCAAAAAACTCTTGAGGTGATTCGGGGGGCTCTTTTGGCGGGTCTCGGTGGTGAGCGGGGCGTGGTTCGACGGGCTCAGCAGGAGCGGGGAAAGGCGGAGGCGCGGCAGGAGGAAGGACACGATCCGGGCGAGCCAGGCGATGGGCATCGGGGAGGGAGTTGGAGAGCTTACTCAGATAGTGTACACTACCAGGGAGCAGGTGGCAGGGGTTAGGGCAGAAAGTCGCAGTGAAGTCGGTGGGGGAGAGGAGGGATTGGGTGATGTAGCTGTGGAAACGGTGCGGCGTTGGAGGTTTCGGCAGGCTCAGGACAGGTCTCGGCAAGCTCCGGGCTGTTGCCGGGGATGGGGGCGCGTGGAATGCCGGCAGGGCGGCCGGATCCCAGGCTGCGCGCAGCCTGGGCCACCTTGCCGTCGGGTCAGTGTTCGAGAGGGGTCTGGGGGGCCTCGTCGACGTCGGAGTAGAAGTGTTTGAGGTCGACCTTGTGTTCGAGGCGGGCTTTGAGGCTGGCGAAGAAGTGGGTCCAGCCTGAGCATTGGTCGAAGGCGCTGGCGAGGCCGGGGGCGTCGCGGCGCCAGCCGGTTTCGCTGACGTGGATGGCGGTGGAGTCGCCGCGCGAATCAAACGTGAAGGTGAAGGTGGTGCGGTAGTCGACTTTTCCGGCGGCAGGCCAGTTGCAGACGATGCGGCGATTGGGGATGACTTCCCGGACCTGGACGTCGATTTGGAGGTCGCCGAAGCGCCAAAGGACGGTGGTCCCTTCGGTTAGCGGGCCGCTGGAGGCGTCGGTGAAGTAGGTGCTGATGGTGTGCTGGTCGGTGATGGCGGTGAAGACGGTTTCGACTGGCGCCTCGATGACGCAGGCGAAGGTGAAGCCAAGGCCTTCCTGGTCGGTCACGTCAGTGTCCTTTCATGTAGAGATCTCTGAGAGAGGTTGCCCGGAAGACCCCTCACCGATTTCGGCCGAGGACGGCCGATTCTGCCTCTCCCCCAGGAGAGGGTGAAGATCCGCCACGCCTTCGAGGTCGATCGCAATCATGAAGAGATCTCTATGTGGCGGCGGATCGGATGCAGGCACGGCGTGGTGGGCTAGACGCGGGCGCCGAGTTCTTGGAGGCGGTGGGTGAGGTTGGTGAGGGCTTCGTTAGCGGAGCGTTGGTCGCGGATGATGCCGGCGTCGAGCTGGTTGATGAAGGCGCCCCATTGGGGTCGGTCGATGGTGACGTAGTTGGCGGACTGCATTATGTCAACCACCATCTGGGCGGCGTCGTCGCTGTAGCTGGCGAAGAGGAGTTGGAGCTGGTCGGGCTCCAGGCGCTGGGCGGGGACGTTGGCGACGCGCTGGGTGTTGCGGTCGAGGGCGCGGAGGGCGTCGTAGGCGACCCTGGGTTCCTGGGTGCCTTTGCCGATGCCCATCATCATCCAGACGCTGACTGGCGCGCCGCCGGAGCCGAAGCGGGGGAAGGGGTAGAGCACGTTGTCGGGGCCGCTGCTGCGGGTCATCCAACCGAAGCTGAGGCCGCCGAGGGACATGATGAGCATGGCGATCTGGCCCTGGACGTAGCGGTACCAGACGCTGCCGCTGCCGCTCTCGGCGCTTTCGGCGAGGCCGTAGGTGGTGGCGAGGTCGTAGTAGGTCTCGGCTATGGCTTTGGCCGGGTCGGAGCGCAGGGGGGCGAAGGTGCCCTGGCTGTCGGGGAGGGCGCCGAGGGCGGACTGGAGGAATAGGAAGCTGGGGGTATAGCTCCAGAGCTGGTCGGGGGCGCCCCACATGGGCTCAACGTTTAGGAGAAGGCCGAGGGCGTCGCTGCCGCCGGCGGCTTCGGGGTCGCCGTGCATGGCCAGGGCGGCTTCCACGAAGGCCGGGCCGTCCCAGGCGCTGCGGGGCGGGATCTGGTAGTCGGCGGCGGCGGCGAGGTCGCGGTTGACGATGGTGATCCAGGGCGCGGCGGCGATGGGGAGGGCGTATTGGACGCCTTCGACTTTGCCGGTTTCGAGGATGCCGGGCCAGTAGGCGCCGGGGTTGAAGGTGGAGTCGCTGGCGAGGTGTTCGTCCAGCGGCAGAAGCTTGTTGCCGGCGACGAGGTTGGCAAGGTCCCACTGTTCGAGCATGAGAAGGTCGGTGCGGGCGCTGCCGGAGCCGTCGTCCACGGTTGCGGCGTAGTCCCAGCGATAGCCGAAGTTGGAGGGCAGGGGGGTGCGCGAGAACTTGTAGCGGCCGTCGGTGTCCTGGCGGGCGGCGAGTTCGGCGGAGAGCAGGATGGGTTCGACATCCCAGTTACCGCCGGCGAAGGTGGGCAGGGCGATGGAAATCGGACGGTCGGCGCCGGCCTGGGGCAGGGCGCCTTCGCGGCTGGGGGCGCGGTCGCCGGCAGTGACGATGACGGTGGGCGCCGGCGTGGCGGCGGATTCGGTTCCTTGTGTGCCGGCGGCCTGGGTGCGCTGGGTGGAGGGGAGAACCGGGGGCTGGATCTTCGGAATGTCGGGCTCGCCGCAGGCGGCGGCGAGGGCGCCGGCGCCTGCGATTCCGGCCAGGCGCAGGGCGTGGCGGCGGGTGAGGGCGCGGGGGGCCAAGGGTGGGTG
>WTFW01000169.1 GCA_011523785.1 Chloroflexota bacterium | reverse complement strand
TCCCCTGGGACGAAGAACAACGCCGCCACCTCCGAGCCCGCCTCGACGCCCTCTACTTCCACCTCTACGGCCTCGACCGCGACGACGCCACCTACATCCTCTCCACCTTCCCCATCATCCAACGCCAGGACCAAGCCGCCTTCGGCACCTACCGCACCCGCAACCTCATCCTCGCCTACATGAACGCCCTAGCAGCCGGCGACACCGAATCCCAAATGGCGGTCTAGCCCCGAGTCGCGTCATCGATCTCCCACTCAATCGGGACACCATCCAAGCCATCATCCACCTCGTCAGCGAGCGCTCTGTAGTGCCGGTCGAAGTCCTGGACCGTTCAGTCGAGATACTCGCCAGACATCGCCCGAACCCCAACTCCATGCTCAGCCGCATGCTCGAAGACTCCGAAGTCCTCTACGATCGACAAGCGACCTGCTTAGCGAAGTTCGTCGGCTAGCTTCTGGCCGGACGTCAGAGATCGCAGAAGCTCGAATTTGCCATGAAAACGCACCGCGTTCTGCTTCTGCCGCGATTTATTCCACTCCTCTTTCGTCATGCGGCCACCAACAACGGCAATTGGCCGAAACCTGACCCCGGCGCTCGGAGGCACCAGCTTCTCCGCTGCCGTTGCACCTGCCTGCAGCTGCCGGACGCACTCACTGGTGTGAAACCTGCCGCGCTTCAACTCCAACGGTGCCACCCACCCGTCGCGGGCGGCGACGTCCGCCACGAACAAGTAATCGCACCGCCGATCTGACGGCCCGAGTGGTGACCCCGCTTTGTCGAAGTCAACGATCACGCGGGAAGCCGGCGCGCTATCCAGGGACACGCGGCAACCCTTCTTTCGAATCCGCGTGACGACGCACCTGTCGTCCACATTCGCGCGGACCCGTCGGACGAGTCCGCTCACTCAACCTCCCCAAGTCGGCTGAAAATCTCGGCCCAATCGTTGTGCATCGCCCGCGCCACGTCTTCGAAGTCAGTCGGGTAAAGGCCAGACTCTTCGTCCAGCCCTATCTCGCTCACCGTGGAACCCCCGCCGTGCGCGTCCGGCTGGAAGAACCAAGCCCCGACTTGACTGGCATTTAGCGCCATGTCACCCCCGGCAATGCCCTGTCGCTTGGCCTCGGGAAGCTCCGCCACCCGTACCAGGTTTGCCAACTCTTGCAGCACCCATTCGCTGTGCGTGGTCACGATCACCCGAATACCTGCCCGCACCAACCCCGCAAGCTGCCGCGTGAACTCAACCTGCATGGCCGGATGCAAATTCGACTCCGGCTCTTCGATGATGAGTACGTCGTCCGGTCGCAAGAGGTGCCGCAAGTAGATCACCACCGGCGCGAGCTCGGCGACCATTGAAGACGCCTGCACCAGAGACAACGATCGATCCCAGCCATGCGGGCGATATTCGAACTTCGGATAGCCGCTCCCCGCGTCTTCCATCCGAACGGTGCCCTCAAGGACACCATGTTCCAGATCCGTCGCCAACTTGTCGCCTAGTCGAGCAGGAACATGCCGAGACTTCGTCCTATCACCCGTCCGAATGGGATTCAACCCGATCAGTTCACTCAGAAAATCGCCCAATACTCCTGAGAAAAGGGGACTGCCGGCAGTCAGGCTCGACGTCCTGAATGGAGCACTTTCGATCAAAGCTCTAACCACGGACTTATGGCTTTGCATGGCACCCGTACGATCAGCCGGCAAGTAAAATGCATTGCGATTTATCGGACTGGTCAGCTCCTTGAACACAGCGTCCATGATTCGTGTAAGAGAGAACATCAAATCTTCATCGTCATCGACGTTAAGTCGCGCCGACCGTCTTAGATATCTCAGATCAAGTGGCGTGTCACGAAGAGCAGCGGATCGTTCGATTTCGTTGACAACTAGTTCAGCGCCTCCAACGTGTCCCGAAAATCTAACTCCTTCTTCGTTTATTCTAATGCTATATCCAACGATCCCGTCGCCGGCCAGCCGAGGAATCGATAATTCTATTCTGGCACCGGACACATCTCTCGATCGTCGTACCAGTAAGGCGGTCTCTTCAGCCCCAAAGCCGAAGTACCCAGTAATCTTGCCCGAGATATAGTTGCCAAAGGCGTCCACTTGCTCGAATACAGTACGGATACGCGAGTCTACCTGCATCGGGAAGTCGGGCTGAAGAGTCGGATCGCCTTGGGGTGTGTCTTGTGAATTCCCATTATTTCGACGTAGCAGCCAATCGCTATAGAGTTCAAGTATGTCGTCCTTTGCCTTGGTAGATTGTGAGTCAATAAAAGAGTCCAAGATCAAACTTAGCAGTCGGTCTCCGTATGGCCGTTTCTTTCCTCCGCCGAAAGCCTGATGCAGTGCATAAATCAGAGTTGCCAAATAGGACTTTCCAGTATTGCTTGGACCAATGAAGACCGTAAGCGGCCGCAGGTCTACGCTGGCCTTGCCAATCGGCCCGAAATCTTCAACGTCCAGGCGAAATTCGCCAGTAAAGTCGCGGCTCGCGTTCTCCGTACTCACGGCTACCTCAACGTCGGCGTCTGATATAGAACGTGGCCAAGGGACGCATCCTTTCGGGTCGACTAGCCGTGACTTTCCTGACCATGATCAAGTATATCGGCGACATCGTGTCTTGCTCTGTGGGCTCACGACGGTGGATCCCGCCCGCGCCCGATCAGCCCCCGACGCCAGCCCCAAGAACCTGGTTCACCGCAATCGCCAGACCAGCCGCAGCCGCCACCCCGGCCACCATCAGCCCGGCAATCCATTTGATCAGGCGCGCCTCCCGCGCGTGAAGTTCGGCCTTCAGGTCGCCAAAATCGGCTCGCAACTCGCCAAACTCGGCTCGCAGCTCGCCAAGATCGGCCTTCGACTCTGACCGAAGCTCGCTAAAATCAGACTTCCACTCAGTCCGCATCGCCTGCATCTCAACTCGCAGCGAGTGAATGTCCGCTTTCGTCGCAAACGTCGGCAGCGTGGACTCAATCGCCGTCAAGCGTCGCTCGATGTCGAGCGCGGACAGATCAGCCGTCATCGGATACCCCGAACGAGACCCCTGCAAATCACCACTCGATTACTCAGCCGTGGCCGCTCTTGCTCCCTTGCCCTGTGGGAGAGGGCTGGGGTGAGGGTCTTCCGGGCAAGATCGTCCGCCACCAGCAGTGCCGCGGTGCCGGTCCAACGCATCAGGGGCACGCCGTCTTAATCCCTCTCCTGGGGGAGAGGGTTGGGGTGAGGGGTCTTCCGGGCAACCGGCCTCCAGTCACGATGAAGTCTCTCCTCAGGCATAGGTTTGGGGTAAGGCGTCTTCCCCACCCAAAACTCGCAGCGACCCATTACCGACGTCTTGAACGCCATCAACCGCACGAAGTCTCCTGGCCCGCGTCAACTCCACAGCCGATCGACGGCCACGACGACACCCGTGGCCAGGCTCACCACCAGCATCAGCCGTACCGTCAAACGGGTTTCCAGGCTTCGGAGATCGCTCGTCAG
>WTFW01000034.1 GCA_011523785.1 Chloroflexota bacterium | reverse complement strand
GGGCGGAAGCGGTGGAGCGGGTGGGGCTGCGGGCGCTGGTTGCACCGACGTATCTGTGGGACCGGCGGGAGTGCTTTGACGCAATGCCCGCCCTGGAGAGCCAGAGCCTGATGGCTCGCGCCCCCATTGACCGCGCCCGTTGTCTGGAACAGCTGGACGCGGAGCTGCACCGCATTAGGGATCCCGAGGCGTTGGTTCGCGGGTACGTGTTCGTGTACGGGGTCGGGACGGCCTCGGCCGAGCTATTGCAGGCGGCCCACGCGTGCGCTCGCGACAACGCCGTGCCGCTGCACCTGCACGCCGGCTACGTTCCGGAAGAGGCGGAGACTTACCGGAACCTGAACGGAGTCAGCCAGCTTGTCCACCTGCGGGACCTGGGGGTGTTGGACGAGCGGACCGTGGTGGTGCACGCCAACGCGCTGGACGACGCGGAGGAAGTTGCGCTCGGCGAGTCCGGCTGCCAGGTCGTGTGGTGCCCGACGGCGTTCTTCTCGTTGGGGATCGGCAGTCGCGTGCGTTTCAAGATGGCGGAGCGTTTGCGGCAAGGCGTGCGCGTGTCGCTGGGCACGGACGGGTCGTTCGACGGCACGCCGGGGGACACGCTGCAGGCCGCGCACTTCGTGGCGCAGTCGTATGCCGACCCTGTTTCGGCTGAGGCGCTGCTGGAGATGCAGACCGTCAATGCGGCCGCGGCAGCCGGCCTGGAGGCAGAACTCGGAAGCCTGGAGACAGGGAAGCGCGCCGATGTCGTGGTGAGATCCCTCGCCGCGGCGGAGGCGTATCCGGACAACAGCCCGGTGCATCAACTGGCGCTGACAATGGGGAGCGGGAGCGTGGAGACGGTGCTGGTGAACGGCGAGGTCGTGTTTCGCGGAGGGCGCTCAACCCGGATTGACGAGCAGGACGTCGGCCAGGCCGTGTCGACGTCGGTGGCCGAGCGGGCGCAGCGGTTGGGCGTCGACCTCACAGGGAACTGGCCGATAGTCGATTGAACCTTCAGCCGACCAGGCGGGAGCGGCGCAGGTGACGACTTCAATGACACGCGTGGTGGGTGTCGCGCTCGTGCTCGGCGCCCTGTGGTTCCTCGGGAGCCTGGGCGCTGTCCACGCGTGCAAATGCGTGGTGCCCGGTTCGCCGGCCGAAGAGCTTGAGAAGTTTGACGCGGTCTTTGCCGGAGAAGTCACTTCAGTCAGCCATTCCTTCGACCCGAACGTGACGCCCTACAAGCCCGGCGACCGAACGACCGTCGGCCTTGACGTGAGCACGGTGTGGAAGGGCGTGGTGCACGAACGCATGTACATCACCACGCCGCCAACGGGCGGGAGCTGCGGGTTCGCCTTCAGCGAGGGTGGGCAGTACATCGTGTACGCCTCGTTGAACGCCTCAGGTGACGGTGATTACCAGGCGAGCATCTGCAGCCGAACCGCTCTTCGAGGGGACGCGCAAGCCGACCTGGATGCATTGGGTGAAGGCCGGGCGCCGCGGGCCGGGACAGCGGGACCGCAGCCCGAACAGTCACAGGACTCGTTCGCCGCGGGCCTTTGGGTGGCGGTGCTGGTGACCGTCGTCGCGGTGCTGCTCCTGGGCGGGATCCTGGCGTACGCGAGCCGACGGCGGCGCTAGCGCGGATCTGGTCGGGCGGACGTCATTGCGCGTCCCAGGGCATACAGCACCCCAATGGCGGGGATCACGGCGAAGATCACGGGAAGCTCCCAGTCGCCTTTCATCGCCCCACCGGCGATGGCGGCGGCCAGCGACAGATCCGCGGCCACGGTGGCCAGCAGCAGCGCGGCGATGACCATGACGAGCATTCGTGAGGCCGTGGGCCGGAATACCAGCAGCAAGAACGCACCGGCGGCCAGGGGATGCAACAGCACCAGCACGAGCCGCGACCAGACGTCGCCGCCGTCGGCGAACGAACCCACCGCCGCCGTGAACATGGCCAGGGCCGCGTAGACGAATGCCAGCACGAGCATGGCGATGCGCATCGGCTACGTCCTCTCCTGTCTCGCGCTGTGTGACGACCCCAGGTCAGCCGGCCTCGATCTCTTCGCCGGTATAGAAGGCGACGGTGCGCGCGGCCGAGGCTCGGGCATGCTCCGGATCGGTTCCGGCGGTAATGGCGGCTTCGCCCCAGGCGTGGCCGCTGCCGGTGAGGAGGGCCTTGCCGTCGGCCGACATGGCGAATTCCAGGGGGTCGGGCCTGGGTTGTTCCGGGTCGGTGAGATGCATGTGGAGTCCGAGCAGACCCATCTCGAAGCCGACACCAGTCGCTCCCGGACCGAAGTCGTCCCAGTGCTCGGAGTGGTGGGCGGTGTGCGTGATGGTGAGGCGGGCACGGTCGATGCCTTCGGCCGCTACCTGGACGTCCACCCACGTCACGAAACCCCCGAACTCCCAGGTAATGGCGTAGCTCGACGGCGGCGAGCAGGCGGTGATACGGCCGCCGGCGTTGCCTTCCAACTGGTAGCTGCCGCCGAGTTCGAGGTTGCCGGTGATGGGCAGAAACCAATTGGGGATGCGCTGGGCGCTGGTGACGGCATCCCACAGGTCTGCATGCGTGGTGGCGTAGCTGCGGACCAGCATGACCGCGTGGGCCGTCCGCCCGTCGCGCTCAAGGGACGCGACGGAGCGTTCGACGGCGCGCAGGTTCTTCTCGACGTTGAATCGCATGGAGCACATGATCTGCGGCGAACGGCGAACGGCGAACGGCGAACGGCGAATACCAGACTCTAACGCTCCGGTGCGCACAGCCTGAACGCTGCCGTGTCGGTCGGACGCCAAATCGGACGGCACAGGGACCGTTGCCGGTCGTGTTCGGGCTGGCGACCGCGACGCCTGCGCAGGCCAGGCCAAAGTCGATGGCGGCCCATGGAGTCGGGGAATAGGCGGGGCGCATGGTCCAGGCATCGCCCTCGCGCCCTGCCGGGAGCCTTAACCTGTGGACGATTGCAGCCGCAATCGCGACGGGACCTAATCTTCTTGTCGAGCTGGAGCTTCCAGCCTGGCGAGCCGGACGGTGTGTGGAGCGCTAGGGTCAGGACGCGGGAGACTGCAGCGAGCCTTATGCGTGCCGTGTCTGTGACACTCATGCCACCAGCGCCGCCGGCCCTGGCTGCAGAGGAGTATTGGGGAATCGAAGCGGTGACGGATCACAGCCGACCTGATCAGCTGCGGCCAACGCTGCCACGTGGGCGGAGATTGTAGGAGGGACATCTCCACTTGGAAATCTATGACGGCCTGTTTGCGATTGGCCTGCTGATCGTTGTTGCGAAATTGCTGGAAGGCGTTTTTCGCAGGTTCGGGCTTAACTCGATTGTTGCCTATGCCGCGACCGGCGTGATTCTGGGTCCGGTCACGGGACTTGTGGAGTCCGGAGCAGAAGTCGAAATCGTGCTGGGCATCGGGATATTCATGTTCTTCTTTGTGATTGGACTGGACGAGCTCGATATCTGGGGGTTCATATCGGCGATTCGCGGTCGTCTGTTCGTTGCCTCGGTTTTGTCGTTGGCCATTTCCCTCCTGGTATCCCTGGCGGTTACAACGGACATTCTCTTTGACCTGGAGCTTGGCCTCAACTTCACCCAGGCCCTGGGAGTGGCGGCGGTGTTGTCACTCTCCAGCCTGGGCGTGGTTGCCAAAGTCTTGATTGACGAAGGCCGACTTCGCGAGCGCGTGGGGGTACAGATCTTCTCGGCGGTGGTGATAGCCGAACTGATTGGACTGTTCATCGTTGGCTTTGCCATTAGCGAGCACTTTTATGCAGCCGGCGAAGATCACACACTTGACGCATTGAGTGTGGTGACGCTCGTCGCCCAGATCATCGGCTTCACCGCCATTACGTGGTTCGCGTCAACAAAAGTATTGCCCAGATTGATTGTGATCCTGCAGCGGTTCTTGCAGGTTCCGCAGCTATCCTTTGGATTGCTGCTGGGCGGCCTCTTTCTGGTCGTCGTCGGTGCGGAGCGGGTAGGGCTGCACGGCTCACTTGGCGCGCTGCTCTTCGGAGCGGCGCTATCCATCCTGCCGTACCAGGTCCGGCGCGACATCATGCCGGGCATGCACGGGGCCGCCGAAGGCTTTTTCGTCCCGCTCTTCTTCGCCTCGGCCGGCCTGCACTTGAGCCTGGAGTTCTTGGAGTTGCCGCTGCAAACGATTGCGGCGCTGGCCCTGGTGCCGGTTGCCGGCAAAATCGCCGGAGCCTTCATCGGTTCGTACGTGGCTCGGCTGGATGCGCCAGCCGCGACCGCGTCCGGCCTGATGGCCAAGGGCGTGGCCGAAATCGCGCTACTGCTCGTACTCTTTCATACCGAGACAATTGACAAGGGCATCTTTTCCCTGCTTGTCCTGGTTATGTTCGTGTATATCCTGCTGACCCCGTTGGGGATCAGCTTCGCCATCCGGCGGACCGAGCGATCGGAGGACGAGACGCCGATCGGCCGCATCCCGCCGTCACTGGGCCGTTTTGCCCTGGACGATGTCAAGGTCGAGGACATCCTTGACCGGTCGCGGAGCTATCCGGATCAATCGCTCACGGTCAAGACGTTTGCCGAGAATTGGCTGATGCCGGAACAGCACGACTATGTCGTTGTTGACAATGGCAATCTGGCCGGCATCGTATCGTTGAGCATGTTGCGTTACCTGCCCAGAAACGAGTGGGGACGAACCCCGTTACGGCAAGTCCTGCGCCACAATACACCGCACGCAAGATCGGACGAGTTCGTCGAAGATGCGCTGCAGCAAATGACCGACAGTTCGCTGACCGTTCTGCCAGTTAGGGATACGCAAACCGATGAGTTCATTGGATCGATATCGAGTCACGAAGTCATCGAGATGATCGTGCTGTCGGCGAAGGGACGGGAAATCTAGGCACGCGCCCTCGGCCGCATGAAGCCCGTGGCAATTCAATTGAGCGCCAGAGCGATAATCAGCTGGAGACGCTGCACGATTGGCCTGGAATGCGCCAGGAGCCGCCAGGGTGCCAGGTCAGGTCGCCCACAGGCGGACCCAGGCGATCCCATCGACGTGTTCGAAGTGGCGGTCGGCGGAGACGAGGTCGGCACCGGTCTCCATGACATGCGCGGCGATCCACGCGTCGTTTGCCGGGATGGGACGGCCTTTGTCTCGCAAGGAAGCCACGATCCTGGCGTACCGATCAGCCGTGACCGACCCAACGGGAACAAAGGTCACGCGCGGGCTGTCCAGCATGGCTCGCAGATCAGCAAGGTTCTGCTCGAATCGCGAGCCGCGGCGAAACCCGGCGAGCAACTCACCAACGACGATTGCCGAGAGAAGGACTTCTTCGGCCCGTCCTACAAGCTCACCGACTTGCGAGTGTCCTGCGAAGTAATGGGAATAGGCATTGGAGTCGAGCAGAAGCCTCACTTCCACATTTCCTCGTCGATCGTGTCGAATTCCTTGAGTGCGGCGTCCAACTCGTCAGCCTGATCTTGAGTCCAGGATCCGAAAAGACGGTCCAGGGAGTCGCCAATCCTAGGACGGCCTGCACCATCGTCGGCCAGCCCGGCGCCTTTGCGCAGGAGGCGCAGGGCGGCCTTGTTGAGGGAGATGCCCTCGCGCTGGGCGAGGCCCTTAATCGCCGCGCTGAGTTCGTCGTCGAAGCCTCGGACGGTTAGCTGGCGCATGAAGACCCTCCCGGTGAGTCATCGTGTGAGTCATTATGATTCATGCGATGCCTCACGTCTACTTGAGGCAACGACTCGCCTGGCTGGACGGAGCTTGACGACCCGAGGGTCGAGGGAGCGGCCGGGGCTCAGAGTGACTCGGGGCTCCAGCCGTGGCCGTGCGCTTGAAGAACTGACGGATTGAGCCGGGCGCCGAGGCCGGGGCCGGTCGGGAGATGCAAACGGCCGTTGTGCACGTGTTCGGGTGGGTCGACAAGGTCGGCTCGCCAGGGGCATTCGTAGACGCCGAACTCCAGCGGGAGCGCGGCGGGCATGGCAGCGGTGACGTGGCCGCCGGCCAGGATCGAGACGGGGCCGGTGGGGCCGTGGAGCGAGGTCCGGCCGCCCTGGCGGGCGACCAGCCGGGCCGCCCTGACCGCTTCGGACACCCCGCCACAGTATTTGATGTCTGGCATGGCCACGTCGACGGCACGGGAGGCGACCAGGCGCTCGAAGAACTCGGCGCCGTAGGCGTGCTCGCCCCCGGCGACGGGCATGGAAACTCGTGAAGCAATCTCGGCCAGGGCTTCCGGATCTCGTTCCGGATTGACGGGTTCCTCAAACCAGCCAACGTCGAGCTTGGCCAGCTCAGCGGCCACGGCCGTCGCAGACGCGAGGTCGAAGCGGCTGTGGCAGTCAACCAGGAGGGTGATGTCGGGGCCGATGGCGCTTCGAGCGGCGACCAGCCGGGCCAGACCCGGTCGCGCCAATTCAACCAGGTCAGCGCCGGGATCCCTGGGATCGACTTCGTCAAACGGTGTGCACTTGATGGTGCGAAAGCCATCACGAATGGCTCGCTCGGCCACAGCCGCGAAGTCGCGCGGTCGCCGGGCGGTGGTCAGCAGATGCCGGTTGGTATTGGCGTAGAGCTCGACGGAGTCGACGGACTGGCCGCCCAACGCCCGGGTGAGGGACAGGCCGTCGCGCTGGGCCCGGATATCCACCAGGGCGTTGCGCACGGCGCTGACGGCGGTGGCCAGCGCGAAGTCCCGCATGACCTGACCGTTCGTCAGCCCGGCACGAACAGCCACCTCGGCCTCGTCGCGGATGGGCTGGCCGATAAGGGCCTGCATCAGCCGGATCAGGCGGCTCTTGACCTCTCGACGTGACGTGAATTCGACAACGGCAGTCAGCCCCTGATCATCGCCAATTTCCGCGAAATCCCACTCGGTGCGGCTGTTGACGGTGACGCAGGCGACGCGAAGCGAGGCAAGAACGACGCTCTCGGCCATGATCCGGTCAGCCTACCGCCGCAATGGAACCCACCGGTCAGCAATACGCCGGTTGCGACCGTACTTTCGCCTCTGGGAAGATCGAACGGCTTGAGCTAAGTACATGCCGAGAGTGGAGGCCCAAATGGCTGGCTATGTGATTGTGGATCTTCAGGTGACGGACGCCGAGGTCTACGCCGAATTTCGCGAACAGGTGGCGGGGACCGTAGAGGCCCACGGCGGCCGGTATTTGGTGCGCGGTGGGTCCGCCGAGACCATCGAGGGCGACTGGGCGCCGGAGCGGCTCATCGTGATGGAATTCGAAAGCGTGGCACAGATCAAGACGTGGCTCGCCTCGCCCGAGTTCACCGAACTCAGGGAGATTCGGCACAGGTCGGCAACGGCCAACGTGATCGTCGTGGAGGGCGTATAGCCCCGGGGGCGCGGGACGGCGCCTGCGGCGCCGCCGGCAGCCTTGCCGATGCCGACGGATACGTTGCGACGTGCCACCGACTCCAGGCGACTGAGTGCTGCCAATGGCCGGCGCGCCCTGATCCGGCTCTCGTAACCGCATCGTGGCCTGAAGCCCGGCGAACGCCGCGCCCATGAACGAGCACATCCGCTACGAGCCGGACGAGCAGTGTCCGCCGGTCGTAACGATCGGCGTGGCGCTACAGGGGATCATGCTGGTCCTGGCGAACACGGTGCTGATGGTCACCATCACCGCCCGCGCGGCCGACCAAAGCGATCACTACCTGACCTGGGCGGTCTTTGCGGCGATGATCATCGGCGGCATCCTGACGGCGCTGCAGGCGGCTCGGCTCGGGCGGGTGGGCGCAGGACACATCCTGATGTCGGGCGCCAGCCCGCACTTTGTCGCCATCTCCGTCCTGGCGCTGACAAAGGGCGGACAATCCCTGCTGGTGCTGCTGATCGTGGTCTCGTCGCTGTTTCAGTTCGCCCTGGCGGCCTGGCTGCCGCGGCTGCGCCGGATCATCACGCCGGTGGTCGCGGGGACCTCGCTGATGCTGATCGCCCTTACAGTCATGCCGGTGGCGTTCAACCGGCTGACCGAGGTCAACGAGGGCGAGTCGCTGGGCGCAGGCCTGGCCGTGGCCGGCGTGACGCTGGCGACCAGCGCGGCCCTGGCGATGCGCGCGTCCGGCGTCTGGCGGCTGTGGGCGCCGTTGATAGGCATCACGGTCGGGAGCGCGGCCGCCGCCCTGGCCGGCCTGTACGACGCGCAGCGCGTACTCGATGCCCCGTGGATCGCCCTGCCGGACGTCAGCGCCTGGCCGGGGCTGGACGTGCGGCCGACCGAGCAGTTCTGGGCGCTATTGCCGGTGTTTGTGGCGGTGACCCTGGTCGTGGCGATCAAGACGAGCGGGGACGGCGTGGTCATCCAGAACGTCTCACGGCGCCGGCCGCGCGCCATCGACTTTCGCCTGGTGCAAGGCACGCTCAACGCCAACGGGGTCGGCAGCCTGCTCGCCGGCCTGGCGGGGACGCCGCCCACGGTGGCCTATTCGCCGTCCAGCATCTCGCTCATCAACTTCACCGGGGTGGCCGCGCGCAGCGTTGGCTTTGCGATCGGGATCATGCTGCTCGGGCTGGCGTTCCTGCCCAAGATCGCCGCGATCCTGCTGGCCGTTCCCAGCGCGGTGATGGGGGTCTTTCTGCTGACCATCATGGGCCTGCTCTTCGTGGAAGGCATGCGCATGGTCGTGCAGGACGGGCTGGACCATCGCAAGGCGTTGATCGCGGGCGTCTCGCTGGGGCTGGGCGTGGGACTTCAGCATCGGAATGTGGCGGCGGAACTGCTGGGCGAGACGCTCGGCGCCTCGCTTGGCAACAGCATGACGGTCGGAATCGTGGCGGCCGTATTGCTGACCGCATTTGTCGAGTTGACCAGCCCGCGAGTCCGACGGCTGGACGCCGAGGTGTCGACCGCGGCACTGCCGGCGATCGATTCGTTCTTGAGCGACCTCGCCGATCGAATCGGGTGGAATGACGCGTCGCGGGACCGCCTGCGCGCCGCCGGCGAAGAAACCCTGGCGAGCCTTTCGCAGATTCACGCCCCCGACGAGACGGAAAGCGCACCACGCCTGATTGTGCTGGCGCGCCCCGGCGACGGCGCGGTGGAAATGGAGTTCCTGGCGGTGCTGGAGGAGCAGAACATCGAGGACTGGATGGCGCACCTGGGCGATCAGGCCGAGACGCTGAATGAAGAGACGATCTCGCTGCGCCTGTTGCGGCACTACGCGGCGGCGGTGCGCCACCGCAAGTACCACGGCATCGACATCGTGACCGTGCAGGTCAAGGGTTCCCGCTAGGGCCGGCCGCTTGCTCATGGCGACGGCGGCCACGAGCCGGTCAGGCTGCCAGATCTAACTCTCGCGTTCGATGAACTCCCAACCTGAGACGCGCAGCCAGTCTCGTACCGCCGTGACGTGTGGATACACGGGCACGCCGGACTGCATGTCCCACCACAGGAAGCCGTGGATTTCACCGGCCGACTTGACCTTGTCTCCGTCCGGCGCTCCTTCGGCTTCGACCGCGAAGACGTGATGCCGGTTACCTGCCGTGTCAAAGGTGTAGAGGTATTGGATGCCGGTGGCGACGAGTCCCGTTTCTTCGAGCAGCTCCCGCACGGCGGCGGCTTCGGTCGTTTCACCGGGATCCACGCCGCCGCCGGGGAGCAGGTACCTCATCGAGTGATCTGCGACCAGCAGGAGTTTTCGGTCCCGGATCAGGACACAGGTAGCCCGTTGGCGCAGCTTGTCCGGCATATTTGAATCTACGCTCGCGCCGCCACGGTCGACATTGGCGCGAGAGTCCGTGACAAAAGGCGCTCACCCTACCACCGGCTTGAGTTAGGCGAGAGCACGACGGTCCGAGGCGCGACGCCCGAGGCCGAAAGCCCTGAGTGGACGGCCAGCGCGTGTGTGGCAGCATTACCGGGCCGGAAGAATCTTCAGGTGTGGCCAATGGCGGCAGAGCATGTGAACGACAACATCCGCTACGAGCCGGACGAGCAGCCGCCCGCACCGCTGGCCATTGCCGCCGGGTTTCAGGCCGCCCTGATCATGCTGGCCCCGGTGGTCCTGGGCGTGGTCATCGTGCTCCAGATCGCCGGCCAGCCCCCCGAATACACGGCCTGGGCCGTGTTTGCCGCGCTGCTGGTAAGCGGGATTTCGACGATGATGCAGGCCGTTCGTGTCGGACGGATCGGCTCCGGGCACATCCTGTTCATGGGAACGTCCGGCGCGTTCATCGCCGTCTGCATCGGCGCGCTGGCGGTCGGCGGTCCGGCCACGATGGCGAGCTTGATCGTCATCTCGTCGCTCATCCAGTTCTTGCTGGCCTCGCGCCTGGCGCTGCTCCGACGCATCTTTACGCCCGCGGTGACCGGCACGGTCATCATGCTGATCGCCGTGACGATCGTCCCGCTGCTCTTCGATGCCCTGTCCGATGTGCCCGAGGGTTCACCCGACGCGGCTGCGCCCGTGGCGGCCCTGCTGACGCTGACAACAGTGGTCGCGCTGGTATTGCGCGCGCCGCCGGCCTGGCGGCTGTGGTCGCCCTTGATCGCCCTGGTGGTGGGATGCGTGACGTCGGCGCTCTTTGGCATCTACGACCTGAGCGGCGTGCTTGACGCCGACTGGATCGGCATTCCGTGGGGCGCCTGGCCGGGATTCGACGTGACGCCAGACGAGAAGTTCTGGGCCCTGCTGCCGGCCTTCGTGATGGTGACCATCGTGGGCGCCATCGAAACGATCGGCGACAGCGTGGCCATCCAGCGCGTGTCGCGTCGGCGGCCGCGAGCGACGGACTTCCGGGTGGTGCAGGGCTCCCTGAACTCGGACGGGGTTGGCAACCTGCTCTCCGGCTTGCTGGGGACGCTGCCCAACACCACCTATTCGAGCAGCATCCCGCTCACCGAGGTCACCGGCATCGCGGCGCGACGGGTGGGTGTGGTGATTGGCGCCATATTCGTGGCGCTGGCCTTCCTGCCCAAGGTGGCGGCCGTTTTGATCGCGATCCCCGCCCCGGTGGCGGCCGCGTATATCGCCTTCCTGATCGGGATCCTCTTCGTCCAGGGCATGCGGATCGTGGTGCAGGGCGGTGTTAACCACCGGACGGCGGCGATCGTTGGCCTGTCGTTCTGGATCGGCGCGGGATTCCAGAGTCAGCTGATCTTCCCCGACTTGCTGGGCGATGGCTTCATTGGCGTCCTGCTGGGCAACGGGATGACCTCCGGCGCGGTCGTGGCGATCATCATGATGGTGTTCATGGAGCTGACCAGCCCACGGCGCCGGCGGCTGCAGGTGGCGCTGGGAATGGACGCACTGCCGCAAGTCGACGAGTTCCTGCGCGGGTTCGCGACGAAGCACGGATGGAACACCGCTTCAGCGGATCGACTGGCGTCGGCCGGTGAGGAGACGCTGTCCATCCTGCTGCAGGAGAGTGGCGATGCGGGCGACCGTGCACGGCAGCTGTCCATTTCCACGCAGATGAACGACCGCACGGCTGAGATGGAGTTCGTGACGGCGCTCGAGGGCGCGAACATGGAAGACCAGCTCGCCTACTTGAACGAAATGCCGCCCGCGCCGGACGAACGCGAGGTGTCGTTCAGGCTGTTGTGGCATTACGCGGCGTCAGTGCAGCACCAGAAGTATCACGGCGTCGACATCGTGACGGTGACCGTGGATCAGCAGGCCTGACGGCAGCGCTCCGGCTTTTCTGAAGTGGGATTCACCAAGGGCGGCGCCACAGAGGTTCGCAGGCCAGTTGCGCGTAGCCCACTGGAGCGCACCATGCGCCGCCCGTATTGGCGGCGTCTGCTAGTCCTTGGACTGCTGACGGCCCTGGCGCTGACGCTCCACGGCTGCGGCGAGGACGCAAGTGAATCCTCGGAGCCCTTCCGCATCGGCGTCATGGAGTCGCTGACGGGCGCCGGCGAGACCTACGGCACGGTGGCCAGCCAGGCGAAGCAAATGGCCCTGGACGAGATCAACGCGGCGGGCGGGGTCAACGGGCGCCCGCTGGAGTTCATCGTCGAGGACTCCAAGTGCAACGCGCAGGACGCGATCACGGCCTACCGGAAGCTGACCGAGGTGGACGGCATCAAGATCATCCTGGGCACCTCGTGCAGCGGCGCCATGCTGGGCGTCGCGCCGCTGGCCGAGGCGGACGGGGTCATCCTGTTCTCCGGCCTCGCCAGCAACCCCGACATTGCCACCGCCGGCGACTACATCTTCCGCACGCAGATCAGCGACATCCAGGTCGGTATCGGTACGGGCAACGTGCTGTGGGCGGACGGGATTCGGGCGCTGGCCACGATCACCGAGACGACCGACTATGCCGAGGGCGTACGCCGAACGACGGTGGCCCAGTTCGAGAAGCGCGGCGGCCGAATCGTGGCCGAAGAACACTTTGCGACGGACCTGACGGACTTCCGCTCGCAGCTGGAGAAGCTGTTGGCCGCGAATCCGGACGCGCTGCACCTCGCGCCGCAGTCGGAATTCGCGGCCGGGACCATCGTCAAGCAGGCGCGCGAGCTGGGCTACGAGGGTCCGATCTATGCGGAGACCATCTCGGTGGGCGCGACGGCGCTGGAAATCGCAGGCGACGCGGCGACGGGTATGAAGGCGATCACGGCCGACCTGGACCCCGACAACGCCAAGGGCCAGGACGTGCTGACCAAGTTCAGGGAGCGCTACGACTACGTGACGCTGCCCTGGCACCTGGGGTCGGCCTACGACGACGTGTACATCGCGGCCGAGTGCCTGAAGCGAACCGGCGACGATCAGGACGCGGACGGCTTCCGCGACTGCATGTACGAGATCACCTGGAGCGGCGCGATTGGCGACAACTACAGCTTTGACGAGCAGGGCGAGGTGGTGGGCCTGTCGCGAGTCGTGGTGGAGGTGTTGCCGACGGCCGAGCGGACGGAGGACCGGAAGTACGTGGTGCTGGGGCCGGCGCCGCGTTCGTAGCGGCACATTTCTGGCTGGGCGCCTGACGTGACAGGCGACGTCCTGCACAACGCCTGGATCGTCTTTGTCTTCGTGGCGTACTTCGCGATCCTGATTGGCATCGCCATCGTCCGCGTTCGAAGCATGTCGGCCATGTCGGACTATGTCTTGGGTCGGCGGCGGCTGAGCAGCTTTACGACGGCGCTCAGCGCCGGATCGTCGACCACCAGCGGCTGGACGATGCTGGTGTTTCCGGCGCTGGCATTCACCAGCGGCGCGAATCAGCTGTGGCTGGTCGTCTTCCTGGTCATCGGCGCCTGGTTCAACTGGACGATCGTTGCGAAGCGACTGCGCCGCTACACCATTTCGATGGACGACTCGCTGACGCTGCCTGAATTCCTTGAACGTCGACTGCGGGACGAAACGCGAGTTCTCCGCGCGATCAGCGCGGCATTCACCATCTTCTTCGTCGTCTTCTACATCACGTCAGGCCTGGTCGCCGGGTCCAAGCTGCTCAACACGCAATTCGGACTCGACGCGACGCTCGGCCTGATCCTCACGCTGATCGCGGTCTCGTCCTACACCTTCATCGGCGGTTTCCTGGCCGTTTCGCGGACAGACGTCTTCCAGGCGCTGCTGATCCTGGTTGGCTTCGTGATCATGCTGGCGACCGTGATCATTGCGGCCGAAGATCCTCTCGGTGGTGTGGGCGGCGGCGTGGCGGGGTTCATGAACCCGTTTACCGACACGCAGGGCCAGGCGGTCACGCCGGTGTTCGTGATCGGAATGATTGGTTGGGGGCTCGGGTTCTTTGGCGCGCAGCACGTGTTGCAGCGCTTCATGGCCGTGGAACGGGAAGACATGATCAAGCAGAGCCGCAATCTCTCGACGCTGTGGCTGTGCCTGGTCTACTCGCTGAGCTTCCTGCTGGGCCTGTTCGCGCGGCCCGCGCTCGACGAAGCGGGGATCACCATCGTGGATGCGGAGCGCGTGTATTTCCTGGTCGCGGAGCACTTCTTTCCGGCGGTCATCGGGGGCCTGCTGCTGACGGCCGTGATTGCGGCGGTGATGAGCACGGCGGACTCGCAATTGCTGCTGTCGTCGGCCATCGCGGCCGGAGATCTGCCGCTCCTACGCAGGTTCGCCAGCTCTCTGGACGCCTCGCGGCGAGTGTGGCTGGGTCGGGGACTGCTCGTGGTAATCGGGGCGCTGGCGGCCTACCTCGCGATCGCGTTCCCGGACACCGTGCTGAATCTCGTGGCCTATGCCTGGGGCGGGATGGGCGCAACGTTCGGACCAACCGTGATCCTGGCGCTCTACTGGCGGCGATTCAACCTGGGCGGGGCGATAGCCGGGGTGGTGGTTGGATTCGTGGTGGCGTCGCTGTGGCAGTTCGTGTTGGCGGGCGGACCCCAGGGCATGTTCGACATCATGCCCGCCCTGCCGGGCTTCGTTGCCGGATCCGTGGCGGCCGTGCTCGGCACGCTGCTGACCTCGCCGCCGGCCGATGAGAGCACGCGCGAGTTTGACCGGGTGGTGCAAGGCAGCCCCGCGCAAGTCTGACGCCCCGGCCTCGAGGCCGACCGACAGGCCGGGACTCGGCTCTCGTCACTGAGAGACCTTTGCAAAAGCCCCGCCTCGACCTCCAAGGCGGGGCGGATTGTCACCCTCTCCTGGGGGAGAGGCAGATTCGGCCGTCTTCGGCCGAAATCGGTGAGGGGTCTTCCTGGCAACCAAGCTCGGATTACGCAAAGGTCTCTACTGAGGGGCTCCTCGTAGAAACCGCGTGCCCAGCCTATGCAGCGGTCGCACGCTCGACGTCAATCCACAGTTCGCGAACGCCGCGTAGGACGACGACATCGATGTGTTCGGGCTCCGCCGCCAGCTGGATGGAGGAGAATCGCCGCAATAGCTCGGCCAGGGCGATTCGGCCCTCCAACACGGCCAGCGATGATCCCAGGCAGTAGTGAATGCCCCGGCCGAACGAGAGGTGGCTTCGATCCTCGCGGCCGATGTCCAGCAGATTCGGCTCGACAAAGGCCTCGGGATCTCTATTGGCGGCGCCAATGAGGCCGATGACTCGCTGGCCCTTGCGAATCCGCTTGCCGCCGATCTCGAGGTCTTCCTGCACGACCCGGCTATCGAGCTGCACGGGCGCGTCGTAGCGCAGCAACTCATGGATGGCGGATTCCAGCAACTCCGGATGGTCGCGCAACCGCTGCAACTGTTCGGGATTCCTGAGCAGCGCCAGCATGCCGTTACCAATCAGGTTGCGGGTGGTCTCGTGTCCAGCTACCAGCAGCAACATCAGGGTCATCAGCAACTCTTCACGAGTCAGCCTGTCGCCGGCCTCCTCCACGGCAACGAGCGCGCTGATCATGTTGTCCTGCGGCTCCCGCTGATAGCGCTCGATCAGTCCATTGAGGTACTCGCGCAGATTCCCGAAGGCGCGCTGGACTCGCCGCACCTGTCCGGGATCGAGCGCCGGCTCGACCGAAAGCGCCGCGTCCTGCGACCAGTTCTTGAACCGGTCCCTGTCCGCGGGCGGAACTCCCAGCATTTCGGCAATGACGATCACCGGTAACGGAAACGCCAGGGCTTCGATCAGGTCGAATCGGGTCGTTCCCTCGACGTCATCCAGGAGTTCTTCGCAGGTCTGCCGGATCCTGGGCGCAAGCTCGGCAACGGCTCTCGGCGTGAATGCCTTGACCACCAGCGCCCGCAAGCGCGTGTGGTCCGGTGGGTCCATGTCGAGCAGCGATACGTAGTCGACGTACCCATAGTCCCGGCCGCCGTTCGAGAACCGTCGGCTGTCGCGGAGCATCGCGTCGATGTCCTGGTGCTGGGTGATCGCCCACGCGTCGACCAATCGCATCCGGTGCACCGGATCTTTGCGCCGCAGCCGTTCGTAGGTCGGGTAGGGATCACGCTGGATCTCTCTGGATGTGGGGTTGTAGCTGACGCCCGACTCGAGACGTTCCCAGGCCAGCAGCGCCTGAATGACCAGCGGGCGAAGCACTGATTCGGTCGTCTTGAGAAGCGCTTCCCGGACTCGGCGCCCGGCAGTCACTGTGGTGGGAGCGTCACCGTGCGGAGATTCGAACTGCGACCGATTCAGATAACCATCGCCGTGAGCATTTCTTCATCCCGGCCATTGTATTCAGTTCACATCCTTGCTTCTGAAAGGAGGAATTCGTCCAGGTAATGCTCAAACGGAAACTCGCACGAGTTCCCTCAAGCGTGTGGTCTAGTCCGAGCCAGCGCCTGGGCGAAAGACCGCCAGGCTGGCGGTGTAGCCATGCACGAAGTTGGCCGAACCAATGGGGCCAATCTCTCCGCCGCAGAAGAAGCCGGTCACCGGCACTTGCTCGCCCAGGGCGTTGCCAATGATCTCAACATCGGCATCACGCTCACCAAAAAAGCGCTCGCCGCGACCGTTACAGGTGAACAGCAAGGCGCCGGCGGCGGTGTCCTCAAAGACCTGTGGGGTGAGCAGCATTTCCAGGTCGTCGCGGGCGCTCTGGGCATCGCGCACGTGGAACTGCACATACTCACCCTCGCGCACGCGGTCGGCCACGCTGATGGCGCCGGACTCCCGGTCCGCGCCCAGGACGACGCGGATGATGAAGGAGCCGTGGCCAAGATCGTCAGGCTGCCTGGCGACGCCACGCCCGAGGAGGATGCCGGAGCGCATGAGCTTCTGATCGTCGGCACCAGCCTCGGCAAAGACTTGCTGAAGAACCTCGAGCGGTGGCTTCCCGTCGAGTTCCTGGATGAGGTTGCTGCGGCTGCTGGTGACGGTGAACCAGTCGCCGACCGGTCGGCAGCCCTGCGACACGATAGTGCTGACGCGCACATTGCCGTGGAGCGTTACGCCCACGAAACCGGCGTTGGAAATCTCGCCATCGAGTACCAGGCGATTGCGCCCCGGGGCCGACGCCCAGCTCGCGACGCCGCCGACGATCGGGATGCCGGGCGCCAACTGATCTAGCCGATGCAGTAAGGCTTCGGTCGCCGTGGAGAACGGATCGACCAGCACAATGCAGGCCTGGAGGTCGTCCGTTTCGAGGGTGACCGCGTCGTCATCCAGGTCGGGGAGGGGGTCGACTCTGACGCCGGGAAGTCGAGCGGCCAGCACCGCCGTTGCCGTGTCATCCTCGATTTCGCGTCCGGCTCCCACAACCCCGCCGGCGGTGCATCCGATGAAGCGTCCGGGCGCCAACTGCTCGTGCAGGCTGGAAAGGATCTCGGCGCCCGCCAGATCGGTCTGGGGCCGGACGAAGACAACGATCAGGTCAAACGGACCCTCGGCGGCAAGCTGGTCGCGAATGTCCTGCGCAATGCGATCAGGCTCGGTCTCAAGCGAGATAGCGGAGACGAATCTCATACTGCGCATCTCCAAACAACTCTCGCCGAATCAAGCGTACACGCCGAGGCCGCAGGGCCCATTTCGGACGGGGACTGCGGGTGCTCCCAGGCAGCTCGACTCGCGGCGCGCACGCGCTTGTCGGATGGGGCGGTATGTTGCGCCGCTGGCTGAGTTCGGCGGAGGATGACCTCAAGCGTGCGGCAACGTGGCACAGATTCCCCGTCTCAAGCAGCTACGCCGGAATCTGCCGCACCATCGGCATCCACGCGAGCGGCAGGCTGGCTTAGCTCGGCTCGGGTGTGGTGGTCCGACGACCAGCGCTGGTGGCACGCGATGGCGGCGCTGCTATACGTGGGCGCCGCCGTTGTCTTTACGCATCCGTTGCTTTCGGTTGCCGGGTCGCACATCGCGTTCAAGCCGAGCGGCGACCAACTGTTCATTCTGAGCATCCTGGAGTGGAACCGAACCGCGCTGTTTGCCAGGCCTGGCGACTTCTTCGAGGGCAATTTCTACTTCGGTTCGGGCGGAGCGCTGTTTGGGTCGGATCTGCTGCTTGGATTCCTGCCCATCTACGGTCCCGTTGCCTGGGTGGTTCAGAACCCGGTGCTGGCCTACAGCATCACGCACATAGCGGCCTTCGCCCTGAACGCGGGCGCGATGTATACGACGGCGCTGGTACTGACAGGCTCACGTCCCGGGGCGCTGCTGGCCGGGACGGTGTACGCCTTCGGGCCGTTGCAGCTAGCCTACGCGAACCACTTTCAGTTCCTGGGCGCCTGGTACCTGCCGCTGGTGCTGCTGTTCGGGATTCGTCTCTGGCGCGGCGGCGGCTGGCTGGACTTCGGGCTGGCGACGCTGATGGTGTGGACCCAGTTCGCCACGGCGGTGCACCTGGGGGTTATCGCGGCGATGGTGTACGCGGCGTTCGTCATCCCGCCGGCCGTGTACCAGGTGGCGATCCGACGAGACGCCAGGCTGGGGATTGCGATGGTAGGGACGGGAATCGCGGCCAGCCTGCCGTTCGTGCCGATCGTGCACGGGTATCTGAGCTTTGCCGACGCCTGGCGCGCGAACCGCGACATCACCGAGGTTCAGAATTTCGCGCCGCAGCTTCGCGACTACCTGTCGCCGAATGGACGGCTGCAGTGGCACGACGCGCTGATGAATCGGTTCCCGGTCCCAAGTGGCGAGCGGCGCATATTTCCCGGCTTCGTGCCGCAGATTCTTGCGGCCCTGGGCGCGGGAGCCGGGCTGCTGGGCTGGACAGGCAGGCGCCGGGAGTTACGAACGGTGAGCGCGCTCCTGCTGGCGCTTGCCGCCGTGGCGGTGCTGTTCTCGCTGGGAACGCACTGGAAACGGCATGAAGTCGTAAGTGAGCACCAGCTCCCCTACCTGCTGCTGTTCGAGAACATTCCGATATTTCGGGCGATCCGGGTCGTTGCGCGCTTTTCGCTACTGGCCCACTTTGCGCTCGCGGTTCTGGCGGGCCTCGGCGTTTACGCGGTCACGCGCCAATTCAATCGTCGCTGGCTGGCCGCTCCGCTGATCGGATTGCTTGCGTCGGGACTCGTCGTGCTGGAAGCGCTGCCAAAGCCGCTGGCGACCTATCCGATTCCAACCGATGCCACGCTCAAAGCCGCACTCGAGCAATCACCCGGCGGCCCGGTGCTGCTGGTTCCCGTCTCACAGGCCGACGAGATCTGGCGAATGTGGATGGCGACCGACAGCGGCGTGGGACCCCTCGTGAATGGGTATTCGGGACATATCTGGCAGCAGTACTGGTTTTTCCACGACTCGACCCGTGATCTCATGTTCGGCGAATTGGATGGCCTGGCCAAAGGCCTGCAGGCCTACGGAATCCGCACCGTGGCCGTGGACCTGCGACAGCTCAACGACCGGGACCGCGCGGCGTGGGAGGCCTTCGCCAGCGGCCCCAGGGTCGCGGCGGTCAACCGTACCGACCGGCACCTGCTTATCACCCTGGCTGATTCCACCGAACCCACCGCCAACCGCTGGGCCGACGCGGACACCAAGCTCCTGCTGGACGCGGCCGAGCCGGGGGCGGAGTTCGTCGGCACCCTGGTCACGGCGAATCCGACCGAGACCGCGTGGCTTCCGCCCGGCGACTCCAGGGTTCGCCGCGTGCACATGCAGTGGATTCGAACGGATGGATCGGTCGAGCTCGAGTATGAGACCGACGTGCTGCCACCGCCGTTTCTGCGGCCGGGCCAGGTGTATGCGACAACGATGGACGGATTCGCGCCGGCTGCGCTCGGCAACTACGTGCTGCGCGCGACAACCGACGGTGAGGTGCTGTTCGAACGCGCGGTCCTCGTGGCCTCGGTCCAGCCGGCGGCCTTCGAAGGCAGCGCGGAAGGAATGCAGGCCAGCCTTCACTTGCGCACTGCGGCCAGCTTCACCGCGACGTCCGGCGAGTTGCTGCCCCTGCACGTGGACGCGCTCAACATCGGGCGCAAGAGCTGGACCGACGAAGCCAACATCCGCCTGGGCTGGCGCTGGTGGAAGGTCAACCAGGACGGGAGCGAGACCGAGCAACCGAAATACGAAGGTCGCGTTCCCCTGCTGGGACACCTGTATAACGACATCCCGCCCGGACGCGGCTACGCGTTTGCCGGGCAGTTGCGGGCGCCCGATGAGCCGGGTCGCTACGTCGTGCGGGCCTCCATGCTGGTCGAGCTGGTTGCCTGGTTCGACAGCGCTCCCGTCGAGATCGAGGTGACTGTCAGGCCGAAGGACGCCTAAGCGCCGAAGAGTCGCGCGGGCCGATCTGGACGAACACCTCGCCGTTATCGACGTCGACCGGAAACGCGCGCAGCCGTTCGGCCTGGGCTCGAATGCGTCGGCCGCTTTCCAGGTCAAACTCCATGCTGTGCCACGGGCAGATCAGCACCCGGCCTTCCAGCACCCAGGCCAGCCGCCAGTCCGTGTCGGCCGTTGCGACCAGCGTCCCGCTGACCGGACCCGTGCACACCGGCCCCTGCTGATGGGGACAGCGGTTGCGGTAGGCGCGAAAGCCGTCGTCGACGCGAAACACCGCGATCTCGATGTCGCCGTGCGTCACGAAGGCCGGCTGGCCGGGCTGGATCTCGTCCGCCGGCCCCACGCGGATGCGCGGCATCAGGCGACGGGAACTGGAACCGGTAGCTTGAAAAGGCGGCGGGCGGTCTCGCCCATGATGTTGCGCTTGAGCTCGGCGTCGAACGGCATGTTCAGCACCGTGCGCGGATGGTCGAAGTCGTGGTGCGGCCAGTCGGAGGCGAAGATGACCTTATCGCGCCCATCGAACAGATCGATCATGGTCAGCAGATCGCGCGAGCGTTCCGGCTCCTCGATCGGCTGGGTGCAGAAGTACATCTCCTTGATGTAGTCGCTCGGCGGACGCTCCAGGAAGGGAGCGCCGGTGGGAATCTCGGCGTATTCCTTGTCCATCCGCCACATGCAGAAGGGCACCCACGACACGCCGCCCTCGGTAAACACGATCTCCAGGTCCGGATACCTGACCGGCACGCCGGACGTGAGCATGGTGAACAGGTTGGCCATCAGCGCGAACTCGTGGTTGATGGGATGGCGGACGATGCGCGATTCCACGTGCTCCAGGTTGAACGGAAAGTGGGGATGGATGATGCCGACGCTGTGGAGCATCACCGGCAGCCCCATCTCCTCGGCCGCTTCGTAAATCGGGTCGTACATCCGGTCGCCCCAGAGCGGCCGCAGGCCCGCCACGGGCAGATAGACGGCCACGAACCGGTCGTCGGCGCCGTAGGTGCGGATCTGGTCGGCGGCATCCTTCGGGTCCTGGGGCACCGCCAGCACCGCCCCGTACAGGCCCGTCTCCCGGCTCACCCACGCGTCCGCCAGCCAGGCGTTATAGGCGCGGCCCAGCGCCGCCGCGTAGTCCACGTGCGGGAACACGGCGATCTTCAGAAGGTTGTCGGGGAAGAGGATGCCGACGTCGATTGACAGCTCGTCCAGGTCGTCACGCATCTGCCGGGCCGTGGTGACGGTGCGGTTGCCCAGCCCGCGATCCGGAAACGGAGGATCGAGGTTGAGAATCGGCGCGTAGCCCGGAATGTCCAGGTAACGCTGCGGGCCCCGCCCCAGCAACTCAAGCGAGCGGCGCCAGGGCATGTCGATGTACGGCGCCAGCGCCTCGGGCGGTTCGTTGGCATGCACGTCGCAGTCGACGATGAACACATCGTCCAGCCCAAGCGGCTTCCTGGAGTCCCGTGTCATAAGCTTCGACCCGTCCTCCGAACGGCGTGGGATTCTAGCCCGGTGGCCCCGCTGAGGTGGCGCCAAACCCGACGCTGCTTCAGGTACGAGGGGCGCAGGCAACCAGCGGCCGTTTGGGCTGGAACTCAGAGCGTACGACGGCGAGCTTTCGAGGCAACGGAAGAGGGAGAAAGCCATGGCCGAGAACAAGAAAGTCGTAATCGTCGGCGGCGGGCATAACGGACTGGTGGCCGCCGGCTATCTCGGCCGGGCCGGCCTGGACGTGCAGGTGCTGGAACGGCGCGACGTCGTGGGCGGCGCGGCCGTCACCGAAGAGTGGTTCCCCGGCTTTCACATCTCCACCTGCTCCTACGTGTGCCACATCCTGCAGCAGAAGGTGATCGACGAGCTTGAGCTGCGCAACCACGGGTTCCACGTCTACCCGCTGGACCCGGGCCGCCTGCACCCGTTTCCCGACGGGCGCGCCGTCCGGCTGTGGCACGACGACGAGAAGACGGCCGAAGAGATTCGCCAGTTCTCGCCCGAGGACGCCGAGGCCTGGCTGGACTGGGCCAACTTCTGGCACCGCGCCGTGCGGATTCTGAGCGACTACTACCTGCAGCCGCCGCCCTCCCTGGCCGAACTCACCGAGCGGTTCAGGGACGAGGAAGAAGAAGAACTACTGGAAACGCTACTCACGGTCCCCGTGCGCGACCTGATCGACCGCACCTTCGTCTCGGACGAGATGCGGGCGATGGCCAGCATCGGCGCGATCGACATGGGCAACCTCAGCGCCCCCGGCAGCGCCTACATCATGGCCCTCTACCGCTTCAGCGCCTACCGCGAGGACACCGAGAACTACGGCATCGTGCGCGGCGGCATGGGGTCCATCACCCAGTCCATGGCCCGCTCCGCCGAGTCGGTCGGCGTGTCGATCCGCACGGGTGCGGAGGTGTCCCGCATCCTGACCCAGGACGGCCAGGCCACCGGCGTGGAACTGGCCAACGGCGAGGTGATCGAAGCCGACCTGGTCCTCTCGAACGCCGACCCCAAGCGCACCTTCACCAGGCTGTTGGACGCGGCCGACGTGGACCAGGACGTAGTGGACGAGGTCGAGGCGCTGAAAACCCAGTCGGCCTCGGTCAAGTTCCTCTGCTCGCTGCGCGAGTTGCCCGACTTCTCGCGCCACCTGGGCGACGACTACGACCCCAAACACCTCTCCATGATCAATCTCGCTCCCTCAACCGACTACTGCGAGTCGAGCTGGTTCGACGCGACGAACGGCCGGCTTCCCGAAACACCGATCATCCAGGTGCAGATCCCGACCGTGTACGACCCATCGGTCGCGCCCGAGGGGCAGCACGTGCTGTCCATGTGGGTGTTCTTCGTGCCCGCGCACCTCAAGGAGGGCACGTGGTCGGAGAAGCGCCAGGAGTTCGGGGAGCAGCTGATCGACGAGTTCTGCCGCTACGCCCCCAACTTCAGGGACGCCATCATCGACTGGACCATGCTCACGCCCGAGGACATCGAGGACCGCATCGGCCTGACCGACGGCAACATCCGGCACGTGGACATGATTCCGCAGCAGATGATGTCCCGCCGCCCCCTCCCCGGCTGGTCCGACTACCGC
>WTFW01000061.1 GCA_011523785.1 Chloroflexota bacterium | reverse complement strand
CGACCTTTTCGACTTCGACCGTCTGCGTGACGACCTTTTCGACCTCGACGACCTTTTCGACCTCAACCGTCTTGGTCACGACGCGGTCGACCTGCTGGGTCACGATCTTCTCGACCGGGACTTCGCGGACCTCGGTCTCGCGAACGATCTTCTCGACTGGGACTTCCTTGATCACCGTCGTCTCGACCGGGACTTCCTTGGTGACGACCTGCGTCTCGCCGCAGGCGGCCAGGACCGCAACACCGGCAAGCCCGGTGGCGCCGGCGGCAGCGCCTCGCAACATGTGCCTTCTCGAAATCAGTCGACGCATCGGTCCCTCCCTGGTTCCAGCATGAGTGCTTGTAGACACTCAGTGGTCCATCGCAACATTTACTTTATCCCAGCCCTTCTCTAGTCGTCGAACCACGGTTTTGTCACACTTTCCCATCGCCCTACATGATCGGCCGCGCGAGCGTGGCAGGGCGCGGTGGGGGCTGCACAATGTGTGGCCAAGTGTCATCCGTTGCATTACACCAGCGACGCAACGCGTCACGTGCGCGCTCCAGATGAGTCCCGTAGTCTGGGTTTGCGATCTGGTTGTGCAATTCGAGTGGATCGTCCACCAAGTCGTAGAGTTCATCACTGTCGTCCTGCGATTCGACATACTTCCAGCGCTCATCCACCCACATCCGCAGCGGATGCAGCGGGTCCGTCCAGTTCACCGAATGAAACTCGGCCGCAGCGCCTTCGTTGACTTGTCGATCGCCGCCGTGGACGAGCTCGCCGATGTCCACGCCCTGCAGCGCGTCGGCCGGCTGGCCGCCGCACATGGCCACAATGGTTGGAACGAGGTCGATTAGCGAGACGACGCGCGCCGACTGATGCTTGAATCCAAGCCCCCCGGGCGGTCGCACGATCAGCGGGATCCGCACCAGGTCTTCGTACATCACGGCCCCCTTGGCGGCCAGTCCGTGGTGACCCAGCATCTCGCCGTGGTCGGAGAAAAAGACGAACAGGGTGTTGTCCCACTTGTCGGCGTCGAGCAGCGCCGTAGCCAGGCGCCCCACCAGGTGATCCACGTAGGACACGGCACCCCAGTACGCGGCTCGCATGGATCGAACCTCGTCGTCGCTCCAGTCGGAAATGACCCGAAGCTGCTCCGCATTGCGATGGGCGACCAGCGCCGGCCCGGCCGGGTCGTGACGGTTCGCCGGCAGATCCATGTCATCAGGCTTGTACATGGAGTGGAATGGCTCGGGTGAGGTGTACGGCGGATGCGGTTCGTGGCACGAAAAGACCAGGCACAGCGGCTGATCGTCGCCTTTGAGACCCCGAATCCAATCGGTGGCATGGTCCATGTGAAAGAACGCCGGGTGTTGGGCCAGTTGAAGCAGCGACGGCCCGACACTCGTCTTGCGGTTGAAGTGCGCGGGATCCGGCTCGAATCCATGCTCCTTGCCGCCAATCTCCACCCCAATCTGCTGAGTCAGCCGCAGGACCTCGTTCTGGGCGCGCCGGTCCACGTCGATGTTTCCCGAGCGCGAGCAGAAGTCCGGAAACCCGGGTCGCGCTGCCCCACTACCCAGGTGCCACTTGCCTGCGTAGCCGCACAGGTAGCCAAGGTCTCCCAGGTAGTCGCCCAGATTTCGTACGCCTTCCGGATAGCGCATGAGATCGCAGCCCGGCCGCATTTGGTGATTGGCCACCATGCCGTTCGTGTGCGGATACAGTCCCGACAGCGTGGCCATGCGTGACGGCGAACAGATGGGATAGGGACAGTACGCCCGGCTGAAGAGCGCCCCGTCGTCCGCAATCCAGTCAAGGTGCGGCGTTCGAAGGCCCTCCACGCCACCCGCGCCAATGGTGTCGGCGTGTTGCTGATCGCTGATGAATAGGACGACGTTGGGTTGGTCGACGGCCATCGCTCGTACCTCTTCCGCTACGGTGCCTGCAGGCGCATTCGAGATCCTCTCGACCGAGACCATATGTCATCGGTACCAGCCGCGCCCGCTCAGCATGCGGCCGGCCTTCGGATAGAAGGTGTCCTGAGCCTGGCGGCTATCGATTGGCCTGTTCGGCCATCCAGTCGGTGGTCACGCGCGCGGCCCCCACCAGGACATCCTGCGGAGTACGTCCGGAACGCTTCAACACCTTGAAGCCGTGATCCGCACCCTCCAGGACATGCAGACTTACAGTGGCGGGCGCGTCAACGGCGACTCCCCGTAGCAGATCCAATCGAGCCATCCGGTCGCGATCGCCCGACAGAAGCAGCACCGGCACATCGACGTCCTTCAAGTGCCCGGCACGTGCAGTGTCTGGCCGTCCCGGCTGATGCAGCGGAAACGCATAGGCAACGATCCCGTCCAGGTTGCCAAGCATTCCCCGAGCCACGGCCAGCGTGGCCATTCGACCGCTCATCGAATGTCCACCCGCAAAGGTGGGCAGTTTGGCTGCTGACGCTTTCGCTGCGGCCACCGCAGCTTGCACCGTTGCCAGGCGCACCCGCTCTCCGTCCATGCCACCACGACCTGATTCCGAATACGGGTAATTGAAGCGAAACGTGGCGACGCCGTTGCCTGCCAGCGCCTCCGCCAACTGCTCCATGAACGGGTGGCGAGCGTTGGTCCCGGCTCCGTGGCCAAGCACAAGCAAGGCGTGCGCTGCGGGCGGGCGCAAGAGTACAGACGACACGCTCCCGCGCTCGTCTGAAACCGCGAACGAACCGTCAACTTCCAGTGTCAACTCCCCTTTACCCACCTGCCAATTCGGCCGCGCCTCGCCCGCCGTGACGTCGCAACGCGTCGGCCACGTCCTCGCGACTGCTTGCCAGCGCCCGGTCGAGATGCGTATGGCCGTCGACCCCGACTCGGTTCAAGTCGGGGTCCGCCGCTGCCAGAAGATGCACCGTTCTCGCATAGTCACCCTTGGGGTCACGAAAGTTCCCGGCGCCCCAAATCGCGCCGCCCAGCGGCGTGCCATCAAAGTCGTTCGTAACGCCCAGCGACGGCTGGTACCCGAGCAGCACCTCCACGATGTCCGCATAGCCCCGCACCGCGGCACGGTCCAGCGGCGTACCGTCATCGTCTCCGCGAGCATCCACCGGGAATCCAACCTCCAACATCAGCGCAACGCCTGCACAGTTGTTGTTCCAGGCCGCATCGCTGATTGCCCGCGCTTCGTCAGGGGCAAGCGACTCGACCAGTCCGGGGTGCCTGGCCACCAGTGACAGTGCGCGCGACCGATCACCAGTCCAGGCCGCGTGGATCAGCTGCTCGGCCGGCTCGGCGCGCATGAGCAGTTGCTCAACAAACTCGTCATGACCCTTCGTGCTTGCGAAGGGCAGCGGGCGCATCGCCACACCTATCCGATAGATGTACATGTGGCCGCCGGGGGGACGGCCATTCATGTGCGGACCGTGATTGCTCCGCGAGCGCAAGGCGTCCGGATGGTGCGCCAACACTCGATCCGCAGTCGTAATGTCGCCCAGTGCACACGCCACGTAGATGTCAGGCGTCGCGCCGCGTTCGATCAATCGCCCACAGACTGCCGGCTCGTCAATGGCCCACTGCGCCGGCGTGGCACCGTGGTCGATATCCCGCATGTCAACGTCCGCGCCCCGATCGACGAGCAGGTCAACGATCTCCGGGGCTCGCGCCATGTGCAACGGGGATGCCCCGTCGCGTCCTCGCTCGTTCACGCACTCGGGTCGGTCGTCGATCAGCCGCCGCAGCATCTCGGTGTCGCCAAGATTCGCGGCCGCATGCGCATCAACCGTCAGGCCGCGTCGCCGAAAGTCGTCAAACAGTTCGGTCATCACCGGCGAACCGTCGTCGCGCCGATGCTTCACCCACAGATCAACGTGCTCGCCATCCAGCACGCCCGACCCGCCCGGCTCCCAGCCCGACCTTGCGTTCACGTCGGCGCCCGCCTCCACCAGCACCCGCATCATCTCGGCATCCCCGCGCGAACTGGCCTCCACCAGAGCCGGCGCATCGAAATACCCCCACGGCTCGTCAATGTGCTCGCGTAGCCATGGGTCCAAGGCCAGCAACTCCCGCATCTCAGCTGCGTCTCCACTACGCAAGATCGCCAGAAAGCGACGTGTGGACGAAGTCTGCTCGGCCATCTTCGACTTCCTAGTTTGGTGCGCCTGGCATTAGTACGGTCGCCGCCCCCACGGCTGCGGGCTGGGTCGTCCGAATCTGGTGGTTGACTCGTCGTAGTCGCTGCCGCGCAGGTCGTCGTCATCCAGAGCGGCATGGCCGCCGTGCGAGCGCACGATCTCCACCAGCGCGGCTCGCATCCGGCCCAACTCGTCGTCATAGGCCGGGTCGTCGGCCAGGTTGGTCAGCTCGGTCGGGTCGGACTGGCGGTCGAAGAGTTGCTCGAAGCGGCCGTTGGCCCACCAGATGTACTTGTAGCGCTCCTCAATTAGGGCCAGCTGGCGGTTGTCCTGGTCGCCGAAGACGCCGTGAACGGGCTCTCCGGGGTGGCGGCCGGCGATCACGTCGGCCAGGGGCGGCGCGGTGCCGACATCCGGCGGGAGATCGGCGCCGGCGGCGTTGAGCATGAACGGCATTAGCTGCTCCTGGCTGGTCAAGGCGTCAACACGGCGCGACGGACCCAGATCCAATTCGGTTCGAATCGCCTCCGGCGCCCAGACGATCAGCGGGACGTGGGTGGACTCCTCGTAGAAGTTGCTCTTGAAGAACAGGTTGTGATCACCCATCAGATCGCCGTGATCGGAGTTGAAGACGATGACCGTGTCCTCGCGCAGTCCGAGCCCATCCAGCACGCCCAGCAGGCGGCCGATGCAGTGGTCCAGGTGCGTGATGTTGCCGTAGTAGAAGGCGCGGGCCAGCGCGATCTGCTCTGGCCCCAGGGAGTGCCACGTGTACTCGAAGTTGGCGCGGCGGAGTTGCGGCGGACTCTCCGGCATGTCCTTCCCATTGCGCCAGGGCGCGGGCATCTCGTCCGGTGCGTAGATCTGGTCGTAGGGGCGCGGCGGGTCGTAGGCCGAGTGCGGCTTGGTGAAGCTGCAATGCAGGTAGAAGGGCCGCTCGGGCTCCGTCGCGTGATGCTGGTGCAGAAAGCGGATCGCCTCGTTGGCGGTCCAGGTGGAGACGTAGTGCGACTCCGGCACTGGCGACGGCGCCGCAAAGATGTCGTTGTTGCCGACGCCGTGGGCGCGTTCCAGGCCGGCCCAGGGCGTGGTTTGCAGCCAGTGGTGGTAGTCGTCGCCTTCGCGCATGCGGCCTTCTTCGCAGATCACCGTGCTCTCGAAGCCGTTCAGCGCGCGCTGATCGGGCGTGAAGTGAAACTTGCCGGCTCCGTGGGTCCGATAGCCGTGCCGCGTCAGCACGCCCGGCAGGGTGTTCTCCGGAATCATCGGATTCCGGGAGTTGCCAAACACGCCGTGCGCCCACGGGTGCTGCCCCGTCATCCAGGTCGTGCGCGCCGCCACGCACACGGGCGTCTCGCTGTAGCAGCGGGCCAGGTAGTAGCCGTCCCGCGCCAAGGCGTCGAGCGTGGGGGTCTGCAGCCAGGATTGCCCCGCGATGCCAAGGGCGTCGCCGCGCTGCTGGTCGGTTGTGATGAAGAGGATGTTTGGGCGTTGCGCGGTCATGTGGGGACCCCATGGAGTTGGCGCCGACCGCATTCTGATTGATGGGTCCCATCCTGGCGAACGATGATGGAAGTGGCGCTACGCTGGATTGGTCGCAGGCCAGGAACATCTATGTCTCCCTTCCGCTCATCTCACCATGCCTGAGCGCACCTTCCTCACCGCCGAGTGGCGCGATGTGGCCCTCCTCAACTACGAGATTGCTCCAGACGTTTTGCGGCCGTGCGTGCCCGTGGGCACCGAGCTCGATCTCTGGGGTGGACGATGCTTCGTCAGCGTGGTTGGGTTCCGGTTTCTGAAGACGCGGCTGATGGGCGCGCCCGTTCCGTTTCACTCCAACTTCCTGGAGGTAAACCTCCGGTTCTATGTGCGGCGCGAGATTGAGGGCGAGGTGCGACGCGGGGTGGTCTTCATCAAGGAGATCGTCCCGCGGCGCGCCATCGCCTGGGTGGCGCGGGTGGTCTATAACGAGAACTACGTCGCCCTGCCGATGCGCCACGCGGTGGACGACACCTCGGCGCGTTACGAGTGGCGACTTGACGGCGCCTGGAACGGTCTGGCGCTCGCGGGCCTGGGCGACTGGCACGTTGCCGACCCGGCGTCCGAGGCCGCGTTCATCACGGAGCACTACTGGGGATACGCGGTTCAGCGGGACGGTTCGACGCTCGAATACCAGGTCGAGCACCCGCGCTGGCGGGTTGCCCAGGCCACCGGCGCCGAGCTGTCATGCGACGTCGGCCGGCTGTACGGCAACGAGTTCGCCCGGGCGCTGAGCCGAAAGCCTGCATCGGCCTTCCTGGCGGACGGATCGGCAATCGTCGTGCGGCGCGGCCGGCGATTGCCCGTAGGTGAGGTCTGACGAGCCGAGCGCTGGGGCATTCGGCCGACACTCCGCGGGCCGCGCTACGCTGAGCCGTCCTCGCATCCTCCGGCCCCCGCCCGTGCCCCCAAACTTCCTGTTCCTGATCGCCGACGATCACCGGCACGACGCTATCGGGTCGCTGGGCAACCCGGCGGTGCACACGCCGACGCTGGACGCCCTGGCCGCCGCCGGTACCGCGCTGACCAGCGCCTACATCATGGGGTCCACGTCCAACGCGGTCTGCATGCCCAGCCGGGCCATGCTGATGACCGGGCGCTCGCTCTTTCGGGTATTCGCTCCGAATCCGGAGGGTGTTTCGCCGTACCCGATGGATCCCGAGATTCCCACGTTTCCACAGCTGCTACGCGGAGCCGGCTACCGAACTTACGGCGTGGGCAAGTGGCACAACGAGCCTGAGTTCTTCGCCCGCAGTTTCGACGGCGGCGGCAGCATCTTCTTCGGCGGGATGTCGGACCACGACGCCGTGCCGCTGCACGACTTCGACCCGGACGGCGCATATCCGCGCGAATCGATGACGGTGGGCGACGGCTACTCGACCGAGATGTTCGTCGACAGGGCGATTCAACTGTTGCGGGATCATCCCGCCGATCAGCCGTTTTGCATCTATACGGCGTTCACGTCGCCCCACGATCCGCGCACGCCGCCTGCCGAGTTCGCCGAGATGTATCCGCCCGAGGAGATCGAGCTTCCGCCAAACTTTGCGCGCATGCACCCCTTCGACAACGGCCACCTGCACGGACGCGACGAGTCCCTGGCTGCCCATCCCCGCGATCCCGACGAGGTCCGCCAACACATCGCCGACTACTACGGGATGATCAGCCACCTGGATGCGCACATCGGCCGCCTGCTTGATGCTCTGGATGCCTCAGGCCATGCCGAGAACACGATCGTGGTCTACACCGCCGACCACGGTCTGGCCGTCGGCCAGCATGGCCTGCTGGGCAAGCAAAACGTCTACGACCACAGCTTGCGCGTCCCTCTAATCGTGCGCGGGCCGGGCATCCCCGCCGGGCAGCGTCACGAGGGGCTGTGCTACCTGCACGACATCTTCCCGACCATCCTCGACCTGGCGGGCCTCCAGGCGCCGTCTGAATGCGAGGGCGCAAGCCTGGTTCCGGCGCTGACGGGCCAAGACGCGGCGATGCGCGACCGCGTCTTCGCGGCCTTTCAGCGCAGCCAGGATCTAGGTTGCGACGATTCCACGCAGCGCATGGTTCGCCGCGGCGACCTAAAGCTGATTGAGACGTGCATGGCTGGTCGCAAGCACCTACAACTATTCAATCTCGCTGAAGACGCGTGGGAGACCCACAACTTGGCCGACGACCCGGCCTATGCCGAACGCCTGGCGACGATGCGGCGCCTGCTTGACTGCGAGCGCCAGCGAGCAGGCGATCCAGACACGCCTGGAGCCGACGCGTAGCCGGACCTATCCCACTGCGCTGCCGACCTGCCAGGCGAGGCGCGGCTGATCAGAGCCCCAGAACGCCTCGAATGTTCCCGCTGAAGATCTGGCGCTTCTCGTCAGCGCTCAGATCGGCGTGCGCCACGTTGCCCATCTGCCAGGTCTGGCCAAGCACGGGGTAGTCGGAGCCGAATACGGCGCTCTCGACTCCGGCCACCTTGACGAACGCCTCGATCTGACCCCGGCGGTTGCCTGAACCGGACATCTCGCAGTAGACATTGGGCAGGTCGCGCACGGTCAGGGCCAGATCCGGGGTGCGGATGTGCTGCCAGATCGCGTGCGCCCAGATGAAGCGCGCGTTGGGATACGTGGTCGCCAGCTGGCGTATGCGCGCTGGTGTGTCATAGGTGTGGCTGAGAATCGGCAGCCCGTGATCGTCGGCGAACTCGTACACGGGAACGTAGTTGGGGCCATGAATCGGGTATTCGTGGCACGTGGAGTGGATCTTGATGCCGCGAAACCCCTGCTCGTCCACGCGGCGAATCAACTCTTCTTTCGCCAGCTCGGGATAGTTCGGGTTGGGAACCGCGAACCCGATCACCCGGTCTGGATGGTCGCGCACCGCCCTCGCGACCAGCTCATTGCCGCGCACGAAATCCGGTCCGATGGCCGTGTACGCGCTGAAGCAGGAATAGTCCACGCCCGTCTTGTCCATGACTCGAAGCAAGTCGCCCGCGCCGCCGCCCTGGTAGAAAAAGTTGGTCCCCGGTCCCGGGTGGCTGTGAACGTCAATGACAAAGTCACTCAGCGGCTCGCCCGCCAGCGCGTCGGCGGCTACAGGATCCGGGTGGTGGTGATGAGGGTGCGGCGCGTTGTGACGCCAGACATGACCAAACATCGCGCTACCAGGCTGCCATGGCGAGCAGCCGCTCCAGGTTGGATGCACCGATGGCCTGGCGGGCGTCGTCGTCGATATCCGCGTACATCAGCTCGGCGTGAGGCGGCCCGACCGCCTGCCAGGGTAGCTTGGTGCCAAAGACGAGACGGTCGGCGCCGACGGCATTGGACAAGTATTCGATACCCCGGTGCGTGCGATAGCCGCCGGTCTCCAGCCAGATGTTGGGCGCCTCGCGCATCAGCGGCGTCATGCTTCGGTTGATCATCTTGTCCACGTCGCACACCACGATCTGCAGATCCCGATGGCTAGTCGCGACACGGTACAAGTCCCGGACCGTGGCGTTGCTAAACGCGTCAATGTGCCAGAACAGCGGAACCTGGCCTGCCAATGCCGCGAAGAGTTCGCCCAACACCCAATCATCGGTCAGAAACCGCTGGTCGTCCGGAAAGATGCGGACGGCGCGTACGCCGGCCGAGCGCAGTTCCTCCACGAATCGCGACGGTTCCGGGAACTCCCCAGTGTGGTGCGGTAGCGCCAGCCACGAAGGGATCAGCGTGTCGTGGCCTTCCAGCGCCTGCATGAGCAGCTCGTTGCCCGCAACCGGGTGTTCCTCCACCGCCAGCGAGTGGTACACCAGCGCCTTGCCAATCCCGAAGCGCGCCTGGTGCGCCGCCAGGTCGTCGGAAGTCAGAAAGGCCCCGGCCGGCCCCGGACGGGACACCATGCCGAGCGCGCAATTCGCGTCGAAGAGTTCAGCCACGATGGTGATGGTACGGAACCGAACGGGCGCGGCCAACCCGGACTGTCTGGCGCAGACCAAAGGCCGTTAGCGACAGGATGCGCCACCTACTCTGCGGTCGAGGTCTGCGTGGTACGTCCCCGTCGCCGGTCAATCACGTAAGTGCCGGCCATCTTGTCGTGGACGCCTTGCCGGTGCTCGTCGAACGAGGCCCAAATGAACCCAAGGCAGAGCGGAATCTGGACGGTACGCACCAGGGCGCGCTCAAGTCCGATGGGTCCACCGGTGTGGTCGACCACCCGGAGGCCGAAGATCAGTTTGCCCGGTGTTGCACCCCACACCCACCAGAACACGGCGAAATAGATGATGGCGTAGTAGAGGTAGTAGGGAACGATGTAGATGGCGAATTCTGATTCCAGGAGGCGGGAGTGATCGAGGCTGAACGCCAGACTGGCCAGCATCATCACGAGAAGCAGCACGCATAGATCGAGCAGATTTGCGTCGAAGCGGGTTCGGAAGCGAGCCAGGGGATAGCCGCCGATCAATCGCTCGTCGGTCGCGCCGGCTTCGCCGCCTCCCGATTCTGCTGACGGCCGGTCTGCTTGCGTAGCCACGGGTCGCCTCCGGTCAGGGTGCGCGCCGCTACTGCGGGATCAAATTATACCGCCCGGCGCCCCGGACGGCCGTGCCTGGTGTCGGCTCGAACGCCGCGCACGATTTCGGCCGGAAGTCACGGACTCGAGACGTCAATCGAACTGTCGTCAGGTGCCGGCCCTCGGCCGGCGGCCATCGCTGATCGCAAACAGGGCCCGGAGCTACTCCGTCGGCCAGTCGCTTCGCCGCCGTCCCTTTCCAGTGGTCCGCGGGCGCCGCGCCTCGCGCCCGTCGCTGACGCGTCCGTCGCCGGTGTAGGTGACATAGGTGCCGGCAATCTTGTCGTGCCAGCCCTGCGACAGGTCGTCGAACAGGACCGAAATGAATCCCATGAGCAGCAGCGGGGCTGAGACGAAATAGCCGATGTGTCTGGTGAGGAGCCTTGAGAGGCCCACGTTCCGACCGTCGGCATCGACGACTTGCAAGTGCATGAGTCGCTTTCCCGCCGTGGACTTGAACATCCAGTTCGAGATCACGGGATATACGAGGTAGCCAAAGACCAGGGCGAGGACTATGGAGAGCCTGATGGCGTCTTGCCTGGCCGTATCTTCACCGACAAGCCCGTCCGGCGTTTGCGGAATCCGGATGGACAGGACGAACAGCGCCGCAAGCGACGCGACCAGCGATGCGAAGACGTCGAGTCCGAAGGCAATCGATCGGCGTCCGAATTCGGCAACCGGATAGTCCCCAATGACTGGTCGTTCCGCATCTGCCTGCCTGGCATCGTCCACTTCGATGACTCGCACCCGACGCGTGTCGGGTTCCCGCCCGGCGGCCTCCGACGCATAGCCGGCGGTCCTGGCCGGGGCCGGATCTGAGAAATCGCGCTTCCTGGGCGGTCCACCCATCAGGTCCTTATAGAGATCGCCCGCCATGTCGCGGGATCTGGTCTGTTCGGGGCCCAGGTAAACGACGTAGGTCCCGGCGATATGGTCATGCCAACCGCGACCGAAGCGACTGACGAAGATCCAGGCGAAACCAAGACCGACGCACAGCGTCGAAACGCCGTAGCCGAACAGGCGCCCAATGGACTGCACGATTCCGATACGCCAGCCGTTGCGATCGACGATTTGCAACTTCAGCATCATCTTGCCCGGCGTAGCGCTGAACGCGGTCCACGCCAGGATGTGATAGAAGACCAGAAAAGCGACGGTGAGCAGGCCGGCTGACTCCGCCGGCATTTGCCGGTCCTCGCCCACGACGGCTCCGACGAACAGCATCAAGACGATCAGACCGATGATCGCGGCATCGATCGCCAACGCCCCCAGGCGACGGCTGCGGCTCGCGAGCTCCTGGCCGTGCAGGGCGTAGACGGTCTTCTCGTGACTCCCCGACAGTTCGGGCGCTTCGGGGGCCTTTTGCTCGGCCGTAACGGCGGCTTCCCGGTGGCTTCTTGCGGCAGCGCAAGTGCAGGTCGCCCGATTCTACGACCGCGCTCCACTTGAAGCCGACGCCGGGGTTGTTCACACTGCGGCCACCCCGTGCCGCAAAGCGTCCCGCGAACCCGAACCACGGCGTGAAGACGCGGGACCCGAGCCGAAGGAGGCCCGCATGGCGTCGATGAAGGGCCCTGCCATCCTGCTGGCGCAGTTTCTGCGCGATGAGCCGCCCTACGACAACCTGGAGAACATCGGCCGCTGGGTAGCCGGTCTTGGCTACAAGGGTGTGCAGATCCCCACCTGGGATCCGCGCGTGATCGACCTGGACAAGGTGGCCGAGTCAAAGGCATATGCCGACGAGTACCGGGGCGGACTGGCCGACCTGGGGCTTGAGGTCACTGAGCTCGCGTCGCACCTGCAGGGCCAGGTGCTGGCCATGCACCCGGCCTATGCCGACGGATTCTCAGTCTTCCACCCGCCCGGCCTCTCTGGCTCGGAAGTCACGGAGTGGGCCACGGATCAGCTCGGCAAGTCGATCAAGGCCTCCGCCAACCTGGGCGTCAGCGCGCTTCCCGTCATGTCCGGCGGGTTCGCCTGGCACATGATCTATCCGTGGCCGCAGCGGCCGCCCGGGGTCATCGAGACGGCCTTCGAGGAGTTGGCCCGCCGCTGGCGCCCGATCCTGGACATGGCCAGCGACCACGGCGTCACCATCGCCTACGAGCTTCATCCCGGCTCGGATCTCTACGACGGCGCCACCTTCGAGATGTTCCTGGATGCCACCGACAACCACCAGGCCGCCTGCATCAACTACGACCCCAGCCACTTCGTGCTCCAGCAGCTGGACTACCTCGACTTCATTCGCCGCTACGCGGACCGGATCACCGCATTCCACGTCAAGGACGCCGAATTCCGTCCCGACGGCCGTGTGGGCGCCTATGGCGGCTACCAGGGCTGGACCGGTCGCGCCGGACGCTTCCGTTCACTGGGCGACGGCCAGGTGGACTTCACGCAGGTCTTCACCCTTCTCACCGAGGCCGGCTACCGCAGTTGGGCGGTGCTGGAGTGGGAATGCTGCGTCAAGAGCCCCGAGCAGGGAGCCGCCGAAGGCGCGCCCTTCATCGCACAGCACCTGATCGACGCCGCCGACGTGGCCTTTGACGACTTTGCCGGCGGCGAAATGGACGCCGACGCCAACCGCCGCCTGCTGGGCCTGGACTAGCCGCCAGGGCCTGCCCGAAAGGAATCTCGCAATGGACGCGTGGAACCGCAAGCTGCGTATGGGCATGGTTGGCGGTGGCCCCGGCTCCTTCATCGGTCCCGTGCACCGCATGGTCGTGGCCATGGAGCAGCAGGCCGAGATGGTCGCCGGTGTCTTCTCGCGCTACCCGGACTTGAACCGGCAGACCGGCGCCGAGCTATACCTGGACTCGGGGCGGGTCTACGACTCCTACCAGGAAATGGCCGCCGCCGAGGCCGCGCTGCCGGCCGACGAGCGCATCGACTTCGTCAGCATCGTCACGCCCAACGTCTCGCACTTCGACATCTGCCGCGCCTTCCTGGAAGCCGGTATCCACGTCGTCTGCGACAAGCCGATGACCTACACGCTCGAGCAGTCCGAGCAACTCGTGAAGATGGTCGAGGAGTCAGCCCTGGTCTTCGCGCTCACCCACAACTACACCGGCCACCCCATGGTGCGGCAGGCGCGGGCGCTGTTCCGGTCGGGTCAGATGGGCAAGGTACGCAAGGTCATCGTGGAGTACCTGCAGGACTTCCTGGCTACCCCGCACGAGAAGCTCGGCATGCGACAGGCCGAATGGCGGCTGGATCCCGCAAGGTCCGGCATTGGCGCCACCATCGGCGACATCGGCACGCACGCCTTCAACCTGCTCGAGTACGTCACCGGCGAACGCGTCAGCGAGATGTGCGTTGACCTCAGCACCTTTCTGCCCGACCGCACCCTGGACGAGGACGTCAACGCCCTCCTGCGCCTGGAAGGCGGCGGCAAGGGCCTCTTGACCGCCAGCCAGATCGCCACAGGTGAGGAAAACGGCATCACCCTGCGCGTCTACGGCGAACACGGCGCGATCCGCTGGGGCCAGGAGAACCCCAACTACCTGGACGTCTGGCGCCTCGGCGAACCCCGCCAGACCTTCAGCCGCGCCCAGGGTTACCTGGACGAACACGCCTCCGCCGCCGGCCGCATCCCGCCCGGCCACCCCGAGGGCTACCTGGAAGCCTTCGCCCAGATTTACGTCGGCGCCCTCACCGCCATCCGCCGCCACATTGACGGCGACCCCATGCCCACCGACGAGTACGACTTCCCCACCGCCTACGACGGCCTCCGCGGCATGCAATTCATCTACCGCGCCGTCGAATCCTCCCAAAGCGGCGCCACCTGGGTGTCGCTCTAATGGTTCGACCCATATGGAGTCCCTGAGTGGCTGCGATTGACCTTGCACGGTTGGAGCCGGTCGATCTGCGGCAGGTTTGGCAAAGCGAGCCAGAGGATTTCACGCCGTGGCTGGCACAGCCGGACAACATCACGCTGCTTGGCGAAACGCTCGGACTCGAGTTGGACGTCGAATCGACAGAGGCAGGTGTTGGCCCCTATCGCGCCGACATCGTTTGCCGAGACACTTCCAATGGCTCCTCGGAAGGCACACTAGTCCTTATCGAGAACCAGCTCGAGCGGACGAATCACAATCACCTTGGTCAGTTGCTGACATATGCAGCGGGTCTCGACGCGGTTACGGTGGTCTGGATTGCGGCGCCATTCACCGATGAACACCGGACGGCGCTCGACTGGCTAAACGAGAAGACAGATCAAAGCGTCAACTTTTTCGGGCTAGAGATTGAGCTCTGGCGTATCGGCGGTTCGCCGATCGCGCCGAAGTTCAATGTTGTCGCACAGCCAAATGACTGGACTAAGACAATACGCGTCGCGACAGGCCGCGGCCGTGAGATCTCTGAAACTCAGCGCCAGCAGCTTGAGTTTTGGATTGAGTTTGACGAGTTTGTGAAGGCGCGCGGTGATGGCATTCGATGTCAGAACCCAGGTGCTCGGCATTGGCTATACAGTTCACTCGGTAGGTCTTGGATGACATTCGCATGCGTAATCTCAACGTCGCCGCCATTTGTGCGAGTTGAGCTGGCACTTGACGGCGATGATGCGAAGGCTTGGTTCTCATTGCTCGAGAGCGACAGCAGAACCATTGAAGAAGAAATCGGCGAAGAATTGATCTGGCATAGTCCTCCAAATCGAAAGGGAGCCCGAGTCCAGATCAAGAATGATCTCGACTTTCGCAACCATTCTCAGCGCGAGGAAGCCAAGGAGTGGATCTATGAGCGCCTAAAGAGATTTCACGAAGTTCTGAAACCCCGCGCACTTGCGCTGAACGCCGCCGATGCAGCTATTGATATGGATGAAGCAGGCGAGTCCGACGGATAGCCCCTCGGTGCATTGGTTTCACAAAAGTTGAGTTGTGCGCTGACCAAACGACTAGAGACTGTTCGAAGGCTACGGGTGAATCGTCACAAGTTCGTCAGAATGTCCCCCTCAATCCGCTGAAAACTCCCAGCCACCGCTGCCTCGTTCAGTTCAATCCCCAACCCCGGCCGCTCCGGCACCGTCACGTACCCATCCACCGGCAACACCGGATCGACCACCAGGTCGTCCATCAGCCGGTTCTTGATCAGCTGGTGCTCCAGCGTGTAGCGGTTGGGGATGGCGGCGACGAAGTGGGCGGTGGCGGCGAAGGAGATGGCGGTGGTCCAACTGTGCGGAATGCAGAGCTTGCCGCGCGCTTCGAGCCAGCGGGCGAAGCGCCGCGCCTGGTCCAGACCCACCCATGTCACGTCTAGGTTCACGATGTCCAGCGCATCGCTGTCGATCAGGCGGCGTACCACGCGGGGATCGAACGTGGTTTCGCCGCCTGAGATCGTCATGCCGGACGCTTCGCGCAGCCGCCGGTAAACGGTCACGCTGTCCGCGTCGGTGGCTTCGGCGGTGATGCCGCGGTAGGAGGCGTCGTCCTCGCCTCGCATGATCGGGTCTTCGAACCAGCGGAAGTCCAGTTCGCGGAGCCCGCGGGCCAGTTCCAGCACCTCATCCGCCTCGTCCGGGCTGAATCGCATGTTGGCGTCCAGCATCAACTCGAACTCGAGACCGACGGCGTCGCGCAGGCCTGACAGCAAGTCCAGGAAGCGAGCCGCCGTGACGTTGGAACGGGCCCAAGAGGTCCCAATCCGCAGCTTCATGGCTGTGTAGCCGTCGGACTGGTGCTCCAGCGCCTCTTCGATCAGCTGCTCGGGCCGATCGAACCAGGCCCAGCCGACGCCGCCGCTTGCGTAGCAACGCAGCCGCGGCTGGGCCAGTCCTTCGGTATCCAGCAGCCGGTACACCGGCGTGTCGGTGGCCTTGCCCACAATGTCCCAACACGCCACGTTGGCAGCGGCCAGCGCCAGGTTCACGTCCAGGTCCGCGCCAAAGACCGTCAGCTTGTCCGCGTCGAATGGACTCCGCCCCACCAGCCGCGGCCGCACCACGTCGCGTACGGCGCGAATCCGGGTGTCGATGTCGGACCACGGCATGACCTCGCCCAGGCCCGTGATGCCCTCGTCGGTATGCACCCGCAGCACGATGGCGTTGAAGTGCATGGCCAGCGGCTCGCGCTCTCCGCGTCCGCCGGCATACCAGCGGTCGGCCTCGGGAAAGGCGTAGCTGCAGACGAACGTCTCGATGTCGGTAATGCGCATGTCGGCTGGCGCCTTCCTAGAGCCGGAACTCGCGCCCGAGCGGACCCCGCCCTTGCGCCCCCTGCCACGCCTCGAACTCCGCCAGCACCTCGGCATTCGGCGGATAGTGCGTGTGCAGGCTGCCGCGGCCGGCGCTGATCTCTTCGCGGATCCAGACTTCCAACTCCTCGTGCGTCGAGGCCTCCGCGATCACTTCCTCCACGGCGTGCGGTGGTATCACCACCACGCCGTCCCCGTCCCCCAGCACGATGTCTCCCGGCATCACGGCCACTTCGGCAATCTGCACCGGCTCCTGGCTGCCCACCGACATCAACCGCCGGTCGATGCCCTGGCCGTGCACGCCGAGGGCGTAGAGCGGCAGGCCGACCTCGCGTATCGCCGTGATGTCGCGGCAAACACCGTCGATCACGATCCCAAGTCCCCCGCGCGCCTGCACCCGCCGCGTGAAGATGTCACCCACGACGGCGGCTTCCAGGCACCCGCGCGCGTCGATCACCATGATTTCGCCGGGCTCGACCGACTCCAGGGCGCTGCGGTGCGGGGAACTCTCCAGGTCGGCGTACTGCGCCCGTACCAGGTCCTCGCGCTTCTGGATAAACCGCACGGTGCGCGCGCGTCCCACCATGCGCCCGCCCTCCGGTGGTGCAAGCGGAGTGATCCCCGTCGCGTAGGCAAAGTCGAACCCCAGCTTGCCCAGGGCCGCGGTGACCGTCGGCGTCGCCAGCTCCGCCAGCGCGTCCAGGGCGGCTTGGTCTACGGATGCGTCGCTCGAACCTGCAAAGTCAGCCATGCGCGGAAGATCCAAAGCGCGTAAGGCCCTGATTGTGCGCGTTCGGCGGACCAAACGCACGAACCGTGGCGAGCGCGAGTCGCGCATAGGTAGCACGTGGCGCGTAGGATGCGAGCAGCACGGCCTTCATCGAGCTCTTCGGGAGCGCGTTCTATGGCAAACCCCATCCGCATAACCGTCTGGAACGAATTCCGACACGAGAAACGCAACCCCGAGATCGCCGCGATCTATCCCGACGGCATCCACGGCGCCATCGCCGGGCCCCTGGCGCAGCACCCCGACCTGGAGGTCCGCACCGCCACGCTGGACGAGCCGGAACACGGGCTCACAGACGAGGTGCTGGCCGCCACCGACGTGCTGACCTGGTGGGGGCACACGGCCCACGGCGAGGTGGACGACGCCATCGTCGAACGCCTTCGCAAGCGCGTCTGGGAGGGCATGGGCCTCGTCGTCCTGCACTCCGGTCACCTGTCAAAGATCTTCTCGTCCCTCATGGGCACCAGTTGCTGGCTGAAGTGGCGCGAGGCCGATGAGCGCGAGCGCATCTGGGTCGTCGACCCGTCGCACCCCATCGCCGCCGGCCTGGGCGAGTACTTCGAGATTCCGCAGTGCGAGATGTACGGCGAGCACTTCGACATCCCGCCGCCCGACGAACTGGTCTTCATTAGCTGGTTCCAGGGCGGCGAGGTCTTCCGCAGCGGCTGCACCTTCCGCCGTGGCAACGGCAAGATCTTCTACTTCCGCCCCGGTCACGAAACCCTGCCCATTTACCACCAGGCCGAGGTCCAGCACGTCATCGCCAACGCCGTCCGCTGGTGCGCCCAGCCCCGCGGGGTTTACCACGGCTATGGCAACTACCTGCCGCGTGAGGAACTGGAGGGCTACACCGGCCCGGACTTCAGCGGACACCCGGACGACGTGGCCGCCAGGGGCTAGTTTTCGTCCGGCGTCCAGCCCGGGTCGCCACCAGAACCATCCGCCCAGACCCCGCGTGGCGCGCGCCGTCGACCATTCGGCGTAGGATGCGGGGTTGCTGACGCGGGGAGGTCGATCCAATGGTGCAGGGCTATCCGGGACAGGCGGGCATCTGGTTTCAGGGCGATCCGGAGGTCATCAAGGACTATCTCGAATTCAACCCCGTGGGAATCGTCACCAACACGCTGGTTCTGGACGGACTGGTCGACACCTACGGCCCCATGCTTGGCGTCATCGAGCGCTACCTCGAACTCGACAACGACGGCCCGGTGGTCGTCGAAGTCGACGGCGATACCACTGAGGACATCGTCAACGCATCAGCGCCGTTCCAGGCGCTTTCGCCCCGCGTGGTCATGAAGATCCCCAGCACCTCCAAGGGCTTCCGCGCCATCGCCCGCATGAAGGCCAACGGCCGCGAGTCCATGGTCACCACCCTGTTCTCGGCCAGCCAGGCGGTGGCGGCCGTGCAAGTTGGCGCGACTTACATTGCCCCGTTCGTCGGCCCGCTGATCGACTCCGGCGCCGACGCACGCGCCATCGTCAGCGACATCGTGCAGGTCGTCCGCGGCCGCGCCAACCAGCCCTATGTGCTGGGCGGCATCATCCGCAACTGGATCGCCGCGGACGTGGCCTTGCGCGCCGGCTGCGACGGCGTCGTGGTGTTTCCCCACCACTTTGAGGAGATGATGCTGCACGCCGGCACGTCCGAATGGAATGCCACGTTTCGTGGTCACTGGGACAGCATGGTGGAGAAGGGCTCCCTGGCCGGCGTAGTCGGCGACTAGCTCCTGGGACTCGTGCCTGCGCGTGGCGGTGCCAAGTTCAAGGGCGCCAAACCCAATTGGCTCCGAAATAATTGCCCCTGGCACCAGCATCGGGCACACTCACGAACCGTGTGCCGGTGACAGCCGCACGGCTGAGTGGAGGAATGTGTATGAGGCGGTTTAGAACACATCTGCGGCTGGGGCTGATCGTGGTAGCCCTGGCCCTAGCAATCGCCGCAATTGCGGCCTGTGGTGAAGAAGAAGAGGCGGACACCACAGTCGTCAACCGTCTCGCCGCAGTCAAGGAACGCGGCACCCTCATCTGTGCCAGCCGTAACGACGTGCCGGGCTACGGCTCGCTCGACGCGGCCGGTCGCAATGTCGGCTTTGACATTGACCTGTGCCGCGCCGTCGCCACGGCCGTGCTGGGCGACCCCGAAGCGATCCAGATCAACTACATCACCGCCGCTGAGCGTGGCCCGACCATCCAGTCCGGTGAAGTAGACCTCCTGGTTCGCACCGTCACCTGGACGACCTCACGTGACGCCCAGTGGGGCAACTACGTCCACACCACCTTCTACGACGGCCAGGGCTTCATGGTTCCCAGGAGCCTCGGAGTCTCCTCGGCCATGGAGTTGGGTGGCGCCGCGGTTTGCGTGACCGCCGGTACCACGACCGAGCTCAACATGGCCGACTTCTTCCGTCAGAACAATCTGGAGTACAACCCCCAGGTGTTCGAGGACACGGATGTGGTGCTTGAGGCCTACCAGGAAGGTCAGTGCGACGTCTTCACCAACGACCGCTCGCAGTTGGCCGCGCTCCGCAGCGCCCTGCCGAACCCGCAGGACCACGTGATCCTCCCGGAGACCATCTCCGAGGAGCCGCTGGGCCCGGTCGTTCCACACGGTGACGAGCAGTGGTTCGACATCGTCAAGACCGTGGTGTCTGGCCTTATCTACGCTGAGGCCTACGGCATCAATAGCGGCAACGTCGCGGCTATGGCCGCCGGCGAGAACGTGAAGGCCAAGCGACTCCTGGGCACCGAGGGCAGCTTCGGTCAGGAAGACCTGGGCCTGAGCGAGACCTTCATGCAGGACGTGATCACGGCCGTGGGGAACTACGGCGAGATCTACAACCGCAACCTCGGTCCGGGCGGCATCGACCTCCCGCGCGAGGGTGGTCGCAACGCGCTCTGGGCCAACGCCCCGTGCACCGACTGCCCGAAGGGTGGCCAGATCTACGCACCGCCGCTGCGCTAAACGCGGCAACCGGCGAGCTTGCTCGCCACGGTTTCGGGGGGACGCGAAAGCGTCCCCCCGAAGCACTTAAGAGGCCTTTCCTGTAGGCTGACGCGGGCTGACACCGTCGAGGGTAATTGCACACGAACGTGACGCGACTGCTCTACGTCCAGGGTGTCCCCATCTGGCGCAACGTCGTTGCCTTGCGCTGGGCTGTGCAGGTTGTTTCCGCGGTCGTGGTGCTCTCCACGATTGCCCTGTTTCTGCTCAACGTTGCCCGCGAAATCGAGGCGCGCGACATCCCCTTCGGCTTCACCTTCGTCAACCGCGCCGCCCAGATTCCTATTGGCGAAGCCGTAATTCCCTACCAGCCGTCCGATTCGTACTGGTACGGACTGGTCGTGGCCGGACTCAACACCGTCCGCGCCTCCGTGCTTGGCGTCATTCTGGCCACCGCTATCGGCATCCTCGTTGGCGTGGCCCGCCTGTCGCCCAACTGGCTGCTGAGCCGAATTGCCCTCGCCTACATCGAAGTCTTTCGCAACATTCCCCTGATCGTGCAACTGCTCTTTTGGCTGACCATCGTGCTCACGCTGCCCAGGGTCGTTGAGGGCTACGTCATCGCCGACGCGATCTTCATCAACAACAGCGGCCTCTACCTGCCCTGGTTTGAGGCCCAGGCTGGATTCTGGCCCTGGGCGCTGATCACCGCCATAGGCGTTGCGCTGGCCGTCTATGCCTTCAGACGTCTGAGCCGTCGCGAAATCGAGACAGGCCAACCGAGCTATCCGCTGCTCGCGGCTTCAGTCATTGCCGTCGGGCTCAGCCTCGTAGCCCTTCTGATACTGGGTCCGCTGGCGATTGACATCCCGCAGATTGAGGGGCGTTTCGGCCGCCTGCAGGGTGGCGCCCAACTCAGCGGTAGCTTCATGGCCCTGCTGGTCGGGCTGGTCATCTACACCTCGGCATTCATCGCCGAAATCGTCCGAGCCGGCATCCAATCCGTCGGCAAGGGCCAGACCGAAGCTGCGCGTTCCGTCGGTCTCTCCGGGATGCTCACCCTTCGGCACGTCACCTTCCCCCAGGCCCTGCGCGTCATCATCCCGCCGCTCATCAGCCAGTTCCTCAATCTCACCAAGAACTCCAGTCTCGCCGCCGCCATCGGTTACCCCGACCTGGTCAGCGTGGCCAACACCATGACGCAGATCGCGCCTGCCATCTCGCTCTTCATGATTGTCATGGTCAGCTACCTGTCCATGAGCCTCCTCTACTCCCTCCTCGGCAACCTCTACAACCGCATGATTCGCTTCAAGGGCGCCTGAGGGTTTGCAAATGACCGCCCGCGCCGCTCCCGCCCCGCTTCCCCCGGCCACCACCGTCGGACTCCTTGGCTGGCTGCGGCAGAACCTCTTCAGTTCCCGGGGCAACGGCGCCGTCACGGTTGTGTTGGCGGTCGTGCTCGCCTGGTTCGTCTTCAACCTGGGCAGTTGGGTCTTCGTCGAGGCCGACTGGACCGTCATCATCAGCCGCGCCCCCCTCTACATCGTGGGTCTCTATCCCTACGAGGGCTATTGGCGCCTGTGCGTCTGCCTGCTGCTGATCAGCGTGCTGCTGGGCATGGCCTGGCGCGCCTGGCCCAATGCCGCGCGCCGCTTCGCCTTCGGCTTTGGCGCGGTCATGTTGTTCGTGGGTGTGTTTCCGCATGAAATGGCGCCCGACCACCGGGCTCTGCTGCTCCTCAACCTCCCGTTCATCGGCCTCGGCTACCTTCTGACCCCGCGCCCCGCAGACGCCAGCCCCGGACGCCTGGAAGCAATGGCCGGCAGCGCGCTGTCCCCCGCCCTCGAGCGCGCCGCCATTTTCTCCACGCCCAGGCGCAAAGTCATCGCCGCGCTCGTTGCCCTGGTCCTCACCATGATCCTGATCCTCGGCATCGCCGGCGTGCCGGGCCTCGATCCGGTCAATCCGCAGGACCTCGGCGGTCTGATGATCAACCTGCTGCTGGCCTTCTTCGGCATCGTCTGCTCGCTGCCCATCGGCATCGGGTTGGCGCTGGGGCGGCGCAGCAGCCTGCCCATCCTCAAGGTCGCCTGCGTGGTCTTCATCGAAGTGATTCGCGGTGTACCTCTCATCACCCTGCTCTTCATGTCCCGCCACATCCTCCCGCTCACGTTTCCGGAAGACCTGAACATCGATCGCGTTTACCTGGCGGGCATCACCATCACCATCTTCTCGTCGGCCTACATGGCCGAGAACGTGCGCGGCGGCATGGCCGCGGTGCACCCCGGCCAGGCCGAGGCGGCCCGCGCCCTGGGGCTGCGCGACTGGCAGAACACCGTCCTCATCACGCTCCCCCAGGGCCTGCGCAACATCATTCCCGCCATCGTCGGCCAGTTCATCAGCCTCTTTAAGGACACCAGTCTCGTCTACTTCATCGGCATGCTGGACCTGGTGGAGATGGGCCGCGTCAGCGTTCAGGGCAACCAGGAGTTCATCGACAACGGGCGCGAGGTCTACCTCTTCATCGCCCTGGTCTTCTGGGTCTTCTGCTTCAGCATGTCGTTCATCAGCCGGCGCATCGAGGGCGTCCTGGGCGTCGGTCGGCGCTAACCCGGACCGCGGAGGAGTTCAGTCATGGCGGAAACCAACGGAGTTCAAGCGGCCGTCGACATCCCTGCGGACAAGGCCGAAATCCTCGCCCGCCCGCTCGAAGAGCGTGACGACATCGTCGTCTGCGAGAACGTCCACAAGTGGTTCGGCGACTTCTGCGCCGTGCGCGACGTCAGCATGCGCGTCAAGCGCGGCGAAGTGGTCGTGATCTTCGGTCCCTCGGGATCCGGCAAATCCACCTTCATCCGCATGATCAACCGCCTGGAAGAGCATCAACAGGGCCGCATCGTCATCGACGGCATCGAGATGACCAACGACGTGCGCAACCTGGACGCCATTCGCCGTGAGGTCGGCATGGTCTTCCAGCAGTTCAACCTCTTCCCCCACATCACGGTGCTTGGCAACATCACCCTGGCGCCGCAGCGCGTTCGGCATCTGCCCCGCAGCGAAGCCGAGGCATTGGCCATGCGGCTCCTGGAACGGGTCGGCATTCCGGAGCAGGCGCAGAAATACCCCGCCGAACTCTCCGGCGGTCAGCAGCAGCG
>WTFW01000162.1 GCA_011523785.1 Chloroflexota bacterium | reverse complement strand
TGCCCAGGGCAGGCGACAGAATCGATCGACCGCGATTGCTGCCAGCAGGGCAATGGGAAGCAGCGTCCCAACGGCCAGCAGTCCAGCTATGCGAAGTGAGGCGAATCCGGGAATCAACGCGTGGGCAGTTGCGAACGGGAGGGCATGACCCGTCAACTGGCCGTTCCACCAGAGCTCTGGGCCCAGGGACAACACGAACGTCAGGAGACCGGCGCCCGCCAGTCCAAGGACAGGGGATCGGAGCCGCACGCAGGTGATCCCCACGACGAGGCCAACTACAGAAAGAACGGTGGGTACCAGGTTGGCTACCGGAGGTGGAAAGTCCGGAAACCTCTCCGAGACCGCCTGATACCAGAGTTGCGACTCGGTGGCCGAAGCGAGATACCCGGGCAGGCCTTCACTCAGGTGCTTCGCTTCATTGAGCGTCCGTACATCCTGGTTGTCCAGCCAGAACCTAACGTAGCCCACCAGCAAGGGCAGAAACGGAAGCGCTGCGACCAGGATGCCGACCACCGATGTGGTTACGAGCCGCAGGTTCAGGCTGCGAAGACCGCGTCCAGGCAGGGTTGCGGCCATCAGTGCGAGCAGCGTGATCAGGGCAATGAACCCCAGATACACCCCTGTGGCGAACTGAATGTAGACACACAGCCATGCTCCGCTGATCTTCCACCAGGCAGGACGTCTGAGAGACCAGAACCAAAACGCGGCGGCCAATGGGGTCCACCAGAACATCTGCATGTGAAGGAACCCGGAAACCGCCTGTTGAGCCGGTGCGAAGCCGAAGACGAAGCCGGCCACGACCGCCGGCCACCAGCGGCCGAGCCATAGCCAGGCCGCGATTGCGGCGGCGGTGGCGTTCAGGACCGGGCCAACGATTACCAGGACGTTGAGTCCGACCGTTGGCCCGAAGAATGCGGCGATGACCGCATAGATCGGCAGACCCCCAAGCAGAAGGTGCGTATAGAACAGCGAGTCACCCATGCCGAAGAAGCCCAAGCCCTCGAAGAACCGATGCGGCTCGGTGAACAGGCTGGTGCGCTCCCACTCAAGCGTGTAGAGAAACAGAAAGTTGTCGATGGTGGCGAAGTGAATGCGGCCATCCCCAATGGGTCGGTACGTGCTCAGCGAAGCGCCCGCGTAAAGAAGCACGGCGGCCGCAAGCTTCCAGAGCCAGTCGGGAGGTGCCCGGAGCCCAAGCGCGCGTGGGAGCCGGAATGCCCGGCTTCGAACCGACAGTGCAGGTCTAGTGGCCGACGACATTTGTCGCCTGCTCATCGGCGCCGGCTGCGGCTAGTAGGGTGCTGATCTCGGCGAGCCAGTTGACGTCAAGCCTGACCGGTCACGGCATCGGAAACTTCGCGAAGCGTACCGGCTCCTCCTTCGCGATTTCTTCGAAGACGAGCCATCCGGCCCGGGAGCGCTACCGATCTGGAGTCGACTCGGGGCAGCGTCAGCGATCAGTCGGTCCGACCCAGCAGGGTGACAGTTAGTGGCCATCTGAGGCCAGTTGCCGAGCCAGTCGTCTGAGCCTATCGGAACCCTGCCCGCTGGTCCGTTCAGCCGCGGATAGGTGTGGCAGCGATAATCGCGCCGGTCGTATCGGGCCAGCCGCGCAGCCGGCCTCGGAGGTTGCGCCAAGGTGTCGTGGCGCCGCCACGCGTGCGTGCCTGGCGTCAGTGTGCCGCCGCCCTGATCGTTGCGCGACTGATCTGCCATTGCGGCGGGAAAGCTCAGCGGCAGGGTGCCCGACTGAGCGCCGCAACCGTATCGCGACCCCCGACGTGTCGCGCCGGCGCCCGCAGGCTGACTTCTCTGGCCGGACCCGGAGACCAAACTACCGGATGTAGGCCGTTGGCGTTCGCCGGCGCTCGTAGGTTGCGGCCAGGTCGGCCTCGCGGATCACCTTGGGGATGGGTCGTGTCCACCAGGTCGGCGCGTTGGGGAACGGGAAGACGTCGTGCCAGGCCAGCACCAGCGTGCGCCGCATGTCGGTCGTGTTGGCCCGCGCCGCGTGCATAACCCGGGCATCGGCGATCACCAGATCGCCGGCGCTCACCGGAAGGTCGACCTCGTCCGGGTGTTCCACAAATGCCGCGTGGTCTTGGTAGTCGTCAACGGCCTGGATATCGGCCTCGTGAGCGTCCGGCAGCGTGTCGTGCAGCTCGATTCGCCTGGTGTGCGTTCCCGGAATCACCTGCAGGCAACCGTTCGCCAACGTGGTGTCGGTCAGATAGACCGAGAGAAAGACCTTGGTCGGCCAGGGCGTCGCCGCTTCCGGGCTCTCCCAGTTCATAAAGTCCTGGTGCCAGTACAGCGGCGGTCCCTTAGGCGGCTTGGAGAGAATGATGATGCCGCCGGTGGACGTCAGGTCCTCCAACTGAATGGCCTCGCAGGCGGCGCGCAAGTCCGGGTAATCAAGAAACTGCTGGGCGATGGGGTCCGGGAACACGCGCTCCGATAGCTCGCGCGGCCGCTCGTCCCAGCGATCGGGCGAGATCACCTGGATATCGCTGCCCTGGTAGCGGTACTTCGGGTCGACCTCGTGATTGGCGAAGTAGTCCTCGCTCCAGGCGCGCAGATCCTCCAGCATCGGCTCGGCAACGACGTTCGGAATCACCGTGTAGCCGTCGTCTACGAGCTGATCGCGTTTCTGGATCGCCTCAGCTGGAGTCAGGTTCATTGCGGCGTGTCCTTCGCCAACGTCGGGCCGTCCGGGAGATGCCGAAAGTGTACGCGCGCTGTCCCGGTGCGGCGACAGGCCCCTTGCGGACGCGCTGATCTCGAACCGACGGGGGTTGGCCGGCGGCAATGGCCGGCGTTGGCGGACCTCACCCACGTTTTCGGCGGCTTGGTCTACCCGGGGGCGCGTAGCGATTGACCGTGGACCTATGGCCGTGAATCGGGCCGACTTCGACGCCGCCGTGGCTGCGCAACCGCCGCCGGAGGGCATGGCGTGGCTGCGGCGCTACGCCGAGGCGCCGGAAAGCCGCCAGCTGATGATGATGCTCCCCAACTGGAGGGAGATGAACGAGTGGCGCCACTCGTTCATCTCCGCTGCTCGTCAAGCCCACCCGTTACGAGGCCAAATAATTCCACTTCACACCACCTCTCAGTTCGTTACCATTCGCCGTCCGCGTCTCGGGGTTTTCTCTGCCCCCGCGGTGTGTCAGTAACAGAGAAGTGGAGGGATTCATGACAAAAGCCTTGAGTCGTCGCGCGGCGCTCCGTGCGGCTGGCGCCGGCGCGATGGGCGTCGGAGCCACGGCCATCCTGGCCGCCTGCGGCGAATCCGAACCTGACCCCGCCCCCGTCGCCCAGGCGACGGCAGCTCCGGCGGCGACGGCCGCACCGGCCATGACCGAGGCGCCAGCTCCGGCCATGACGGCAGCCCCGCAGCCCCAGTCGGTCACGGTGCGCTACGTCAGCGACCACACGTCCGGCCCGCGCGGCGCGGCCATGCAGTGGGGTCTGCGCGAGTACGCGAAGTCGCGCCCGAACATCAACATTCGCTTCGAGCCCCAGCCGGCCGACTACCGCGAGACCTTCCCGCTGCAGATGGCGGCCGGGACGCAGGCGGAAGTGGCGATGCTGGACGGCGGGATGCTGGGCGCCTTCGTCGCCGACGGCGGCTTCACCCAGATCAACGACGCGCTGGCCAAGCGCGACGACTACAACGTCGACGAGTACTACTTCATCCCGGACCTTTACACGGTCAACTTCGACAGTGCGCACGCCTCGGGCGGCTCGGTTCCGACCGTCATTGAGGGCGACCAGTTCGGCATGCCCTTCCAGGGCGCGACCGGCGGCATCCTGATGAACGTGGACCTGGGCGAGAAGGCCGGGATCGAATTCCCAAGCGAAGGCTGGACCTACGCCGAGGACTACCTGGAGTCGGCCCGCAAGGCCACCAACCCGGACACCGACGAGTGGGGCTCCTGGGCTCGCAACGACTACGAGTTCCAGTGGGCGCCGATGTGCTTCGGTTCCGGCGGTCTGTCCTACCGGAACGCCGACGAAACCGGTCTGGCCGTGTTCGACAACGGCGGCGACTGGGGCCTGAAGTTCTCCGTTGGGATGATCCACGACACGGGTGTGTCGTTCCCCGACGGCGAGAGCAAGCGGGTGTCCGGCGAGTTCGGCAACCCGTTCGCCTCCGGCAAGGTCTGGTCGTGGCTTGGATCCGGAGTCTATTCGTCCGGCTTCCACGTACCGCGCATCAAGGACCGTTTCTCCTGGTCGCTGGGCCCCATGCCCATCGGCCCGAGCGGCGTTGAGGTGCACTCCTGGAACGACCAGCCGAACCTCGTGACCAACGGCTCCATTCGCCTGGGCACGACGGAGCAGGCGGTTGACCTGGCGGTGTTCCTCGGCAGCGCCATCTACCAGGGTCGCGTGGCGATCGACCGCGGGCACCTGCCCATGATCAAGACGGCGTTCAACGACGCCAGCGCCACCAACCCGCCGCCCGACGGCATGGAGTGGCTGCAGCGCTACGCCGAGGCGCCGGAAAGCCGTCACCTCATGATGGCGCTGCCCAACTGGTGGGAAATGAACGAGTGGCGCAATGCGTTCATCTCCGCGGCCTACCTGGGCGACGTGACGGTGGACGAAGCGATTGCCAGTGCAGAAGGCTGGGTTTCCAGCACCCTGGACTCGCAGCGCGACCAGCTCAACGCGGCGCGCCAGAAGTTCGGCTTCGCCGCTCTGTAAGCGAGCCTTCGATTGCGGCCGCCGCGCGGTCGCAGCTTCCGAGGCCCGGCGCGCAAGCGCCGGGCCTCGGTGCGTGTAGGGCGGCGCGCGGGAAGCGCCACCCGGATCCGCGCCACCCGACCGTGAGGGACCGGCCGCGCCGGCGCCGCGGCCGCTGGACGCCGTCAGCCCAACAAATTCGTTGACCGGCCGGGGCCGTTCGCTTATGATGGGTCGTTGCCCCGCGGAGCAATCCGCGAGCGGCCCTCAGTCATGCGCTCAGGCGTTTCGGCTGCGAACCTTGACAAGTGAAGATTTACGCGAAATGCGTAAAGCTGCAGTTTTGCCGGTCTAACGGAGATCAAGCTATAACGGGCGCTTGGCGGATGCCTTGGCGTCAGAAACCGAAGAAGGGCGTAGCAGGCTGCGAAAAGCCACGGGGAGCCGCGAGCAGGCTTTGATCCGTGGATACCCGAATTGGGAAACCTGGCGGGGGTAATGCCCCGTCACCTCGGGCTGAAGGCTCTTTGAGCTGTAGTAGGCCCCAGGAGGGTACCGGGGGAACTGAAACATCTAAGTACCCCGAGGAAACGAAATCAACCGAGATTCCCTGAGTAGTGGCGAGCGAAAGGGGAACAGCCCAAACCGCCGTTGTGTAAGGCCCACGCCGTTGCAACCGCGGGGTTGTAGGAGCCGATGGACACTCGTGGGAGTGTCACGCAGTTACCAAGCCGCTCACTAGCCGAAGGGGTTGGAACACCCCGCCACAGACGGTGAGAGCCCGGTAGGCGAAAGTGAAGCGGCCTGCGATCGGAGTTCCTGAGTACCACGGGACACGTGTAACCCTGTGGGAACCTGGGGGGCCCACCCTCCAAGGCTAAATATTTCTGGCGACCGATAGTGAACAAGTACCGTGAGGGAAAGGCGAAAAGCACCCCGGAAGGGGAGTGAAATAGAACCTGAAACCAAGCGCCTACAGACAGTCAGAGCGCTATGCCGACTAGAGACGCAGCTTGCGTGGCGAGGCGCAGACGGGGGTCTTCGGACCACTGCCCGCGCAGCAAAGCGTGAGCTCGCGTCTCAACATGACGGAATGCGTGATGGCGTGCCTTTTGGAGTATGAACCGGCGAGTTACGCTACGCGGCAAGGCTAAGGGTCTTTGGTCCGGAGCCGTAGGGAAACCGAGTCTGAACAGGGCGACCAGTCGCGTGGAGTAGACCCGAAACCAGGTGAGCTACCCGTGGCCAGGATGAAGCGTAAGTAACATTCCGTGGAGGTCCGAACCCACCAGAGTTGCAATTCTGGGGGATGAGTTGCGGGTAGAGGTGAAATGCTAAACGAACCTGGAGATAGCTGGTTCTCCCCGAAATAGCTCTCGGGCTAGCGTTGGGCTTTGGTGTCGTGGAGGTAGAGCACTGGTTGAATGCGGGTCCCAACGGATACCAATTTCTGTCAAACTCCGAATGCCACGGCACGCGCCCAGCAGTCAGACTGTGGGGGCTAATCTCCATGGTCAAGAGGGAAACAACCCAGACCGTCGGCTAAGGTCCCGAAGTTCCTGCTAAGTGGGAAAGGAAGTGGGGTTGCAGAGACAGCCAGGATGTTGGCTTAGAAGCAGCCATCATTGAAAGAGTGCGTAACTGCTCACTGGTTTAGGAACCCCGCGCCGAAGATGTAACGGGGCTCAAGCAGGACACCGAAGCCACGGACTCGCGCGCTTGCGCGAGTGGTAGGGGAGCGTTGTACAGGCCGCGAAGGTCAAGCGTGAGCATGGCTGGAGCGTGTACAAGTGCGAATGCCGGTATGAGTAGCGTCAATGCAGGTGAGAATCCTGCACCCCGAATGTCTAAGGTTTCCTGAGCAAGGATACTCCGCTCAGGGTTAGTCGGGCCTAAGCCGAGGCCGAAAGGCGTAGGCGATGGACAACAGGTTTATATTCCTGTACCACCTGGCCAACGTTAACAGCGAAGGGGGGACCCGGGACGGTACGTTGAGCGTGCTGATGGCTATGCACGTCCAAGCGCGTAGGAAGGCACCGCAGGAAAATCCACGGTGCTAGTTTCGAGGCGTGATGGGAAGCTCAAGGGCAACCGCGAGCAACTCGATGAACCCGACCCGGCAAGAAAAGCCTCGTAGCGAGTTGGCCTGGTGCCCGTACCGCAAACCGACACTGGTAGACACCGGCGAGAACCGGAAGGGGATCGGGACACGGTCTGCTAAGGAACTCGGCAAATTAGCCCCGTAACTTCGGGAGAAGGGGTGCCTCGGTAGAGTGATGGTGCTGCGCGCACCTGAGCTCGAGGAGGTCGCAGTGCACAGGCTCAATCGACTGTTTATCAAAAACACAGGTCCCTGCGAAACCGAAAGGTGATGTATAGGGGCTGACACCTGCCCAGTGCCGGAAGGTTAAGGCGACGGGTTAACGCTCGGAACCGAAGCCCCGGTGAACGGCGGCCGTAACTCTAACGGTCCTAAGGTAGCGAAATTCCTTGTCGGGTAACTTCCGACCCGCACGAATGGTGTAACGAATTGAGCACTGTCTCGGCAGACCACCCGGCGAAATTGCAATGCCCGTGAAGATGCGGGCGTCCTGCGGCAGGACAAAAAGACCCCGTGGAGCTTTACTGCATCCTGGGATTGAGTCGCGTCTGCGCATGTGAAGGATAGGTGGGAGACAGTGAATCCGGGGCGCTAGCTTCGGTGGAGTCACCCTTGGGATACCACCCGTGCGCAGCTGCGGCCCTAACCCGTGACCGTGATCCGGCGCGGGAACAGTCTCAGGTGGGCAGTTTGACTGGGGCGGTCGCCTCCCAAAATGTAACGGAGGCGCCCAAAGGTTCCCTCAGGCTGGATGGCAATCAGCCGTAGAGTGCAAAGGTACAAGGGAGCTTGACTGCGAGACATACACGTCGAGCAGAGACGAAAGTCGGGCTTAGCGACCCTGCGGTTCCGAGTGGAAGGGCCGTGGTCAGCGGATAAAAGTTACCCCGGGGATAACAGGCTAGTTGCGCCCAATAGTTCACATAGACGGCGCAGTTCGGCACCTCGATGTCGGCTCGTCACATCCTGGGGCTGAAGAAGGTCCCAAGGGTTGGGCTGTCCGCCCATTAAAGTGGCACGCGAGCTGGGTTCAGAACGTCGTGAGACAGTTCGGACTCTATCCGCCGCAGGTGTAGGAGGCTTGAGAGGGTCTGTCCGAAGTACGAGAGGAGCCGGATGGACGGACCGCTAGTGCACGAGTTGTCGCGCCTGCGGCATCGCTCGGTAGCTATGTCCGGTTTGGATAAGCGCTGAAAGCATCTAAGCGCGAAGCCAGCCTCAAAACTAGGCCTCCCACTGGGCTAACCAGGTAAGACCCCAGCGAGATCAGCTGGTTGATAGGCGGCATGTGTAAGCGGTGTGAGCCGCTCAGCAGAGCCGTACTAACGGTCGAGGGCTTGGTAGCTGTTAGATCGGCAACATTGCAGCTTTGCGTGACGCGGCGTCAGGTTTCCCGGTGACCTATGCGATGAGGCCACACCTGTTCCCATCCCGAACACAGTCGTTAAGTTCGTCAGCAGCGACAATACTGCCGGGGCAACCCGGGGGGAAGATAGCCCGTTGCCGGGAAACCTGACGCCGCGTCCGCGCTATCTTCACTTCTCCGTCGCACGTCCTTCGCCGTGCGTTTCGCACTGCCCTGCGGGCACACCCAACAACACCCACGGCTGGCTGACGCATGACACCGAACCACACACCCCCACTGCATGGCCAGGTTGCCCTGGTTGCCGGCGCCACTCGCGGCTGCGGGCGTGGCATCGCCGTCGAGCTTGGCGCCGCTGGCGCCACCGTCTACTGCACCGGCCGCACCACCCGTACCCAGCAGTCGCCGATGAACCGGCCGGAAACCATCGAAGAAACGGCCGAACTGGTCGACGCCGCCGGTGGATCGGGAATTGCGGTGCAAGTCGACCACACCGAACCGGCGCAGGTCGAATCCCTCATGGCCCGCATCCAGCGGGATCAGGGCGGCCGGCTGGACATCCTGGTCAACGACGTCTGGGGTGGCGACGATCTGACGGCCTGGGGCCGACGCTTCTGGGAGCTGTCGCTCGAGAACGGGCTGCGGATGCTCCGGCAGGCCATCCACTCGCACATCATCACCAGCCGCTACGCCCTCCCGCTCATGCTCGAACGCGGCGCCGGCCTGATCGTGGAGGTCACCGACGGGAACAACTTGAACTACCGGGGCCACTTCTACTACGACCTCGTTAAGACGTCGGTTATGCGACTCGCACTTGCGCTCGACCAGGAATTGCGTAAAGACTCCCAGCCCACCCGCATCACGGCCCTGGCCGTCACGCCCGGGTATCTTCGATCGGAAGCCATGCTGGACGGCTTTGGCGTCACCGAATTGACCTGGCGCGACGCCATCGAGCAGGACGTCGACTTCGCCGTCTCGGAAACCCCACGCTTGCTCGGTCGGGTCGTGGCGGCGCTGGCGGCCGATCCGGACGTGGCGCGTTACGCCGGGCAGGCGCTCGCCAGCTGGGACATGGCCAAGGTCTACGAGATTGACGACGTGGACGGTCGGCGTCCGGACTGGGGTTCGTACACGCCGGTCAACTGACGTCGCGTCAACCGTGCCGATACATCAGTCGTACAGAGGCCCGCGAAGTTGCCATACTTTCGTTAGTACCTGACGGGACCCGAAACGTTGGCTGACAAACCCTCGCCCGAGACCGTGGACCTCCACGCCTTCTATTCGCGCATGGCCAAATCGGCCGCCAGCCTGCCCGACCTGTACGAAGCCATGGAAGGCTGGTCGACAGTCGTGGTCCGCGACAACCCAATCCTGGAGTGCCAGAAGGGCTGCGCGCGTTGCTGCATGCACCAGGTGCTGGCCGGCGAGCAGGAGTGGGCCCTGATCCACGACTGGATGCGCGAGAACCTGACCAGGGAACAGCGCCTCGCGATTTTCAAGCGCGTCACGGACCAGGTACAGCAGTACGGCAATCCGCTTAGCCGCTGGCTCAAGATGCGCAACAAGCAGCCGAAAGCGTTCGTTCGCGCCGTCGGCCAGGGCTTCAGCACCGAGTCCACCCGCTGTCCCATGCTCGGACCCGACAACCGCTGCGAGGTCTACCCCGTGCGGCCGTTCGTCTGCCGCGCCTACGGACGCGCCCGCATGCCCAGCGGCAACGCCATGATCTGCGAGGTTTTCGCCGGCCGCTTCCGCCAACAGGAACGCACAACCACCGACATTCCGCTGGAGGACATGTCCATCATGTCACCCAAGTACTTTGAACTGGGCGGCCGCCAGAACTCCGAAGACGGGCTTTACACGCTGCTGGCCATCCACCTGCTGCGTAACCGCACGGCCTCGGGCGACCTGGCCAAGCAGCCCACCCCGCTCAGTGCCGAAAAAACCTACCCGGTCGTCACCAGGGACGACTTTCCGAGCAAGCGATAGGTCGCCGGCCGTCCAACCTCATCCGCCCTGGGCACTCCGCTGACATTGGAACGAAGTCGCCCCGCGTCTCCGACCAGGAAACGCGGGGCGACTCTTCGCTTCTGACCGGAGCGGCCTAGAACCCGCGCGACGGATCCTTGCGCGTCAGGCCCCGGGACTTCGCGTAGTCGTCCAGGTTGAAGCCCGGTTCCAGGTAGCTCAGCCGCGTGGCTTCCTCGCCTTCCAGGATCTTGTGCGCGGCCGCCGCCACCTTGTCGGCAATCTCCATCGGAATCGTGCAGACGCCGTTCTCGTCGCCGTGTACCAGGTCGCCGGGGTTCACGTCCATGCCGTCGATCGCGACGGGGACCTGGGCGCGGATGATGCGGTTGTTGGCGTGCGATGGCGCCAACCCGCGAGCAAACGGCTTGATGCCGGCGCCCTTGACTCCCTCCAGGTCGCGCAGCGCGGCGTCGGTCACGATCCCGTCCGCTCCCAGCACGTGCGCCAGCGTGGCCATGCCGTCGCCCGCGTGCACCGAGTGCGTCGGGTCGTCGCCGAAGTCCTTGATCACCAGCACCACCGGGTTCGGCGTTTCGTCCACCGCTTCCCACATCTGGAACATGCCATCCGGGCTCTTCGGAGCGTCCTCGCTCATCGTGTCGCCCAGCGCGGTGACCGCGTAGCCCAGCATCACGCCCATGTCCGGGGCCAGGTAGCGGATGTTGGTTCCGGTGAATCCCAGTGTGTTGGGGCGGACGCCGAACGTCTCGATGGCGTTCAGAATCGTGGGCGTGTCGATCTCGCGAAGTTCGTCAAGCTGCGCCTGGGTCAAAGCCACGGCGACCTCCAGAGAGTTGCTGCCAGGACGTGAGGATATCCGACGTGAGGCCTAGGTCTCGCCGCCGGCCAATTCCTCGTAAGCATCCGCGTCGAAGCCGAAGATTCGAACATCGCCCGCGGCCAGCGTGGGACGCCGCACCAGGTTCTGGTTGTCCAGCATCAGCTCCAGCGCCTGCGCGTCATCAATCGAGTCCCGCTCGAGCCCCAGCTTGCGAAACGTCGGGCTGCGCGGGTTGATGACCTCCCGCACCGCATGCGGTCCGGCAATCGCTCGAATGTCGTCCGCGGTCAGAGGCTTGCGCGCATAGTCGCGCGGTTCGTAGTCCACCCCGGTCGCGTTCAAGGCCGCACGGGCCTTCCGGCAGCTCGTTCAGGTGCTCTTGAAGTAAAACGTCGGCAGTGCCACCCGAAACCTCCTTACGCGTCGTCCCACCGCAGGATGATCGACAGCCACCCCGCCGGGCCGCGTCGAATCATGGCACACAGGTCCGCCGTCTTCGCGCGGGTCTCACCTTGGGGTGGTCCCGCCCGTAATCGCGCTAAAGACTGCGTCCCTTGAGAAACCGCACGCCAAGCACGACGCTCCAGGCCACCCAGGGGAAGTAGCAGATCCTGGACACCGTGATCATGGTCCGGTCGGGGATGGAGTTTCCGATGATGACCGCGATCAGGCAGACGACCGAGACGGCGGCAATCGCCAGGGCCGTGATCCTGAGCGATCCGGGAGGGTAGATGGCTGACAGCCCCAGGTTGAAGGCCATGAACCCAGACGCGACGGCCAAACTCGACAACATGCTCAGCCCCGAATCCACCATGTAGATGGGGATGGCCGACTCAAGCCCCGGTGCCGCGTCGAGCTGGGTCTTGGTCAGTATGAAGGTCAGCCCGGAGGTGAGAATCCAGCCAAAGGCGCCGACGTTCATAAACAGGATGCCCAGCCGTGACAAGGCGGCGGCCATGGTGTCCGGCCGCATCACCCGGCTGATGCCGGACAGCCCGTACAACATCAGGATCAGGCCAAGCGGCACCATGAGAGCCGTAACCCGAGCAATACCCGGGTTTGAAGCCACGGACGTGATGGTCGCCGCGGGGTCGGTCGAGTCCGCGGGTTGGACGAACATTCCCCCCGGCTCGATCGCGAAGAAGACCAACGCCAGCACCGGGCCTACGACGAGCCCCAGCGCCTCCAGCTTGTTTACCGAATTCGGTCCCATGACCCGTCATTTTTCTGGTCCGTACTAACCCGGACCATCATAGACCTACGCTCGGAGACGATTGCGGACGCCTGCGGGAGCATCGCGGAGGCAGGGGCGCGTCGTTCAGTCAGCCACTCGCCCGCGGTGGCGGTCTCGGCGCCAGCCTGCTCAGGCCTGGTCCCACTGCAAGATGATCGACAGCCAGCCAGACGGGCCACGCTCGATCATGGCGTACAGGTCCGCCGCCTTCGTATACGGCTCGCGGTGCGAGATCAGCCGGTCGACCCGGAACTCCCCGCGCGCCATCGCGTCCAGGATGTACTGCCGGTTGGCCGCCCGCGTCCACTGGAACATGTGATACGGCTCGCGCGGGTACATCGACTGGTATGTGCCGATAATCGACAGTTCCTTGCGCAGCAGTTCCACCTGCAGGCCAATCTCCACCGTGCCCGGCGGGCTGCCTGTCATGGATATCGTGCCGCCCGCCGCGGCCGCCCGCATACAGTCCGGCAGGATCTTCGGTGTGCGCGTCACCATGAACACCACCCGCGCTCCGCCACCGGTGATGTCCTGAACGGCCGCCACGGCGTCCTCGCGCTGCGCATTGACCGTGTGTGTAGCCCCCGACCAGCGCGCCAGCTCCAGCCGTTCGTCCAGCAGGTCTATGGCAATCACCGGGTACGCCCCGGCCATCCGCGCAAACTGCGTCACCATCTGCCCCAGGCCGCCCTGGCCAAAGACCGCCACGGAGTCCCCCAGCCCCGGCCCCGCCCGCCGAACGCCGTGCAGCGCCACGTCGCCCAGCACCACGAAGCTCGCGTCCTCGTCGCTGACATCGTCCGGGATGTGGCCGGCGTAGGTTGGCTCATCCGGCAGATCCGGGTCGATGGTGATGAGTCCGGCGCCCTGGTGTTTCAGATACGTCAGCACCCGGTCGCCTTCCGCGTAGCCCTCGACGTTCCTGCCAACCTGGGCGACCTCGCCCACCATCGAGTACCCGGGCTCGCCGCGGCCCGTGGCGGAAAGTTCCAGGATGTTCAGTTCCGTCCCGGCGCTGATCAGCGACCGGGTCGAGCGAATCAGGATCTGATTGGACGCCGGATCGGGAATCTCGACGTCCTCGATCGCGACGGCGCCGCCTTCAAGAAAGACGACTTGCTGCGTGGTTGTAGGCACGTGGGTCTCACCGGAAACGAGCCGCGCGCATCATGCCCCAACCGGCGGCACGCACCCAACCCGCGTCAGGTCGACTCGCCTCGGCAGCCGCGACCAGGCCGTCAGGCGCGCTGGGCTTCCGATACCATGCCGCAGCCTTCCCGCGACACCTGAGGCAATACGCCATGCCCGCCGACGCAAAGCTGCCATCCAGCCAATCTCTGAGCCACACGGGCCGCCTGCCCCGGCGTCGCTTGCTTCTTGCCGGCGGCAGCCTGGCGGCCGCCGTGGTCCTGGCCGCCTGCGGCGGCGACGACGGCGGCAAAGGCAGCCGCGACGACCCGTTCCCCTACCAGGACCCGCGCAGCCGCAACACCAGGCTCTAGCCACGCGAGCCCCACGCACTACGAATGAATCGGGTGCCGCAGACCAACAGAAGTCTTCGGGGACTGGCTGTAAGGTTGGTGCCGACTCCTAACCGCACCCCGTAGGACCACCCATGCAATACCGCGTATTCGGACGAACCGGCTGGCGCGTCTCGGCCATCGGGCTTGGCTGCTGGCAGCTGGGCGGACAGTTGGGCGAGATCTCCGAGGCCGACGGCATCGCCACCGTGCATGCCGCCATCGAGGCCGGCATCAATCTCTTCGATAGCGCCGACTCCTACGGCCCGCGCCGCAGCGAAGAGGTCCTCGGCAAGGCCCTTGCCGGCGGCCGCCGCCCTCACGTCTTCGTCGCCACCAAGGTCGGCAACCTGGCGCGGCCCGATGGTCACTCCTTCAGCTACACCACGCCCGAGCACATCTACGCCTGCTGCGACGCCAGCCTCCACCGGCTGCAGACCGACTACATCGACCTCTACCAGTGCCACATCCGCGAGCACCCGCGCCACGACGTCTTCCTGGAAGCCTTTGAGCGCCTGCTCGAGGCCGGCAAGATTCGCGCCTACGGCACGTCGTCCTTCATCCCGAGCGAAATCGAGTTCTTCGACAGCCACGGCCGCTGCAACGTCGCGCAGATCCCCTACAGCGTGCTTGAGCGCACCTACGAAACCGATGCCCTGCCGCTCTGCCAGGAACGCAACATCGGCGTCCTGATCCGCGGTCCCCTGGCCCAGGGCGTGCTGGCCGGCAAGTTCGCTCCCGACCACCAATTCACCGACGCCACGCGCACCGGTTGGAACAGCGGCGACGCGCAGCAGCGCTTCCAGGAACGACGAGCCGCCGCCGAAGCCCTGCGCCCGATGTCCGGCGACGGCCGCAGCATGGCCCAGATCGCCCTGGCCTTCGCCATCGCCCACCCGGCCAACACCAGCGCCATCCCCGGCGCGCGCTCGCCCGAACAGGTCCGCGGCAACGCCGCCGCCGCCGACCTGGAGCTCACGGACGACGAACTCGCAACACTGCGCGCCATAGCCCCGCCTGCCTAGGCTGCCCGGGGCTCAACCCTCCTCGGGTTCGATCTCCCAGTAATCGCGACCGGCCCGCGCCCCGCGCCGCAGCGGATTGGTCGTGGCTGAGCTCGAAAAGCCTCGGTCCACGTAACGCGACCGTCGCCCGTCATCCCTATCTGGCCGAATGCCCAGCCGCAACGTTCGGATGATGCGTGGCCGTGCCTTCCTGGCCTCGATGTAGAACCGATCCGATTCGAACTGCCGGCCTGACCATTCGGCCACCGTCAGCCCCAGCGACCGGCACAACAGCGTCTGCCCCGCGCACAACCGCGCCTCGAGACGCCGCGACTGCCCATCCGGCGCCGGATTCAACCGGTGCATCGCATTCAGCGCCGACTTTGGCGATGTCGCGTCAACAACCGGTACCCCCGCCTTGATCAGCACCGCCTCCGGCCCCTTCCCGCAGCTCACGTTCAGCGACGCCCCGGCCCGCGAGTGGTACATGTAAATCGTCCCCGGCGGCATCCACATCGGCTCACGGCTCGGCGTGCGTCCCAGGTAGGCGTGGCTGGCCGGGTCGTCCAGCCCATAGGCTTCGGTCTCCACGATCCGCACGCCCAGCCACAGCCCATCCAGCCGCCGCCGCAGCACGCACCCAAGCAGGTCGCGCGCGACATCGTCGACCGGCCCTTGGAAAAAACTTAGATCAAGCAGAGGACTGTGGAAAGCAATTGAGCCACAGATGTTAAGCGGCTAGGTAGCTCGACTCCCTCCGAATCCTCGCCGGAGCCGCGCCGCCTACCAGTCCGTCCGCCCGCCCTGCGGAACGTCGCGCCCTTCATCCAGGTCCAGCCGGTCATAGTGCCGCCGGACATCCGTCCGGTGCCCCTGCCCGCACTCCTCCAGGAACTCGCGAAACCGCGGCCAATCCCAGTTCGAGCCTTCCCTGGGTTCATCCGTGGCCATTTCACGGTTGAAGTCGTCAATCTCCTGTGCCGACCGCGGCTGCATCTGCTCCTGCACCCAGGCCAGCACCTCCTCGTCGGTCAGCCGCGTGCGCAGGGCTTCAATGAAGTCGTCGACCGCGATCCCCAGGAAATCCAGCATGGTCTCGGTGCGTCCCCAGAGGACCACGTACTCGCCCATCGTGCCTGCCAGGTGGGCCCGCCCCTTGTCGATCGAACGCGGCAAAAACCCAATCCCGCCCAGCTTCTCGTAGCCGCTCCGCGGAACGTCCTTCGTCAGGTCCATCCGGCATCAGCCCCCAGCGCCAACCCCGGCACCGTAGCACGGCGCCTACCTGCGTTCGTCGTGGTGGAGACGGGGGGACTCGAACCCCCAACCCCCGCCTTGCAAAGGCGATGCTCTACCAATTGAGCCACGTCCCCTGCCGCGATTCTACGTCTGGCGCGGCCTGCTGATAGGCCTTCACTCGCGCCGTATACTGCGGACACGCGCCACCAGGCCTGCACAGGCGCCGGTGGTTCGCGGGCTCTTAGCTCAGTCGGTTAGAGCGCGCCTCTGATAAGGGCGAGGTCCGTGGTTCGAATCCACGAGGGCCCACCGGCAATTCTCATATGCACCCGTCCCAGGCCACCGCTGCGACCTTCGGCTAACCCCGGGCGGCGGGCTCTCCCACCCAACGGACACGCTCAACCACCGGATGCACCGCCCGGTAGAACCTCCTGTCGGCGGTCCACAGTTCGCAGCCGAGCGTCTCGGCCAGAGCCAGGTAGTGAGCGTCATACGTTGCGCCTTGTCCAAGTTGGCCTGCGAGTGCCAGCGCCCTGCCGTAGATGCGCGGTGGCTGATGCAGCTCGAGACCCGATGACAGCAGGCCCGCCAGGCGCTGAGTCGCCGCGTCCACGGTCAGCTCGCCCCGCACAACGCGTTGGTGTAGGGCATTCGTTAACTCCACGGGCAGCAGGTAAGGGGCCGCCACTCGAATCCCCTGGCGGTTCCACGAGCGGCCAAGGTTGTTGGCCTCGTCGGTGTGCATCTCCTTAACCAGCCACTTGAACGCAAGGCTCGCATCCACGACCACGTAGTCGTTCAAGAAATGTCCCTGGACTCGCGCGCCTTCCGGATGGCCTCGGCCCCGTCACCCGGCAGAACGGTGTCTCCAAATGCTTCGTCCTGAAGGGCTACAAGGGCCTCGATGTTGAAGCTTCCGGCGAACGCGCCGTTGGCCGCGTCTCGAGCGAGTTCCCGATCTATGGCGGCCAGGCAGTAGCGGCGCATGCTGATACCCTTGAGCGCGGCCACCGCCTTCAGGCGCCGTTGCACCGGAGGGTCGAGGTCCAGCGTGAGTCGCTTCTTCTTGGCTTGCATGGCAGTCCCCTCCTCGACATGGCGGCTAACGTCAGAAGTAACGCAAATACGGAAATACGTCAACCTCGACGACAAAACGGGCACCGGGAGAGTTGAGGCCGCGTCCCTGGCGGATTTCGTCGTGGCCCGTCCGGGACGTTCAGAGAACCTCTTCCCACATCGCGGCGATTTCTCGCTCTACTGTCCAAGTCGGCACCCAGCCGTAAGGTTGCCCCGGAGGTAATTCTGGCCATGGCAACGCTTCAGAGCCCCCGCTACGAGGCGCACGAAAACCCGCCGCTGCTCGCCTCGCTGGGGTACGGCCTGCAATTCAGCCTCATCGCGTCCGCCACCCTGCTCGTCACGCCCGTCATCGTGGCCAACGCCTCGGGCCGCGATGAGTCCTACCTCATCTGGATGGTCTTCGCGTCGCTCCTGGTCTGCGGCCTGTCCACCATCCTGCAGGTCCGTCGCCTCGGACCGGCTGGTGCCGGCGCGGTCCTGCCCATGTTCACCGCCGCCTTCGCCATTCCTTTCTGCATCACGGCCGTGGCCGACGGCGGACCCGCCACGCTTACGGCGCTCGTCCTCGTCTCCGCCGTAATCCAACTCGTTGTCGCTCGCTGGCTCGTCATCCTTCGGCGCATCGTCACCCCCACCGTCGGCGGCACCGTGATGATGATCCTGTCCATCACCCTGGCGTCCGTCGTCTTCGGTCTGCTGGACGACGCGACCGAAACCGAGCCGGTAGCCGCCCCGCTCACGGCCTTGGCCACGCTGGTCATCGTCGCTGCCCTTGCGCTCCGCGGATCTGAGCTCCTCCGTCTCTGGGCGCCGCTGATAGGGATCATTGGAGGCTGCGTCGTCGCCGCCCTGTTCGGCATCTACAGCTTCGACCGGGTCCTGGACGCTCCTTGGATCGGGCTGCCGCAAGCCGCGCCCGGCTTGGGACTCGACTTCGGCCTCTCCTTTTGGACGCTCCTGCCCGGCTTCCTCTTCCTCGGCCTCATCATCTCCATTCAGGCCAACGGCGCCGCCATTGCCGCCCAGCGCGTCTCCTGGCGCGACGACCGCGCCGTCGACTTTCGCCAGGTCCAGGGCGCGCTGGCCGGTACCGGGGCATCCAACCTCATGGCCGGGCTCGCCGGCGCGGTTCCCAACATCATCAATCCCGGCTTCGCCGCCTTCACCCAGATCACCGGCGTCGCCTCTCGGCGCGTCGGCTACATCATCGGCGGGATCCTGATTGTCCTGGCGTTCCTGCCTAAGGCGTCCGGACTACTCAGCACCATCCCCGGTCCCGTCATGACCGGCTACCTCATCCTCATCACCGGAACGTTGTTCGTCGACGGCGCGCGCACGGTCATCCAGAACGAGGACAACCGGGACAAGGTCGTCGTGGCCGGCATGTGCTTCTGGATCGGCGCGGCCTTCCAGTTCAATCTGTTCAACCTGCCCGATCTCGGCCCCGTGTGGGGTGCCCTCTTCAAGAGCGGCATCACCACCGGCGGATTCGCCGCCGTCGCCATGATCCTCTACCTGGAGCTCACCAGCCCCCGCCGCATGCGCTTCCAGTCACGGCTCCATATCGACGCCCTCCCCGAGCTCAACGAGTTCGTCGCCGAATTCGCCGACCGCCGCGGTTGGAACCAGGCCATGAAAGACCGCCTGAGCGCCGTGGCCGAGGAAACCCTCCTCACCCTGGCCCCGCTTGACCTGTCGTTGAGCCTGGATCTGGACGATGACGAAGAGGACGACGACGAAGAGCTACGCCGGCTGGTCGTCGTCGCGTCAAGCGAGGGTCCCGTGGCGGAGTTGGAGTTTATTGGAGGTGGTGACGAAGCCAACATCGAGGATCAGGTTCGCCAGCTCCAGCAGCACGACGAGGCAATCGCCACCGAGGGCGAGATTTCCCTGCGCCTGCTCCGCCAATACGCCTCGTCCGTCAGCCACCAGCAATTCCACGGCACCGACATCATCACCGTCCGCGTCGACCCGCCCTAATCACTCGCAATCCCCGGAAGCGCTCCGGAATGCGTCCCCGGGCATCCCGGCCGAGTCGGTACGTCGCCGGTCCGCCGTCTTCCCTCATGGCTCCGAGTCTTCGAAATGACGCCGAATCGAAGACAAAGTCTCCACGCGTCTTCGATTGCGCTAACCGAGGCCGTTACATCCCGCACCGCGCTATTGACGGTGCGGCGGCTCCAGCTCGCTCTCGCCGCGGGTGTCCAGACCTGTCACACCGTCTCCGGCTGCTTCGAGTCCCAGGGCCGAACGACTTCCGCGTCCTCTGCCGCTTCGGACGGATGTTGCCGGTCCCTCGTCGCCGGCGGCTAGCCCAATTTGGCCTTGCTTGCTACCGTAACGCCCCAGTACAGCCTGCTCCGGTTGGGTGGATGCCTGCAGCAGCCGTAGGTGCGCGAGGCGTGGCCTCCGACGAGGTCACACGGGGCCGCTGTCGAGAGCGCCATGACCGCCTGCTCACTTCGCGTCAGGGTCGACGGCCGTTACGCGCCGGGCCGTCTGGCGACTGGCAGATTCGCGCTGCCATGTCGGCCCGCATTCCAACGCCCACCGTTGCTGGATCTCCGCACCTTGGTCACTCTGCGTCGAATGTCCGAATTCCGACGGCGGGTTGTGTTGCCGCGAGCAAGTAGAGGAGGAGTCATATCGTGACCGCGATCATGCAACTGTTCGGACAGCGCCGCCGCACCCTTCTCTTGCTGGCCGCGGCTGCCACCCTCGGCATCTTCCTGGCCCGGCCCTCGGTGGCGCAGGCGGACGGCGTCGAAGCCGAAGTCGTCTACGTGTTCAACACCTTCGCGTTCCTGGTCTGGGGCGCGCTGGTCATGTGGATGAGCGCCGGCTTCGCCATGCTCGAGGCCGGGTCCGTGCGGACCAAGAACGCCTCCATGATCTGCTTGAAGAACATCGGCCTCTACTCGATAGCCGGACTCGCCTACTTCATCCTCGGCTACAACCTGATGTACGGCGATCTCATCGGCAACTTCATCGGCTCGTTCCAGCTGTTCTACGGACCGTCGGCCGAGGAGATCGCGCTCGTCAAGGGCGAAGGCGACGCCGCGGCCGTCCTCGCCGGCGACAACGCCTACTCCACCATGTCCGACTGGTTCTTCCAGATGGTCTTCGTCGCCGCCGCCGCGTCCATCGTGTCCGGCGCCCTGGCCGAGCGGGTCAAGCTCTGGTCGTTCTTCCTCTTCGTGCTGATCCTCACCGCCATCATCTACCCCATCGTCGGCGCCTGGACCTGGGGCGGCGGCTGGCTGGACGGTATGGGATTCCAGGACTTCGCCGGTTCCACCATCGTGCACAGCACCGGTGGCTGGGCCGCCCTGGCCGGCATCCTCGTCGTCGGTCCCCGGCTCGGCAAGTTCAGGAAAGACGGCACCGCCAGGGCAACCCCTCCCTCCAACATCCTGATGGTCACGCTCGGTGTCTTCATCCTTTGGCTGGGCTGGTTCGGTTTCAATGGCGGCTCGCAGCTGGCGCTCGGAAGCGCGGCCGATGCCATCGCCATGAGCCACGTGCTGGTCAACACCAACCTCGCCGCCGCCGCTGGAGCGATTGCGGCCCTGATCGTGTCACGCCCGATCATGGGGCGAACCGACCTGCTCGGCAGCCTGAACGGCGCGCTGGCCGGACTGGTGTCCATCACCGCCGGCCCCGATATCGTCGACCACTACTGGGCCATCATCATCGGCGCCATCGGCGGCGTGATCTGCGTGGCCGGGATGAAGCTGCTGGAGAAGCTGCGACAAGACGACGTGGTCGGCGCGGTCCCCGTGCACTTGTTCGCGGGCATCTGGGGAACCCTCGCCGTCTGCATCGCCGCTGGCGGCACGTTCCACGTCCAGCTCATCGGCATCCTGGCCATCGGCGCCTTCGTGTTTGGCGTCTCGTTGGCGATCTGGAAGGCGATGGAATTGACCATCGGCGCGCGCGTGTCGCCCCAGGTCGAGCAGCTCGGCCAGGACGCCGGCGAACTGCGCATCGAGGCCTACCCCGAATTCGTGCTCATGCCCGAGGAATACGACGGAGACGACAGCTAGCCCGGACCGCTGCTGATCTCGGCGCGTAACCTCCCGCGCGGGACGGGCGGCGGCCTCCGCCCGCCCGCCCGCGGGTTACGCCAGCGTCTCCGTGAGGGAGAAGGCTGGCATGAGGTTGGCCGCCCCCCAGCCCAACCAGCAGCAACCCACCACTGCGGGACCGCCTCTTCGTCCCTCTGCCCGTGGGAAAGGAGCTGTGCGCGTTGCGAGCTGGATTGCCGGGACGCCGATCTTTACCCTCTCCAAGGGGAGAGGCAGATTCGGGCGTCTTCGGCCGAAATCGGTGAGGGGTCTTCCGTTCCCGCAGCCACCCCCGCCACACCCGTCCAGCCAGCTGCAAACCATCACCCCGGCCAACTCTTCCTTGCCCTTCGAGAAAACCCATCACCACGTAATCCGAAACGGAATCGACTGCCGCGGCCCTCTTGGCCGCACCGCCCCAAACCGGTCGTACAGCCAGTAACACAACGCTTTGATCGCGTGATTGTCCGCGTCGATCGGCTGTTCCGAGACCGGGTGATGCTCCCGCGGCTCGTGATAGCGGTAATTCGCAAACTCCCGGATCAGCGCCTGGCACCGCGAATTCACCGTGATCCGCGCTTCCCCCGTCCCCGGATGCCGCAGAAACGTCCGCAGCCGCTCCATCCCGTCCTGCAGCAGCACCCGGTGCGAGCGCAGCCGGATTCGCGCCTGCGCCAGCCACACCTCGATCTGGCTCGGCATCGCGTGATGCTGCCGCCCGGCGATATCGATCACCCCGCTCCGCACATACGGCCACCACGACCGTCGCTGGCACGCCTCGATCACCTGCGACGTCATCGCGTACTGCATATACACCTCGTCCAGCACAAACACCTCCGGGCCCCGCTGCGCCACCGCCAGCACCGCGTACGCCCCCGCGTACCCCGGATCCACCGCAATCTCGATGTTGTCGAAACTTTCGTATGGGTCCCTGATCGTCCGCACGTGCGCCGCCGGCTCGAACTCCCGGAACACCAGCGACACCGGCGGACACGGCACCCCGCCGAACCGTTCCTGGAACAAGTCGCTCGGGTACGTCGTCTCCAGCCGCTGGATCTCCGGGTCCGCGCGACCGCCCGGGAACAACGTCCGGTTCGCCCACGACGGAACCGAAAACGACGCCGCCTCCTCCGGGTTGTCCGTCTGCCAGGCCCGGAATCGCTCGGCGTACCAGCCCCGCGACCCCTCGAACGTCCCGCTCAGCCACAGCCAGCCCCGCCGTTCCGCCAGCCGCCCGCTCAGCCGCAGGAACGACTCGTACGACAGCTGCGCCGCCTCGCACCCCAGGATCCCGTCCGGCGCCTGCCCCGCCAGCCGCATCGCCCGCTGCGCCGTGCGGGTGGCAATCACCGTCCCGTTGCGCAGCACCATCCGGTTCGATTGCCCCGTCGGAGTGGCCAGCGTCTCGATCGCGTCCAGCGCCTCCAGCGCTTCGATCAGGTACGCGAACTCCGGCCGGCACAGGTCGTAATCCGGCCCCACCAGCCAGTACAGCTGCCCTTCCAGGAACCGCCCCGCCAGCTCCATCGCCGCGCTGCGGCTCTTCCCGGCCCGTTCGCCCCCGGCGATCAGCCGGATGCGCGCCTCCGAGTCGTGCGCCGCGAGTTGTTCGGCAAAGGGCTGGTACCCCACTCGCGCCCACAGATGGTCACGAACCTCGCGCGGCAACTGCACGCAAATCCTCCAACAGTCCGGCAAACGCCTGCCCGCTCCCCGCCCGCGGCGGCTCGCCGAAGGCATAGCTGAATGCCAGTTCCACGGCCCATCGCTCGCCCGCCAACGCCTTCGCTACCACCAGGTCCGACAACTCGTCGGCCTTCCCCAGCACCGCCGACCGAAACCGCTGCTCCGCGCTCGTCGGCCGCTTTCGCGCCCGTCGCTTGCTCACCCCAAAACCCTTTCGTCATGCGTTCGCGCTCACCCCTCCGCCGCCCTGGATGCGCTCCGTACGCACCAAGTGTACACTCCCCGCGTCCACTTGACCACTCGAAGTTCACCCACCTCGCCCTTCCCGCTCCGGCGACCTGCCGTATTCCCCCGACCCGCCCGTCTTCCGGTCGAAGTGCCACCCCGTTCGTGGTGAGCCGGCTCGAAGTCCGCGTAGAGCCGTGTCGAACCACACTCGCCGGCCACCACCCCGCGCGTACACGTCCAATCATTCGTAGGGGCGGGTCCCCGACCCGCCCGTCTTCCGCGCACCAACAGCCCCTCACCCGTTCGTAGTGGGGCGCTCTGTGCTTGTGGCCCAGGCTGCGCGCAGCCTGGTAC
>WTFW01000048.1 GCA_011523785.1 Chloroflexota bacterium | reverse complement strand
GGTATGCGTACGCGGGGGGCGAGGCGGGGCAGATTTACCGGATTGACGTGGAGGCCCGGACGTATGAGCAGATCGCGTCGCTTGAAGGGTTTGTGGCCGGGTTGTGCTGCGACCGGGACGCCAACGTTTACGCCTGCGATATCGGGGCGCACAAGGTGATGCGGATCGAGGCCGGGGGCGGCGCGGTCTCGGTGCTAAGCACCGGTACGGCCGAGGTTCCGATGGTGGTGCCGAACTATCCGTGCTTCCATCCGTCGGGCGACCTGTACGTGTCGGACTCGCAGACGGCGGGGGAGTTCACCGGCCGGATCTTCCGGATCACGCCGGCGGGCGAGACGGTGATGTTCAGCGACGCGTCGCGCTACTTCACCAACGGGATGTGCGTGGACCGCAACGGCGAGTGGCTGTACGTGGTGGAGACCTGGCTGCCGGGCGTCTCGCGCATTCGAATCCTGGACGACGGATCCGCCGGCGAGCGGCAAGTGGTGACGGTGCTGCCCGATCACATGCCGGACGGCGTGCAGTTTGACGAGGACGACGTGCTGCACATCACGATGTACACGCCGGACCGCATCTACCGGATGCTTCCGGACGGGCACCTGCAACTGCTGGTGGACGACCCAACGCACGAGACGATCTCGTCGCCGACTAACATCGTTTTCGGCGGCGCGGACCGGCGCCTGCTGCTGATGGCCTGCCTGGGCCGCTGGCAGATCAACGGACTGCGCGTGGAGACGCCGGGGATTCCGCTGGTGTATCCGGCGCCTATCGGCGGCTGACTAGCTCACACTTCGCATACCACGCCGTCGCCATCGCCATCACGCGCTGAAGGCACGGTGGCCTGAGGGAAGCCGCGGCCGCTTCCCGAGTTGCCCTGGACGCGCGGTTCGCCGGCCGCCGCCGCGGCCTCGCAGGAGGCGTAGACCGTCCCCGTACCTGACGGGGTCGGGGCTGTGGCTGTTTCAGAAGTGCCGGTGGCCGTAGTGGTGGAACTGCCACCCTTTACGTGCCCGGCCGCGGTGAGCGCCGCCACGACGTCGATTTCCTGGCCCTGGTAGACCACGAAGACGTGGCGCAGGAGGCGGCCGAAGTTGTCGCGGTTGCGTCCTTCGCGCACCAGCCGGACGGTCTGGCCTTCCACTCGTGCGCGGTTGAATTCGGTGGCTTCGGCGCCGCCGGACTCGCTTTTCTCGGGTGTATCGATGCCGAGGTAGCGGACCTTTTCGACGTGGCCGACGACGGCTTCGCCGCCGCTGAGGTAGCGGATTTCAATGGTGTCGCCATCCAGGATGCGCAGCACCTGCCCGCGCTCGACGCTTGAGATGGGGGACGAATCCCCGCCGATGGCCCAGGCGAAGACGCCGCGTACGTCGTCGCGATGGTCGTTGCGACAGGCCTGTTCGGCCTGGTCGCCAAAGACTTTCTGATAGATGCCGACGTTGTGGTCGTTGCCCAGGTGGGCTTCGACGATGTCGTTGAGCTCGACGCAGGTCGTCGGCCATTGGGCCGCCGCGTACGAAACCGATACCGCTGTGAACAACGCTGCCAGAACGACAGCCCAAACCGCCCGTGTTCGCATAACCCCGCCCAGTGTTAATGCGTAAGGCTCTGATCAGAGCCCCGGCGGAGGGTACAAGCAGCGGCGGGCTCGCTGTGCTTTGTCAAACCGCTCGGTTATCTCAGGGTTGCTTGCGCGGAAGACCCCTCACCGGTTTCGGCCGAAGACGCCCGAACCTGCCTCTCCCTCGGGGTGAAGGAGAAAGAGGCTGCCCTGGCGAGGGCCGGGCGGGCTTGGCAAGGGTCTCCCAGGCGAGGAATTAAGAACGGCCATCGGAACGGGAAGCAGGGTCCGCGGCAGCCGCCGGGCACGTAGGGGTCTGGCTAGTCGGATACAGCCATGGTGGAGGGGGCGCCGCGTACGGGAAGTTGTCGGAACCAATGGCCGAATCTGGCTGCTTCCCGTGGCATGAAGTCGCTAGGGTGCAACACTATTGGCGGGAAACGGACGCCATGATCAGGCCCATGCAGGTGCGCGAGGCGAGCATGCGGTACAGGTCGCGTGGAAACCGGAAATGAACAGGACGTCGCCAGGCAATTCCAACGTCACGACCAGCGACATCGAGGAGGTCGTCAGGCGAATCGTCGCGGCGGTGCGGCCGCACAAGGCGAACCTCTCTGGATCTGCCGCGCAGGGCGCGCTGGCGGCGCACCGTGACCCAGACACCCTGGTCGTCACGCAGGGCGCTGCGAGAGGGACGCGTGGTTTATGACGCGGCTTGAACGCTACATGCCTGACGACCAGTGGGCGTGGATGGGCGTGGTGGCGGGGGAGCAGCGGGCGGAGATTGGGGTGTCAGGGGCATGAATGCTCTTGAGGCTATCGACCGTCTGAAGAGAGAACTCGACGAGCTGCGTCCGTTGCCGCCTGCCATTGTGGCTCAAGTCGAGCAGAAGCTGCGACTGGAGGCGAACTACCACTCGAACGCCATCGAGGGGAACAGGCTTACGCTGGGAGAAACGCGGAGTCTCATACTCCACGGCCTAACGGCCCGCGGCAAACCCATGCGCGATCATCTCGACATCGAAGGGCACGACGAAGCCGTGAAGGCAATCGAAGTGGCCATTGAGCATGATCAAGCCTTAAATCAGGTCTTCATTCGCAACCTGCATCGAATACTGCTGAAGGAGCCATACGAGGCGGATGCAGTGACTCCAGATGGGCGACAAGTAAAGCGAAGCATATCTGTTGGTGAATACAAGACAACTCCAAACCATGTAAGAACTTCAACCGGCGAGATCTACTATTTCACTTCTCCCGAGCAGGTGAAGCCTGCCATGAGCGATCTTATGGATTGGTACCGAGCGAAAGAGCAAGAGAGCGAGCACCCCATCATCATCGCTGCGACGTTCCACTATCGCTTCGTTCGCATCCATCCATTCGATGACGGAAACGGGCGAATGGCGCGACTATTGATGAGTATGATTCTCATCAAGCATGGCTATACGGCCGCTTTGATTCGGCGGGAAAATCGAGACGAGTATTTCGGTGAGCTCGAACTTGCCGACAAGACGGAGAGCCTGACTCACTTCATCGATTATATCGCCGGCTGTTGCGACTACTCCCTAAGGCTCCATCTGAAGGCCGCCAGGGGAGAGTCCATTGAAGACGTGGATGAAATCGACCGTGAGATCGACCTGTTCAAGCGTTCACTGTCGGATGCCGCAGTTGATTCGCTACCAGCCAGGGAGCATATCGAGTCCGTATTGCGTCCGTTCTTCGACTACTCCGAAGGCAAGATTAGGCTATTCTCGGATGTATTTGGAAGAGTCCGGACATATATTAGTCTCTCCATAACAGGAATAGACGGTCAGGTGGTTACTCTTTGCGAAGACTCGAACGTTTGGCCGAGTTCGCAAGCTGTGCCGGAACAAGTGCGCGAAGTCTCGTTCAGGTCTTGGACCCATTTGTGCAACTTTCAAGGGCGGCAGGATTCCGACCTTGTGATTCGGGTGGAGAGTAGCGCGAAGGCGCAGCGTGATGAATGGTCATTTTCGGCGGGGCAAGTGCGCAGAAAGTACATAGGGCGAGATTTGGATGAGGTCAAGAAGCGATTCAACGAGATGCTGCGGGAGATGATGCAGCAGCTTGAACGAGAACAACAGTGATCGCCACTTCCCAATGGCGTTTAGCGGAGGGGACTGTCACATTGCGAGAGAGTCGCGACAGGCCGCCGTCCGCTAGCTCAAGCGGTTTGCAGCCGAAGTGGGCACGTCAAGGGCCAGCGCGGGGCGGCTCGGGGACTTTCGCTAGTCGGTGACCGCCATGGCGGAGGTGACGCCGCCGTCGATGTAGAGGATGGCGCCGGTGACGTATCGGGCTTCGTCGGAGGCGAGGTAGGCGGCGGCGCCGGCGATGTCGTCGGGGTAGCCGAGGCGCTGGTTGGGGATGGAGGTGCGGATGGCTTCGAGGTCGCGGTTGTCGCGGTCGTAGCGTTCGACGTAGATGGCGCCGGGGGCGATGACGTTGGAGGTGATCTGATGCGGCGCCAGTTCAACGGCGAGGGCGCGGGTGAAGGCGTTGATGGCGCCCTTGGTCGCGCCGTAGATGACATGCCCGTTGGCGTGCAGGGCGCCGTGCACGGAGCTGATGTTGATGATGCGACCACCGACGCGCTCGATCATGTGCGGGGCAGCGGCGTGGGACGAGGCGATCATGGCCTGGACGTTGATGTTGAAGAGTGAGGACCAGTCGTCGGGCGTGGTGTCGAGGAAGGGCTTGTCGAGGGTGTACCCGGCGTTATTGACGAGCACGTCGATCCCGCCGAAGTTGCTGACGGCCGTGTTGACGACGTCCATGGCCGTGGTGGGGTCGCGGAAGTCGGCCTGGACGGCGAGGGCCGCTCCGCCTGAAGCGGTGATTTCGTCGGCGAGGTCGCGCGCGCCCTGGATGCTGCTGGCGGCTGAGACGACGACGCTGGCGCCTTCCTGGGCGAGGCGGCGGGCGATGCCGACGCCGATGCCCGTACCTGCACCCGTGATCACGGCCACGCGGTCGGTTAGGCGTTGGTTCACGGTGTGGCTTCTCTCGGGCCTGGTTGCTGGGGGCGCGATCGACCCTCACCCCAGCCCTCTCCCTGGAAGGGAGAGGGAGAAGATGGGTGCCGATTCACGATTAGGTGCTGGCGGCGACGGCGGCCTGGACTTCGCGGGGGGAGGCGGGGAGGTCGCGGATGCGGACGCCGATGGCGTTGGAGATGGCGTTGGCCATGGCCGCCAGGGGCGGAACGATGGGGACCTCGCCGACACCGCGGACGCCGTAGGGATGACCGGGGTTGGGGACCTCAACGATCACCGTCTCGATCATCGGCAGGTCAAGCGAGGTGGGCATGCGGTAGTCGAGGAAGCTGGCGTTGAGCATGCGACCCTCGGGGCTGTAGACGTACTCCTCGTTGAGTGCCCAACCGACGCCCTGGGACACTCCACCCTCCATCTGGCCCTCCACGTAGGGCGGATAGATGGCGGTTCCGGCGTCCTGCAGGGCGGTGTAGCGCAGGACGTCGACCTTGCCGGTCTCGGTGTCGACCTCCACGTCGGCGATGTGGATGGCGAAGGTGTTGCCCGCGGCGCTGGGCGACGCGGTGGCCTTGCCCACGACTTCCAGGCCGTCGTCCTGGAGCGCGGCCGCAGCCTCGGTGAAGTTGAGGCTGGTTCCGTTCTGGCTGAAGACGCCGGCGTCAAAGGAGATCGACTCCGCCGGCACGTCCCAGTAGTCGGCCAGACCCTCGATCATCTGGTCCTTGAGATCCTCGGCTGCTTCGATGGCGGCCCAGCCGGTGGCGAAGGTGACGCGGCTGCCGCCGGTGACGCCGGTGAAGGCGATGGAGTCGGTGTCGGGGACGATGGGATCCACGTCTTCGATGGGAATGCCGAGGAATTCGGCCAGCTGCATGGCGATGGAGGTGCGGGTGCCGCCGATGTCCATTGAGCCTTCCAGCAACGTGACCGTGCCGTCGCCGTTCAGGCGGGCCACGGCGCTGGACTTGCCGCCGCCGTTGAGCCAGTAGCCGGAGGCGACGCCACGTCCGCGGCGCTTCGTGCCGGTGGACTCGCCCAGGTCCGACTGCCAGTGGTCGGTGGCGATAGCGGCGTCGATGGTCTCGATGTTGCCAATGGGATGGAAGCGCGTGCCGTCCACCCGCAGGTCGCCTTCCTTGGAGGCGTTGAGGCGGCGGAAGTTGAGGGGATCCATGTCGAGTTCCTGGCAAATCTCGTCGATCAGGGCGTCGACGGCGAACTCGGCCTGGGGCGCGCCGGGGGCTCGATAGGCGTGCGACTTGGGCTTGTTGACGACGACGTCGTAGCCGTCGACTCGGAAGTTCTGGATGTCGAACGGGCCGATGCAGCAGAGACAGCCGGCGCCGACGGCGGAACCTGGGTAGCCGCCGGCTTCGAATGCCAGGTCGACGTTGACGGCGGTGATCCTGCCCTCGTTGGTCACGCCCATCTTGACCGTCATGAACGCGCCGGGGGCCGGGCCGGTGCCGATGAGGACCTCGGTGCGGTTCATGGTCATCTTGACCGGGCGGCCGATCTTGCGGGAGAGCACGGCGGCGAGAGGTTCGAGGTAGACGGTGGTCTTGCCGCCGAAGCCGCCGCCGATTTCCGCCGGAAGCACGCGGATCTTGGACTTGGGGTGCTCGAGCATGGTGGCCAGCTCGTCGCGGATGCCGAAGTGGCCCTGCGAGCTGGACTCCACGATCAGGTGGCCGTCCTGGTTCCAGTAGGCCAGGGCGTTGTGCGGCTCGATGTAGCCCTGGTGGACCATGGCGGTGGAGTAGGAGCGCTCCATGACCAGATCAGCCGCGGCATAGCCGGCATCGACATCGCCTTCCTCGTAGATGAGGTGCTTGGCGATGTTGCTGGGCTTGTCGTCGAAGACGCCGCCGGTTTCGGTGTAGAGGTCGTCCAGGATGACCGGGGCGTCGTCGCGCATGGCTTCGCGCACGTCGAGCACGGGCGGCAAGACTTCGTAGTCGACGTCGATGAGGCGCAGGGCTTCCTCGGCCTCGTGCACGCTGGCGGCGGCCACGGCGGCGATGACCTGGCCCTCGTAGGTGACGCGGCCGCGGGCGATGACCCGCTCGGCCATGTAGCGCAGGCTCTGCATGCCGGACTCGTTGGCTTCGGCCTCGCCGGCGCCCGGGTCCGGGAAGTCGTCGCCGGTAACCACGGCAAGAACCTGGCTGGAAGCCTCGGCGCGCGAGGTGTCGATATTGCGAATGCGAGCCCTGGCGTGCGGGCTGCGCAGCACCTTGCCCCAGACCATGCCGGGCATGTGGGCGTCCACGCCGTAGCGTGCCCGTCCCGTGACCTTGTCCACGCCGTCGTGGCGGACCGGTCGGGTTCCAACGACTCGATACGCGCCGTTGCCTGCTTTCATTCCCTGCTCCCGCGGTGCTGTGGTGAATCCGAGTCGAAACCGGACCTTGGAAAGTCTAGCCGCCGCCGAGCGCCTCGACGAAGAACAGCTCGCTGTCGGGCTGGAGCCTGGTGCGCAGGCGGCGGCCCACGTTGGCGCCGTCGACAAAGGCCGACAGGCCTGGGCGGAGCTGGCCGTCTTCGACCAGCCGGCCGCCCAGGCCCGGGTAGCTCGCTTCCAGGCGCTCCACGACTTCCCGAACCGTGGCGCCTTCAATCTCAACCCTTGCGGCGCCGTCCGTCGCCTCCCGCATGGGGGTGGGGATGTGAACGGTCGCCACCGTGGGTTACGCCTCGGCTGCCAGCGCCGCCTGGACGCGGGCCGGCGACATGGGCAGGTGGCTCATGCGGACGCCGGTTGCGTCGTGGATTGCGTTGGCCATGGCCGCGGGCGGCGGCACGATGGGTACTTCGCCCACGCCGCGAACGCCGTAGGGATGCCCGGGGTTGGGCACCTCGACGATGATCGTCTCGATGTTGGGAACGTCGAGCGCGGTCGGCATGCGGTAGTCCAGCAGGCTGGCGTTGAGCAGGTGACCGTCGTCGTCGTAGACGTATTCCTCGTTCAGCGCCCAGCCGACGCCCTGCACCACGCCGCCCTGCATCTGGCCTTCGACGTATGGCGGATAGATGGCGACGCCGGCGTCCTGAACGGCGGTGTACTGCAGGACTTCGACCTTGCCGGTTTCTTCATCCACTTCCACGTCGGCGATGTGGACGGCGAAGGCGCCGCCCTCGCGGGTGGGCGTGACCGTGTTCTTGCCGATGGGGAAGACGCCTTCTTCCTCCAGCAGGCCGGCCGCTTCGCCGACGGTGGCCGAGTTGCCGTTGGCGGAGAAGGTGCCGTCGGCGTGGCTGATTGACTCAGCGGCGACATCCCAGAGGTCCGCCAGGCCTTCGACAATCTGATCCTTCATGTCGTTGGCCGCGTTGTGGGCGGCCAGGCCGGTGGCAAAGGTGACCCGGCTGCCGCCGGTGACGTCGGTCTGGCCGACGGAGTCGGTGTCGGCCACGATCGGATCCACGTCCTCAACCGCGATGCCCAACGTCTCGGCGAACTGCATGGCAATCGAAGTGCGGGTCCCGCCGATGTCGGTTGAACCCTCGAGCAGCGTGACGCTGCCATCGCTGTTCAGCTTGGCGGTCACGCTGGAGGTGAAGCCGATGTTGAACCAGAAGCCGGACGCGATACCGCGGCCGCGCTTCTTGCCCGGGGCGGTTTCCAGCGGGGTCTGCCACTGGGCGGAGTCGCGCGCGGCTTCCATGCACTCGATGTGGCCAATGCGCGGATAGGGCGGCATGGCGAGCTGCCAGTCGCCTTCCTTGGCGCTGTTCTGGAGGCGGAACTCGACCGGATCGATGTCCAGCGTGCGGCAGATTTCGTCCACCACCGTCTCGCTGGCGAATTCGGCGTGGGTCGCGCCCGGCGCCCGGTAGGCGTGGGTCTTGGGCTTGTTGACGACGACGTCGAAGCCTTCGACCCTGGCGTTGGGCATGTTGTAGGGCGCGAAGACGCAGCGACAGCCGGCGCCCACGACGGAGCCGGGATAGCCGCCGGCGTCAAATGCCAGGTTGGCGTAGCCGGCGGTGATCATGCCGTCGTTGGTGACGCCAAGCTTGACGCGCACGTAGCCGCCCGGCGTCGGACCGGTCGCCTTGAGAACGTCAGCCCGATCCATGGCCATCTTGACTGGATGGCCGGTCTGCCGGGACAGCAGGGCAGCCAGGGGCTCGAGGTAGGCGGTGGTCTTGCCGCCGAAGCCGCCGCCGATCTCCATCGGCACGACGTGGATCTTGGTAATCGGGTGATCGAGAAGGTCGGCCAGTTCCTGCCGGATGGTGAACGCGCCCTGCGAGCTGCACCAGACATGCAGGTGGCCGTCCTTGAGCCAGTGCGCGGTGGCGTTATGGGTTTCGATGTAGCCCTGGTGGACCACGCCGAAGGTGAACTCGCGGTCGACGACCAGATCAGCCTCGGCGAATCCGGCGTCGACGTCGCCAACCTCGTAGAGCATTTCCGCCGCAACGTTGCTGGGCTCTTCGGCGGTCGTGCCGTCAGCTTTGGCGGTGTAGAGGTCCTCGATGATGACCGGGGCGTCCGGCTTCATGGCGTCCCAGACCTCGAGGACCGGGTCGAGCACTTCGTACTCGACGTCGATCAGCTTGAGGGCCTCGGCGGCGACATGCGGATTTGCGGCCGCCACGGCGGCGATGGCGTGGCCGTGGTAGTGGACCTTGCCGCGCGCGAGCATGTTGGCGCTCTTGAATTTGAGCGGAAGACCAGGCGCTTCACCGCCGCCGGTGAGCTTGTCGCCCGGGTCGGGAAAGGCGGCGCTGGTAATGACGGCGCGAACACCGTCCAGGGCCTCGGCGCGGCTGGTGTCGATGCTGACGATGCGGGCATGGGCGTGCGGGCTGCGCAGCACCTTGCCGTGCAGCTGGCCGGGCAGGTTGATGTCGGAGCCGTAGCGCGCTTCGCCTGTGACCTTTTCGAGGCCGTCGTGGCGAATCGGCCGGGTACCGATGACCTTGTATTCCTCGTCGTGATGCTTGATGGTCTGGCCGACTCTGGTGTCAACAGCCATGGTTACGCCTCCGCGCGCATGCGTTCGGCGGCGTCCAGGACGGCGCGTACGATCTTGTCGTAGCCCGTGCACCGGCAGAGGTTGCCGGCGAGCCACCAGCGAACTTCGTACTCCGTGGGATTCGGGTTTTCTTCCAGCAGGGCCTTGGCCGCGACGATGAAGCCGGGGGTGCAGACGCCGCACTGGAGGGCGGCGTTTTCAAGGAACGACTGCTGAAGCGGGTGCAGGCCCTCGGGCGAAGCGACACCTTCGATGGTTTCGATGGACGCGCCGGCGGCTTCCACGCTGAGGACGCAGCAGGAGTTGACCAGCACGCCGTCCATGACGACGTTGCAGGCGCCGCAGTTGCCGTTGTTGCAGCCTTCCTTGGCGCCGGTGAGCCCCAGGTTGTCGCGCAGGACCTCCAGCAGGCTCTCGCGCGGCTCGGCGAGAAAGTCCACCGACTCGCCGTTGATGGTGGTCTGAACGTGGACCTTTCCCGACTGGATTTCAGTGGCCATTGGTGGGACTGCCTCCCTGGGCGCGAGCCTTGGCGCCGCGCAGGGCGCGCTGGGTGAGAACGTAGGAGAGCTGCTTGCGATGGGCGATGGTGCCGCGCATGTCGTCGATCGGCGACGCGGCGTCGCGGGCGATGTCGGCGGCGACCGCGAAGGAGTCTTCGTCGGCAGTCATGCCCACCAGGGCGTCGCCGGCGGCCTGAACGAAGAGTGGCGTGGGGGCCACGGCGCCGAGGGAGACGCGGGCGGCGGTGATCGTGTCGCCGTCCAACTGCAGCGAGGCGCCGGCGCCGACGACGGCGATGTCCATCTCGTTGCGGGGGATGAAGCGCAAGTAGTGCGAGCCTGAGCCGGCGGGCGGCTTGGGGAGGGTGAGGGACACCAGCAACTCGCCGTCGGCCAGCACATTGCGGCCTGGGGCGGTGCAGAAGTCTTCGACGGCCACGGTTCGTTCACCGTCGGGGCCAGCGATGTTGCAGATAGCCGAGTGGACGATCAGCGGCGGAATGGTGTCTCCGGCGGGACCGGAGTTGCACAAGTTGCCGCCGACCGACGCGCGGCCCTGGATGCCGGTGCTGCCGATGATGCGGGCGGCGTCGACCACGGCCGGATAGCTGGCCGCGAACTGAGCGTTGTTGTAGAGCTGATGACACGGGACGGCGGCGCCGAGGGTCGTGCTGCCGTCGGCGTTGACCGAGAGGTCCATGAGCTCGGGGATCTTCTTGGCGTCCACGAATACCCCGGTATCGCGGGCGTCTTCGCGGACCTGGACGATGAGATCCGTGCCGCCGGCAAGCATGCGGGCGTCTGAGCCGTGCTCGGCAAGGATGGCTACAGCGTCCTCTACGGTCGAGGGCGCGGCGTACTGAATCGCGCGCAAAGCGGCCTCCGTTTCCTGGCAGTGACGGAACCTGCGCGCCTATTGTCACGACTTCGGGCGATGCTTACCAGTCGCAACGGGCGTCTGCGGACCGAATCGCAGGTTGGACGGGCCGCACGGACGGCCCTGGCCACTAAGAGAAGCGCGTCAAGTCAGGCGTAGAGGCCCGCGCCAGGGCGCCGGCCCCAGGGGCTGGCCATGGCTGTGGGGGAGGCCTGCTCGACGGTGTGGGCAGCCAGGAGGTCGGCATCGAACTCAATCCCGAAGCCCGGACGCTCGCCGAGAACGAGCCAGCCGTCGTCGATTTGGATGTCGATGTCGAAGAGGGCGTCGCGCCCCGCGCCGAGGACTTCGAGCATGGTGTGGTTGGGCATGGCCGCGGCGGCGTGGGCCATGAAGCTGCCGGGAGAGTTCATCATGGATACCGGCCGCTCGATGCCGTAGACCATGTCGGCCACGATCATCGCGCCGGTGATACCGCAGGTGTCGCTGCCGACCTGAAAGACGTCGATCGATCGGTGATCGATCAGGTGCAGGAACTCGCCGGGATGGCGCAGGTTTTCGCCGCTGGCCACCGCGGCGGCCACGCCGTCGGATACCTGGCGGAGTCCGGTGGCATCCCAGCGGCGGGCGGGCTCCTCGATCCAGGTCAGATCGAAGGTGCGCTCAATCTCGCGCACGCGGCGGATGGCTTCCTTAGGGGTCCAAAACTCGTTGACGTCCAGCATCAGGTCGACCCGCTTGCCTGAGGTGGCCAGGGCGTCGCGCATGATGCCGAGGCGGCGCAGGTCGTCCCGGAAGTTCGCCCCGCCCTTGAGCTTGCCGGCCGACACTCCTTGAGCTGCCATGCCGAAGTAGAAGTCGTGGAGTTCTTCGTCGGAGAGCGGCGAGTCGAGGCCGCTGGCATAGGCGCGCACTCGCGGCGAGGAGGCGCCCAGCGTGCGCCAGAGCGGTTCGTCGTTGGCCTTGGCCTTGAGATCCCAGAGCGCGAGGTCAAGCGCGGACAGCCCCACGGCCACCGGTCCCACGGGACCCACTTTGAAGACGACGTCCATCATCCGCTTCCACAATCCACGCACCCCACGCGGGTCGGCCCCGATCAGCAGGTTTGCCAGGCCCTGGACGTGGGACCGACCCACCGGGCCGCCAAGTCCCAGACCGGTAATGCCGACGTCGGTGTCCAGGTAGACCAGCAGGCCGGAAGTCAGCGATCGCCCGGTGGGGCTGTTGACATCGCCCAGCGGGCGGGCCAGTTCGTGTTCGAAGACGACCGTACGAACCTCAGTGATGCGCATGGTTGCGAAAGCCCCGGGCCGATGGTGGCGTCCAGTGTAGAGACGCCACGGGTGCATCGGGGCGGCGCGGAGTGCATTGCCCTGATGAAACCGTGTAGAGTCGGACCAGGAGTTGGAGGTGCGCTATGGCTATCTTCGATACGCTGCGCGCAGCTCGAACGCTGAAGGCGGCAGGGTTCGGGGACGCGAAGGCGGAAGCGGTTGCCGAGATTGTGCAGGCAGTCGCAAATGGGAATCGTGTGAGCAAGGCGGACATGCAAGGGTTCGCAACCAAAGCGGACTTTGACCAGTTCGCCGGGACGTTGGACCTGGACAGGTTTGCCACCAAGGTGGACCTTGAGCGGTTCGCGACCAAGGAAGACTTGGAGCGGTTTGCGACCAAGGAGGATCTAGAGCGGTTCGCGACCAAAGAGGATCTGAAGCGGTTCGCGACCAAAGAGGATCTGAAGCGGTTCGCGACCAAGGAGGACCTGAAGCCACTTGTGACGCGGGCCGAGCTTAAGTCTGAGCTTCAGGAGCTTGAGCTCCGCCTCACGATTCGGATGGGCGTGCTTGCCGTGAGTGCGGTCACGATCGGGGTTGCGTTGATGGTGGCGCTGAACCAACTCTTGCTCTGACGAGCGGTTCCGAGCGAGATGCTGGCCGCGCTAGACGAGAGCCAGGAAGACCGCGGTCAGGACGGCAACTGCCGCCGCGCCGCCATAGGCCACCAGGGCGATCAAACCACCGGGTAGCGGTGCGTGCAGGTCCACGGCCAGGTGGCGCAGGCGGTGGCAAGCGTGGACGGCGATGAGGGCGATGACCGCTCCGATGGCCAGCCGCACGATGGCGTGCTGGAGCAGGTCGCGGATGCCGTCGTAGGTGAAGGCGTCGGCGAACCAGCGCCAGCCGAAGGGGCCGAAGACGGACGTCACCAGAATGAGCGCCGGCACGAACAGCGCGGCCAGCACGCTGCCGGCAGCGAACAGCGACCAGAACAGAGCTTCGTGCGAGCGACCGCTCATGTCGCGCCCACCCAGGCCACCCAGAGAAATAGAAGCACGGTAACCGCGGCCAGCCCGGCGAACTGCTGGCCGATGATGAAGGCTGCCGGGATGCGGCGGCCGGCGACTTGGCTTGGAAGCGCGCTTGGGGCGATCAGGAAAAACGTGATGGTGTGCCAGAGCGCGAATGCGAGCGCCACGAGGTGGAAGACCACCATCAGCGGATGCCAGAGGAAGTCTCGATAGGCCAGGTAGGTTTCCGCGTCCTGGCCGGCCTTGTGGATCAGCAGCATGAAGAAGACGATCTCGGCCAGGATGAATGCCGAACTGACTTCCCGGAGGAAGATGCGGAAATAGGAGCCCTTCAGGGTCCACCAGGTCCAGCCGAGGCGGCGGTCCAGCGGCCGGTTCACGAGCGCCTGGCCCAGGGCGTCAGCAGCCGCTTGTAGTAGTCGACCGCGCCTTCCAGCTTGGCCTGCTGAATGGCGCCGGCGGGATCGACGTGCTTGGGGCAGACCTCGGAGCACTCGCCCACGAAGGTGCACTCCCAGATGCCTTCGTTCTGGAAGATCACGTCCTGCCGCATTTGTTTGCCCTGGTCGCGCGAGTCGAGGTTGTAGCGCTGGGCGAGCGCGAGAGCAGCAGGGCCGATGAAGTCGTCCACGCGGCCGATGACCGGGCAGGCCGCGTAGCAGAGCATGCAGTTGATGCACATGCTGAACTGCTTGTAGCGGTCCAGCTGGGTCGGCGTCTGCATGAACTCGGCGCTCAGGTCGTCGGCTTCGTCCTCGCGGACGAGGTAGGGCTTGACGTGGTCGAGCTTCTCCATGAAGCCGTTCATGTCGACCACGAGATCCCGCTCGACCGGGAAGTTGACGAGCGGCTCCACTCGAACCGGGCCGGGCATGTGATCGCGCAAAAACGCGGCACAGGTGAGGGACGGTTCCCCGTTGACCTGCATACCGCAGGAGCCGCAGACGCCCATGCGGCAGGACCAGCGGAAGCTGAGCGAGCCGTCGACGTAATTCTTGACATAATTCAATGCGTCCAGCACCACCCAGTCGTCGTGATACGGCACTTCGTAGGACTGGAATGTCGGCCCCCCGTTGTCGGGTCGATAGCGGAAGACCTCGAGCTGGATTGTCGTTTCGCTCACCGTGCCTGCTTCCCGTCCTTGCCCGCGGATGAGCCGTACACGCGGTCGGCGGGCGGCCAGCGGGTGATGACCACGTCCTTGTACTCGATGCGCGGGTCTTCGTCGGTGCGGTAGGCCATGGAGTGCTTGAGGTAGTTGGCGTCATCGCGCGCGGCGTAGTCGGTTCGCTGATGGGATCCGCGGGACTCGGTGCGATCGAGGGCGGCGTGGGCCAGTGCCTGCGAGATGTCGACCATGCCGTCGAGTTCGAGCGCGCTGATCAACTCGGTGTTGTAGACCGGGCTCGAGTCGTCCAGCGATATGCGGGCCGCACGCTCTTCCAGCTCGCGAAGGGTCGCGCAGCAGGCGCTTAGCGATTCTTCGTCGCGGAAAATGCCCGCGCCGGCTTCCATGGCCGTGTTCAGGTCATCGCGGATGACGGCAATGCGCTCTCCGCCGGCGGGTCGGGCGCGAAGTTCGGCGATTCGGTCGCGTTCGGCAGTCACCTGCCGGTCGATCTCCGGCCCGTCGGACAACTGCTGACCGGCGACCGTGTCGGCGGCGTGGCGTCCGGCACGCGCGCCGAAGACGACCAGTTCCGTCAATGAGTTGGACCCGAGCCGGTTGGCGCCGTTGATGCTGACGCAGGCGCACTCGCCCGCGGCGTAGAGGCCCGGCAGTGGCGTCGCGCCGTGCACGTCGGTGTCGATACCGCCCATCGTGTAGTGCACGACCGGTCGGACCGGAATCGGCTCGACGACCGGATCGATGCCGGCGTAATTCGACGCAAGTTCACGAACGAACGGGATACGTGTATCGATCCGGTCTTCGCCGAGGTGTCGAACGTCCAGTTGCACGTAGTCGCCGTACTCCCCGTCGAATGTCCGCCCGGCGGCCTGCTCGTGCATGAAGGCCTGTGACAGCCGGTCGCGCGGGCCCAGCTCCATGGCGCGGTTTTGCGGGTGACGCGGATCGTGGACGTCCAAGGGCTCGCCCAGGTCGTAGTCCTGCAAGTAGCGGCGGCCCTCGTTATTGAGGAGGATGCCGCCTTCGCCGCGGGAGGCTTCGGTGATCAGGATGCCGGTGCCCGGGAGCCCTGTGGGGTGGTACTGCACGAACTCCATGTCCTTCAGCGCCACGCCCGCGCGGTAGGCCAGGGCCAGTCCGTCGCCGGTCTTGATGGAGCCGTTGGTCGTGAACGGGAAGATTCGACCGAATCCGCCGGTACAGATGATGACGGCGTTGGCACGCAGCACGTGCAGCTCGCCGGTGCGCAGTTCCAGCGCCACGCAACCCTGGCAGCGGCCGTCCGCGGTCAGGAGAGTGGTGGCGAAGTACTCGTCGTAGCGCGTGATCTGGCTGAACTGCAGCGAGGTCTGGAAGAGCGCGTGCAGCACGTGGAAGCCGGTCTTGTCGGCCGCGTACCAGGTGCGTTCGATCTGCATGCCGCCAAACGGCCGAACCGCGACGTGTCCCGAGTCTTCGCGGCTCCACGGGCAGCCCCAGTGCTCCAGCTGGATCAGTTCGCGCGGGGCTTCGTCCACGAACATCTCGACGGCGTCCTGGTCGGCCAGCCAATCGGAGCCGCTGATGGTGTCGTAAATGTGGTGCTCGCGGGCGTCGTTCCCCTTGATCACGGCGGCCATGCCGCCCTCCGCGGCCACGGTGTGGCTGCGCATGGGGTAGACCTTAGACACGAGGCCGATGGAGAGCTCGGGGTTGGCTTCGACCACCGCCATAGCAGCGCGAAGGCCGGCGCCGCCGGCCCCGATGACGAGAATGTCGTGTTGGATTTCGTTCACGAAAGTGATCTTAGGGACGCCGGGCAGAGGCTGCAATTGGCCCACGCGGTCCGTCCGATTGCGACGGTCGAAACACGTACGCGTCCCGTCAAGCGCGACTCATGCGCCGTCACGCGATGTCTCTCGAGACGACCGGCCGGAGCGCCTGAGATCGCCCAGCACATCGGGGCGCCGCTCAAGGAGAGCCAGGAGCGCCTGCTTGGTGGCGTCCCGGCGCTCCGGCGCGTCGGAATCATTGGATGCGTCCAGCGCCCGCAACTCCTCAAGCAAATCGGCGGCCCGGGCCGTGGGGTCCGTTGCCGGCCGGCGGCGCCAGCCGCGTCGCCAAATCACGAGCAGCAGCCCCGCGACGAGTGCCGGAACCGCGGCGAAGATCGCCCAGCGTTCGGCGGTCGTGGCGCGTAGCGCACGAACGATTCCGGGCAGCGACGTGTCGGCAATACGCACGCCAAACGACTCACGCGCCGCTACCCCGTTTTTCTGCCAGCGTCGCACGCTGGTGCCTCCGAAAGCGTCATCGCCGCGAGCCTCCAGCCCGGTGACGGTCGTGGTCAGAGGGCCGGCCTCGACCAGCAGAATCGCGACATCGGTGTGCAGCGCCGGCGCCCAATCGAAGGCGACGGTCCCGCCGTCGAGCGCCAATTGGTAGCCGTAAACCATGGTCGTCACGCCTGGTTGGAGTCCGGCAAAGACCGCGAAGCCCGGTCCGCCGATGACGGCGTCGCCGGGTCCGAAGCCCGCGACCGGCTGCAAGTTGAACGCGCCATCGGGTACGCCGAAACGCAGGGGCGGCGGCGAGCCCGCTTGCTGCACCGGCAGGTAGGCGCGATTGCCGGGTACGTGCACGTCGGCGACTTCGACAACTGAGAGCGTGTCGGCCGTCTGGCGTCTGAGCAGGCGGGTCAGACTCCGGAAGCTAATGCCGGGATCAGTCTCCGTGACGGCGAACACGTCGATTTCGACCGCCGTGCCCTCGCCAGCCGCGACTTGCAGGACATCGCTGCTGTAGCGCACGCCCTCGACCTCAAACGAGACGAGATAAGCGAATTCACCGCCCGCGGCCACGTCTGGGAATACGAAGAGGCCATCAGCGCCAACCGCGGCCTCGCTCGTCGGCAAGCGATCGGTCTGTCGAAAACCGTCAAGCTGGACGACCAGGCCCGACGGTAGTGCCGTGCCTGGCGTAGCCGGCCGGAGACGCCCGACAATCTCGCCACTTCCCTGGGCCTGCGCGCCGGCTACACCGACGATGGCAAGGGCAAATAGCGCGGCGACTAGTCCGAGCGCTCGTTTCATCGCCAGGTCGTTCCCGCGTCACGGCTGCGGAAGACCGATCCGTCAGTCGCGATGGCATACAACGTGCGGCCGCTGATCGCCAGCGCGCGTACGTCCGCTCGCAGGGGAAGCTGCACCCACGACTGCATGCCGTCGACGGACTTGAACACGCCAGCGTCGGTGGCGACGAAGGCGGCGCCCTCGAATCGCTCGCCGGACGCCGAACTGTAGGAGTCGCCGGTTTCGGGCTCGTAGACCACGGCGCGAATGGTGATGGTGGGCAGGACGCCGTTGACGAACCCGTTGGCGCCGCGCCAGCCGCCGCTGCTCTCGGAGGCGAGCACGCCTTCGGCGCCGGTGGCTGCCAGCAGGAACGGAGCGCCGAAGTCGACGACGGCCAGTCCCGTAAGGCTGCTCGGGGCGTCCGCGGGGCCTGACTCCCAACTGCGGCCCATGTCATTGCTCACGAATATCGACCCGGAGTCCTCGACGCCAGCCAGGCTCTGGGTTCGCGATCCAATGGCAAGGCGCCGCAGCGCGGGGAAGCCGGACTCGGGACCCCAGGTGGCGCCCTGATCCCGACTTGACCACACGCCGTCGCCGGCGAGGACAAACAGCGTGTCGGATCCCGCCGCGGCGCCCACGGCTTCCCCTGGGCCCTCGGCAGGCGCCCAGGTTTGTCCGCCGTCACGGCTCAGCTGTGCGCCGGTGGCGTGACTGACGAGCAGCAGATCGGCGTTGCCGGCCGCTACGGCTGCTCCCGAGATTGCCGCGACGCCAACGTTGCCCACGGGCTCCTGTTCGGCGGCCGCGGATCGCGCTCCGACGGTGATCACGACGACCAGCGCCCCGAGCAGTGTCACCAGCGCGACGCTGGGCGCGACCCAGGCCACGGTCCGCGCACGCGTGGGTGTCCGAGCCGCGCCCGGGACTGCGGCAGGCGCCGCGTCTCCAACGAGGGCCTCCACCGCGGCGTCCAGTCGCCGGCGTCGCTGGTCGCGGTCGTGCAGTCGCTGGGCTGTGTCGCGGCGAACGTCGCCACTGACTTGCTCGAAGTCCGTACGGCTGATGGCGCCCCGATCGCGTTCGGCCTGCAAGTCATCCAGCATTCGCAGCCCGCGCTCGACGGCCAGGTCATCATCGGTTCCGAGCGAGTCGCCGGATTCAATTGATCGACGAAGCAAGGGCGCGACGATCCAGGCCAGTCCGGCAAGGGCGATCAGGAGGACCGCCAGGCTCAGGAGCGGCGCGGTCATGCTGATGGTGGCGAGCCGCGTCCAGCCCGGCGCAGGTCGTCCACCTGCCGCTCGTAGGCCTCCAGGTTTGCGCCGGTCGCCGCGACTCCGGGTTGGCGTCCCCGAGCGAAGACCCAGCCCAGCAGCAGGATGCCCAGGCTGAGAATGACGACTGGACCGATCCAGACCCCCAGGGCCAGACCCTCGCGAGGCGGCTCGCGCAAGACCGCCAGGCCGTAACGATCCGCAAAGAAGTCCATGATCTGCGTTTCGGACTCGCCGGCCTGGAGCTTGATCAGGATGATTTCACGCATCTGGGCGGCGAGCTGGGCATTGGACTCGCGCACCGACTGTCCCTGGCAGACCGGGCAGTCCAGCCGCTCGGCGATCGACCACATGCGTTTGCGCGTGGGCAGATCCGGCTCGTCTTCGGCGTGGGCCGGCAGCGCCAGGACCGCGGCCGCCACGAGGGCCAGGAGCAGGCTCGCGCGGAACCGATTCACGACGCGGCCGGCTGGGCGGCGGCATCCGAAATCGCCGCTGTTTCCCGCCGCTCCGTTGGCCAGGCGATCACGAGGATCCCGACGAAGTAGACGATTCCACCGATCCAGAGCAGGACGACCAACGGGTTGATCAGCAATCGAATGGTGGCGGAAGCGCCGCTCTGGTCCCACGAGCTGAGCAGCACGTACACGTCGTCCAGGTGCGGCAGGGTGGTGCTGACCGCCACGTCGGCCGTGGGCTGATTCTCCCAGCCTGCGTGTATGCGACGGGCAGGGGCCAGGCGATCGATCACGGCGCCGTCGCGCCGCACGTCCACGGCGGCAACGACCGTATTCAGGCCCGGCTGGACGCTGCTGCGGAGGCCTTGGAAAACGACGTCGTACGAGCCCAAGCTCACGGCCTCGCCACGCTCCACGGTTGCGGCGGTCTCCTGGCTGAAAGCGGCGGAGGCGATGATTCCGAGCGCCAGGATGGCGATGCCTAGATGCACGAGATAGCTGCCCAGGCGCCGTCGGTTGCCCACCATGAGCGGATACGGGCCGGTCGCCGCCTCGCGCCGGCGGGTGAGGCCGGCCCGCATGCTGCGGCCGTACTCGAGCGCGACGCCCACCGCGACGGCCGCCGTGAGTCCGATGGCGATGATCGGCAGTCCGTCACGCATGCCAAGGACCGCCAGCAGCACTGAGATCAGGACCAGGGTTGCGATTGGCCAGCGCGTGGCTCGCCAGGCGGCTCGCAAGGACGTGCGGCGCCAGGCCAGCAACGGCCAGATGGCCAGCAGCCCGAGCGTTGCGACCAGCAAGGGCACGTTGACCTGGGTGTAGAAGGGCGGTCCCACGGCGATGCGGGCGCCCTGGACGATCTCGGTGACCAGCGGGAAGACCGTGCCCCAGAAGGTGGCCGCGGCAATTGCCAGCATCAGCAGGTTGTTGATCAGAAAACCGGCTTCCTTTGACGCGATGTCGGTAATCGGTTCGTCCGAGCGAATGAGCGGCAGGCGGTAGATGAAGAGCACGGCCGAGAGGATCAGGAGCGCGCCCACGAATACGAAGAAGATCGGGCCAACATCAGACAACGCGAAGTTGTGCACCGACGAAAGGATGCCGCTGCGAACCACGAACGTGCCGAAGATGGCCAACGCGTAGGTCACCAGCACCAGCCCGATGGCCCAGGCTCGCAGTTGGCCGCGACGTTCCTGCGCCAGGGCGGAGTGCAGGTAGGCGGTGGCGACCAGCCAGGGCAGCAGGGCGACGTTCTCAACGGGATCCCAGCCCCAGTAGCCGCCCCAGCCGAGCACGCGGTAGGCCCACCAGGCGCCCAGCAGCAGTCCGGCGCTCTGGATGGCCCAGGCGAGGAGCATCCAGTTGCGCATTTCGCGTAGCCACGGTTGCGTGACACGGCCGGCGGTCAGCAAGCCGACCGCGAACGCGAAGGGGAGTCCGAAGCTCATGTAGCCGGACAGCAGCAACGGGGGATGGATTTGCATGCCGCTGTCCCACAGCAAGGGATTGAGTCCGCGGCCCTCGGCCGGCGCGGCCACCAGGCGCGAAAACGGCGACGACGTGAAGACCAGCACCCCCAGGAAGAACAGCTGCAGACCGCTGACCACGACGATCCCGTGCGGACCGATGACGCTGTCCGCGTTCAACATGCGGCGAGTTGCGACCGCCGCGAACAGGCTCATGGACCAGGTCCAGAACAGCAGGGAGCCTTCCTGGCCGCCCCAGAGCGCGGCGAGAGTCAAGCCGGTGGGCATGGCCGAACTGGAGTGGTCGGCCACGAACTGAATGGAGAAATCGCGTGCCAGGAAGCCGGCCGCGAGGCCGGCAGCCACAACCGTCAATAGCGCCGCCTGCACCGACGCGGCATTGGCGGCGCTGCGACTTAGTTCGGGGGTGCGACGTACGGCGCCGGCGAGTCCGAGCAGCACTTGCAGCACGGCCACGCCAAAGGCAACACCGAGTCCCAGCCGGCCGGCATCGACGAGATCAGGCATTCGCGGGGCGCACTATCGGCGAGGACGGAAGAGAGTTCGCGCTGTGCGCGTCAGTGGCTCGACGCTTCGCGCCCTGCCTGCGGCGAGTCGAGCTGTCCGCGCAGGTCATGTAACTCGTCGCGCACGCTGCGCACACGTCCGGTTACATATACCAGGTAGCCAAAAATCCCCAGCCACACGGCGCTGAAGCCGATGAAGAGGTACAGCAGGTCGCTCATGCGGATTCCTCAGTTCGTTCGTGCAGTCGCTCGCGCAGGCTTCCCAATTCGGCAACGGCGAGTTCAAGCTGCATGCGCTGTCGCAGCAGCACGACGTAGAAGACCGTAAAGGCGGCCACGGACACCAGGAGCGTGGTCAGCATCTCGGGCGGCATGCCGCCGCCGGGATTGGTGACCGAGGGCGTGGGGTGCAGGCTGCGCCACCACTCCACGGAAAACCAAACGATGGGCACGCTGACGACGCCAACGATGCCCACTACGGACGACATGCGCCGGCGGGCATCCGGATCGTCGATATACGAACGCAGCGCCAGGTAGCTGACGTAGATGAACCACATGATCAGGGTGGTGGTCAGGCGCGGATCCCACTGCCACCAGACGCCCCAGACGCTGCGGCCCCAGACCGAGCCGGTAACCAGGCACAGCGTGGTAAACAACACGCCAATCTCGGCTGAGGCGTGCGCGAGGCGGTCCCAGCGGGACGTTCCGCGAATGAGGAACATCACGCTGCCGACGGCCACGACGCCGAAGGCAGCGAAGGCCAGCCATGCGCTGGGCACGTGCACGAAGAGGATTCGGTAGACCTCGGCTTGCACGCGTTCGGCGGGCGCAACGACGAAGGCCATGAAGATGGCCAAGCCCATGCTAAGCAACAGCGCGGCATAGAGGGCCGCGTTGGCAGGTTCGCGAAGCGCGCCGAGCCGCCGTGGTGGGGGCAACTCCGTTGTTCGAGCTTGTCGCATGTCGTCCTTCCGTTACGTCCGGGCCGCCTGCGGGTACAGGACCGTCCCGAGCGTCAAGAATACGACCGCGACGACGGCCAGCAACCCGAACCAGGCGCCCTGCTGGCCGGCTGGCGTGACTTCAAGAGCCCCGAGCGTGATGCCAACTCCGGCAAGGAGCACTGGCACGGCCGGCGGGATGGCGAGCAGCGGCATCAGCATCTCGCGCGCGCGGGCGTTTACGACCAGGGAACTCTGGAGGGCCAGGATGGCGCTGATCGCCGCCGCCGCCAGGAGTACGGCTCCGATGGTGGATGCCTGAAACAGCGAGACGTTCAACAGCAGGCTCAGGAATACCAGTTGCGCGACGCCCACGAAGGCTGTCTCGATCGCCAGCAGCACGAACTTGGCGAGGTAGATCCCGCTGGGGTCGACCGGCGCGACCAACAGACCGTCCAGCGTTCCCCGCTCGTGCTCGGTCGCGAACAGGCGGGTGCCCGCCAGGGTGGCGGCCAGTAGCACGCTGATCCAGAGAACCCCAACGGCCACGGCCGCAACCTCCGATCCCAGCGCGGCGATGAAGGCCATGTCGAAGACGACGGCGGCGAGCAGGGTGAACATGAGCAGCGTTGGGACTTGCTCGCGCGCTCGCCACTCGACCCGGGCGTCCTTGGCGATCATGGCTCCGACGGCCCGGACGAATCCGGGCGGGCGCGGCGCTGCTTGACCGCGAGTCGTTGGCGTGTGCGGCGTCGGCGCGTAGCGCGATTCCTCGGTGAGGCGTCCGCTCGCCAGTCGGACGACGCGAGCGTCCAGCGCCTGGGCCACCCGCTCGTCGTGGGTGCTGAAGAGTACGGCCGCATGGGGCGCCAGCGCGTCAAGCATCAGCGGCAGATCGCCGACGCCGGCGGCGTCCAGGCTGGCGTCCGGTTCGTCCAAGAGCACGACGTCGGGTTCGGCCAGCAGGGCGAGCGCAAGCCCCAGGCGCTGCTGCATGCCGCGGGAGTAGTCGCGCACGAGGCGGTTGGCATCGGCGGCAAGGCCCACGTTCTCGAGGGCGGACTCGATGCGCGCGGCGGATCCGGAGGCTCCGCGAAGTCGCGCCGCGAAGGCGAGGTTTTCCCGGGCGCTGAGGTGCGGATATAGCGAGGGGCGATGTCCCAGGAATCCGAGGCCGGCGCGCGCGGCGGGCTGAGAAGGGTCGCCGCCGCCTCGCAGGCTTACCTGGCCGCGCCTGGGGCGAATCAGACCGGCCAGCGCCCGGAGCAGTGTGGTCTTGCCGGCGCCATTGGGTCCGACGACGGCCACCCGTTCGCCGGGCGCCAGCGCTAGCGATACGCCGCGAAGGATCTGACGCTGCCCCAGCCGTACCAC
>WTFW01000197.1 GCA_011523785.1 Chloroflexota bacterium | reverse complement strand
ACCGTCACCAGCGGCGCCAGGTGCCCGCCCCGGTAGCGCTCAACCGGCACCAGGCTGTGCGCATACGCCCGGTTCGCCTCGTGCCCCGTCCGGCAGTCATACCCCAGCCCCAGCGGCGAGCGGTTGCACTGCTGCACGGCTTTTGCTTCCAGCGGGTGGGCATAGTCCCCCACCCAGACACCCTGGAATCCCGGTGGCAGTTCCACGCGCAGCAGCAGGTCGCCGATGTAGCCACGCCAGCGGCGACCGCCGTCGTCGCCGAAATACGGCGAGTCGTCCAGCCAGCGCGGCTTCGGATCCAGGAAACCCTCAATGACAAACAGGTCGTCGAAGTCCGGCGTGAGTTCGGTGCTGAAGAACGCCGGCCTGCTGGCCTTGAGCCCGCCGGCCGTGCCGAAGATGAACTCCAGGCGTTCCTTTCGGGAGTAGTGCCAGATCGTCAACCCACCATCGTCCCGCCATTCCGGCCGCCCCGGATCGTCTTCAAACCCGCAACTGCCAAGCAGCTCGCCGCGGCGACTGAGGAAGCGATCGCCCAGCCTGCTCTCGCGACCCGAGGTCAGGTCGGCGTCAATCGGAGCGTGCGTGGTTCAGCTCCAGTCGAACAGGATTTTTCCCGTGGTGGCGCTATTGGCCAGTTCGAACGCCTCCACCGCATCTTCAGGCCGAAACCGGTGCGTGATCATCGTCTTGATCGGAACCCGCCGCCGCCGAACCAGGTCCAGCAACCCAGCCCACTCGTGCTGCTTGTAGATCCAGGATCCGCGCAGGGTTACTTCCCCGAAGATGATCTGCTGGCTGGGCCTGATCGTCGGATCGTGGCCCACCCCGACCTCCACGTATGTGCCTTGCGTTCGCAGCGCGTCCACTGCCGCAGCGCGCGCCGCCGGCACGCCGCTCGTATCGATCGCAGCCGCCACGCCTTCGCCGCCGGCCGCCTCGGCGATACGCGCATTCAGGTCCAGGTTGGAGCTGTCCAGCGCGATTTCCGCTCCGCACCTCAGTGCCATCGCCCGCCGTTCGGCAACCGGATCCACCCCGACCACCGTCGCGCCCAGCGCCCGGCCCAGCATCACGCAGGACAGTCCGACGGGACCGAGACCAAACACAGCCAGTGGCCGGTCCCCGGAGGCTCCCGTCTTGCGCAGCGCTCCGTAGGCCGTTCCGACGTTGCACGACAGCAGCGCGCCCATCTCCCAGTCGAAGTCGTCGGGCAGCGGCATCGCGTTGCGTGCCGGCGCCAGCAGGTACGCGGCGTTGGTGCCGTGGCGGTGGCGGCTGAAGTGTTGGGCGCTGGCGCAAAACACGTCCTCGCCGCGGCGACAGTGCACGCAGTGGCCACAGCCAACGATGCCGTACACCACCACGCGATCACCCACGGCGGGATGGCCGACGCCGGGACCCACCGCGTCCACGACCCCCGTGTTTTCGTGTCCCAGCGCCCACTGGCTAAAGCCGTACTCATCGCGCGTGGCGGCGGGCGTGCGGTAGTGATGCAGGTCGCTGCCGCAGATGGCCGACATCATGGTGCGGACGCGCATCTCGCCCGGTCCGGGTTCGGCGATCTCGGCGCTGCCGACCTCTACCCGCAGGTCGCCCGGGCAGCGCACACAGGTCATCCGGGAATCAGCGGCCATCGCGTTATCTCGAACCTGGGACCGGCCCTTCTATCATGCGCTGTCGGACAAGAGGCTCCAAGCGAGGACGATGCGCACGGCGAAGGCGGCCACTTTTCGGCTTATCGCCCACCGCGGAGCGTCGGCCGCCGCGCCCGAAAACACTCGGGCCGCGTTTCAACTGGCGGCCAGGCATGGCGCCCAGGAAATCGAAACCGACGCTCGCTGTACGCGGGATGGCCGAGTTGTTTTGTTTCACGACAAGACCCTTCGAAGGAAGCTTGGCCGCAGCGGCAGGGCCGAAGACTTGACACTGTCCGAACTGCAGCAGCTGGACATCGGCGCCTGGTTCGACCGGGAAGGCGCGAAGGAACTCAACGACCCGGCAGCCGGTTGGGACGAGGACCTTCCGGGACCGGCAGCTCCGGCGTACGTGCTCGGGTTCGACGACTACCTGGAGGCATTCGGCGATCGCTTTCACCACAACATTGAATTGAAAGGCGAGACGCCCGAGCTGCCAGGGGCGGTGCTGGCCGCGCTGGACGCGCGCGGCAAACGATCGCGCTGCACGTTCATTTCATTCCACCTTGAGCAGCTTGAGCGCCTGCGCGCCCTGGCGCCGGACGCCACCGCCGGCTGGTTGTTTGCACGCGCCGGCGAGCGGCCCCCCTCGCCGGAAGTCGTCGTGCGTGAATGTCGCCGGCTTGGCCTGCAGCAATGCAATCCTCGCTTTTCCGCCTTGACCGAGGAGCTTGTGCGCACCGCGCACGACGCCGGCCTGGAGGTTCGGGCATTTGGAATCCGAACGACGGCGGAGCTACGGCGGGCGGTGAGCCTGGGCGCCGACGGCGCCACCGTGGACTGGTTCCGGGCAAGTCGGCGCCTCCTTGAGGGCGATCAGCGCGCTGTCGGGGCGGGCCTGCGGAACGAGATTCGCACGTGACTATCGGCGAGCGCGCCTACCTGCCGGTCGCCCTGAACTTGCAAGGCCAATCCGCCGTGGTGGTTGGCGGCGGCGAGCCGGCGTACTTCAAGGCCTGCCTGCTGGTGGACTTTGGCGTGGCGACTACGGTGATCGCCGCGCCGGACTTTGCCGACCCGTTCGATCGTCGACTGCAGGACATGGGGGACGCCGGGGAGATCCGGCTCAGGCGTCGCTCGTATGCGCCGTCGGACCTCGATGGGCATCGCGTCGCCATCATCGCGACCGGCGAGCGGCCGGTGGACTACGCCATCGAGGCCGACGCCCGGGATCGCGGGCTGCTGGTAAACGTGGTGGACGACCCGGCGCATTGCGACTTCTTCGCGTCGGCCTACGTGAAGCATGGATCGATCTCGATCGCGGTGAATAGCGGCGGCGCCAGTCCCGGCTTCACCGGCGCGCTCAAGGACGACCTGGCCCAGCGGTACGGACCGGAGATTGAAGACCACCTGGCGCACTATCTGACCTGGCGTCGGCTGGTTCGCGAGCGGGTGGACACGTTCGTGGAACGTGAGCGCCTGTGGCGGGGGCTGCGCGCCGACGGGCTGTACGACCTGTTGCGCAGCCAAGGTCCGGCGGCGGCGCAGGCGCTGGTGGAAGCTCGAATCGAGGCCTGGGCTGCCTCGCGGCAGGACCCGCACGCCGGGAGCTAGATCTCGGCGTCGTCGCTCACCATGGCCGGCATCATGACGGACTCCGAGGTGCCATGGATCACCTTATTCGCCGCCGGCACGACGGTCACTAACACTCCGCACAGCCGGGTCTTGCCGTCCACCACCATGTAGTAGGGCGACAGGCGCGCACGTCCTGTCATTGGGCGCACGGCATCGGCCTGCACGTCGTAGTAGCTCACGCGAACCCGGCGGCTCTGGTGGAACTGCTGGAGGATGTAGGGCGTGGTTTCGAAGCTCGCCAGGGCGGTGTCGACGGCCTGGTTCCACTCGTCCTGGTTCACGTCATGCCCAATGGTCACGCCGCGGCTGCCCCAGGCCAGTTCCGAGAAGCCGGAGGGCTTGAGCACCAGCCGCCGCTCGCGCTGCGAAAGCCCGCGAAGGTCCGCCCAGTGTCGGATGCGTCGCTTGCCGGCCGTCAGCGGCGGGTCCAGAGCCGCGGTGGGTGGGATCGGCTGGGGATCAAGTAGCCACGTCGGCGGCAACATCCGCGCCAGCCGAGCCTGAGTCTCGCGGCCGAGCGCATCACGCCAGAAGGTGTCCAGCTCAGGGTGGTGGAACAGATAGAACAGCAACTTTTCTTCCAGGTAGCTCTTGAACGGGGCGGTGACGGTTGCCAGCCGGTGCTTCATGGCGTAGATGACCAGATCGATCTTGGGAATGTTGGGCAAGTCGTGCAGTTCCAGGAAGCGGTAGACGAGGTTTACGTGCTCCCAGCCGTGGCAGTTACGCATCTGTAGCGCGTCGTCGTGCAAGCGCAGGTCGCGCGGATGAATCTGGCGGGTGGGCAAACCGGCCTCGCGCAGGGCGGTGGCGGCCCAGTCCATCTCTGGCCGGTAGTCCTCGGACTCGTCCGCCACGACGAGGGCGACCGCGGGGTCATCAACGCGGGCGGCGCCGCGTAGGGCAGCGGCCAGTCCCTGGACCATGCCATCAGTTCCGCCAACGAGATCGAACCCCAAGTCCTGATAAGCACGGCTGATGGCGCCCAGGACGCCGAAGCCGCCAGGAACGGCATCCAGTTCGGTGGCCATGAAGCCACCATGCTCGAGCGCCATGAGGTCGGGCCGGATCATGACAGGGAGCGCGGACCGATAGCGTCGCAGACGGCCAAGTTCGCGGACGCGTTCGGGCTTGCCTTGCTCAAGGCACTTCAGTACCCAGGCGGGCGCACGGCCGCGCACGGCGCTAGTGTAGAGCCGGTTGGCCGCGATGTAGAAGGCCAGCAGGTCGTTACCAAGCCGCTCGAGTTCAGCCACGGCCGACGGAGAAAGTGGGAAGGGTCTGGGAGCGATTCGCCACGGCGTGCTCGCCGCGTCCGACGGCTCAGTGCTCCCGAGGGGCGTGGCCCTGCCAATGCGGTGGGCGGCCGCTCGCTCGTCTTTTGCCGACAGCTCCGCCGTAGTGCTCAGGGGCGTCAAACGGTCTTAGTATTTCGGGTCCCGGAACTGGAAAAGTCTACCAGCGCGCGGGGCAGGCAGGATCAGGCTGGGCCCGCAGGCCGGCGCCGCTCTTCAGGTCTTGGCTTCTGTCAAGATTCTTACCGGACTGGCAGCCGCGCATGTGAAACAATGGTTTAGCTCGCGCCAACCGTACCGTACGCGGGAAGCCACCCCGCCACCACGACCTGAAAGCCCATGGCCTTGTTGCGACGTACGCTCACGCTCCCAAAGATCGGCTTGCGAATTGCGGGTCTGCCGGCCCTGGCGCTGGCCGGAACCGTGCTAGCCGCCTGCGAGACGTTTATTCAGACGGTTGAACCGACGCCGACGCTGATCACGCGAACGGAGTCGGTGCGACAGCGGCCGATGGTGCCGGTGACGCGCGGCCAGCTGATCGAGGCCATTCGAACGACGGCCCGCGTTGAGGCGCTGGACCGTACCGAACTGGCGTTCAAAGCCGACGGTCGGGTCAAGACCATGTATGTCGCTCAAGGCGACGAGGTGACGCAAGGCGACATCCTGGCCGAACTTGAAACGGGTCGTCTTGAATCGGACATCGAGAGCTCGCAGGAGGCGCTGCAGAATGCGGAGCTGCGACTGGATGCGGCACGCACCCGCGCACGCGACGAACGCGCGGCGGCTCAGCGCGCGGTCGCCAACGCGGAGTTGGCGTTGGAGAACCAACGCAAGGCGTTTGACCAGTTGTTGCGGCGCGCTACGGCCGAGCAGGTAGAGGCCCTGGCAATCGATCTGGCAACCCGCGAGGATCGGGGCGAGGTGGACCTGAGCTTGACCGAGGCCGAGGCCGCGCTGGTTCGTGCGCAGCGGGCCGTGACCAATGCCGAAGGCCGATTGGCCGAGGTGAAGGCCGAGGCAGCCGGGGTTGTTTCGGAGGCGCAGGCGCGCGCGCAGGCGCAAGCCGCGCTGGATGGGTTGAAGGCGGATTTGACCGTGGCGACCGAAAACCTGCGGGCGCTCGAGGCCGGGACGGTATCGACCGGAGCTTCTCCCGAAGACACGGCTCGCGCCCAGGTGAACGCGGCCGTTGCCGCCGTGACCGAGGCCCGGTCCGCGGTCGTACGGGCTGATCAGAATCTGGTGAATGCTCAGGACGCGATGGAAACCGTTGCCTCGACCATGCGCGCTCAGACTCGCGAGGACAATATCCAGGTGATGGCCGCCATCGTTGCCAAGCGGGCCGACATCGCTGCTAAACGCGCCGAAGTGTCGAGACTCGCCGAGACGCTACACGAAGTGACGTTTCGGCCGTTCCCGGATCAAGTCATTGAGGCCGAGCAAAACCTCGAAAAGGCCCGGCTGACACGCGATGAGATCACCAGAAGCGGTTCGAATGCGTCCAATCAGGCCCGTCAACGAGCCGAGCTGGACTACCAGGCGGCGCAGCGGGCATACAACGAGGCCATCAGGCCGGCGACGCCGGCGGAGATAGCAACAGCCCAGGCAAGCTACGACAATGCGCTGGCGGCGCTGGACCTGCTAGAAACGCAGCTCGCCGAGTTGCTGGACGACGGCACCGAGGAGGAAGAGGCCGAGCGGCTGGTGCAGAAGGCACTGGCTGAACATCGGGTCAACGTGGCGACGGCAACAGCCAATGTCGAGCTGGCCAACCACCGGCTACGGGCGGCGGAGCTTAGCCTTGCCTCGCTCGTCGGCAGCGGAACGATCCAGCAAGCCATCGCTCGCATAGCCAGCGCGATACAGATTGACCAGAACAGTTCTCTGGCCGCCGCGCGAGCCCGCGTGCAGGCGGCGTCTTCCAAGATTGACCAGTATCTGCGGGGCCAATCGGAGGCGGATGCCGTGGCACGTCACGCCGAGGAGGCCCGGACGACCAGCCTGACGGCGTTACCTGACGCCGAGGCTGCGCTGGATGCGGCCCTGGCGGATTTGCGGGTGGCCGAGGCCCGCTTTCAGGAAATCACGGGCGCTCCCTCGCTGGCCACGTTGCGCGTTGCTCTGAACAACGAGCAGGCCGCGCTGCTGGAATTCGAGGCCACGGTTGAGAACTTTGATCGGTTCGAGCGAGGCGAGTCGGCAACGGATTTCGAGCTCCAAATCCTGGAGAACGAAGTGGAGCGCAGCCGCATCGCGCTGGAAGCTCTACTTACTCAGTCCGAAGACAATGTGATCCGGGCGCCGTTCGACGGTGTGATTACGTTCACGCGGGGACGGGCGGGATCCCAGGCCAGGGCGTTTAATGAGGTCATTGGGATCGCCGATCCGTCGGATTTGATCATTGAAGTCAGGATTGCCGAGCAAGACCAGTCCAAGATGTCGGTTGGTCAGCCGGCCGAGGTTGCGCTGGACGCGTTTCCCGGCGTGAAATTCGACGGTAACGTCAGCGCCATTCCACGCACCATCGTCACCCAAACGGGGCAGACGGTGCGAATTCCCGATGCGCTGGTTGAGGTTGACTTCGAAGGCCAGGAAGTGCGCATGGGCATGCTGGCTCGGGTCAACATCACGTTGCAGGTCAAGGACGATGTCCTGAAGATCCCCGTCACCTCCCTGCGCGACCTGAACGAGCGCACGTTCGTTGAAACCGTGGTGAACGAGCAGCGGCGCAGCCTGCCGGTCGTCACGGGCATCCGGAGCGACAGCGAGGTCGAAGTCCTCTCCGGACTGGACGAGGGCCAGATGATCTTCGCCGCGCCCTAGGCAAGCGCTGCTGAACATGCCGAGGGATTCGGAGCGGATCCAGTGCCGCTAGCCATCATTCGCTTCGTGGCCAAGCGCCTGTTCAGCAATCGGGCGCTCATCAGTTCCACGGCGATCGGGCTCCTCGTCACCGTCACGCTGGCTACGTCCGTGCCTCTATACGCCGAGGGCATCAGCGGCCTGCTGCTCCAGCGTGAGCTGCGCAAGCCGATTCCCCAGGCGCAGCCGTCGTCGAGCATCTTTATCCGGCACAAGGAAACAGATGCCACCAGCCCGACGAGCGCCGGGGACTACCTGGCCTACGACCAGTTCTTTCGCTCCCTGATTCCCGAGGCGGTTGGGCTGCCAACCACGCAACTGATCAGCTATCTGTCGACGGGCCGGCGGGCCATGCTTGATCTCTCGCCTCCGGAGGACGGCGACCTCTCGGCGCCGCCACGCCGATTCGGCTTCGCGTTCATGTACACCATCAATGAACTCTTCGACAATGTCATCATCACCGAAGGCCGCCGGCCGTCTGCCGAGACCAGCGAGTTCATCGGTCCGGCCGGCGCCAGGATGCCCCTGTTTGAAGCTGCATTGACCAGCAACGCACTGGACAAGCTGGGGTTGCTGGTCGGGGACGTCGTCGGTATGCAGTTTCCCGATCCGGCCACCGGCGATCCGGCTCCAGTAGCTCTTCGCGTTGTGGCACGAATGCTTCCCAAGGATCCCGAAAGCAACTACTGGCCCTATCCGGTTCGAGCAGCCTTCGACGAGGGCGGGATCTACATCGAGCGACCGGCGTACCTTGGACCGTTGCTGGATTATGCACCGGCGGCCTTTAGCGAGGCGACCTGGTACGCCGATTTCGACATCGACGCGATTCGGGCCACCAATTACCGGCGGATCACCGGCGGCCTGGTACTCATCCGAATCAACGCCAACGCGGTTTGGGAAGGCACGCGTCTGGAGAATTCGCCTGAGCCGATCTTCTTCGATTTCGAGCAAAAGCTCTTTTTCCTGACCCTGCTGCTGCTGATCCTCAGCGCCCCGATCGTCGCTCTCACGCTCTACTACATCATCCTCACGGCCGGAATGGTGGTTGATCGACAACGAAACGAGATCGCCATCCTGAAAAGCCGAGGCATCGGCACGTTACAGATTGTGGGGATCTATGTGCTCGAGGGACTCCTGATTGGAGGGATTGCCACGGCCGCCGGCCCGTTCCTGGGATCGTTACTGGCGCAGGTGATCGGCAAGACGTTCACGTTCCTGGTGTTTACCAACCGAGAGCCCCTGCCTATCGACATCACGACTCAACACTTCGTCTGGTCCGGCGCCGCAGCGACGTTGGCCATTGTGGCTACCTTGTTGCCGGCCATCGGAGCCGCCCGCCACAGCATTGTCACGTACAAGCAAGAAGTCTCGCGGAGCACCGACCGGCCCTGGTTTCAGCGCTATTTCGTTGACGTGATCGTTGTGGTCGGCGCGGCGTACGGCTACTTCACGTTGCGGCAGCGCGACCAGTTGGTGACCGTTGGCGACGGCGGCGATCTGTTTTCCGATCCGCTGCTGGTCATTATTCCCATCATGTTCATGTTTGCCATCACGCTGCTGTTCCTGCGCTTCTTCCCGTTGATGGTCGCCGGCCTGGCGCTGCTCGGAAACCGATTTCTTGGCGTGTCGATGCACCTGGGCCTGCGCCAGATTGCGCGCGAGCCGCGGCAGTTCACTCGTCTGATATTCCTGCTGGTGCTCACCCTGGCCATCGGGTCGTTCAGCGCCTCGATGGCCGCCACGATGGACCGCAACTTCGACGATCGGGTCTACTTCTCCGTCGGGTCGCAGGCGGACTTTCTGGAGATTGGCGACTACGACGAGGAAACGCAGGAATGGTCGTTCCTGCCGGTGGAGCGACACCTGGAAGTCCCCCAGATTCTGCGCGTGGCGCGGCTCTGGCAGAACGAGGACACGGGCTTCCGGCGCCCCGGTGAGGCCCTGCGAGTGCCGGTGCGAACATACGGCGTTGATCCGCTTGATTTCGCGGAGACCGTTTGGTGGCGAGACGACTTCAGCCCGTTTGCGCTGAACAGTCTCATGAATCAACTGGCGCTGGACGAACAGGCGCTGATCGCCTCGCGTGAGAAGTTTCAGGGCGAGTTGAACCTGAGTCTTGGCGACCCGCTGCGAATCGACTTTGGCACGCCCCAAACCCTTGAGTTCTTTATCGCGGGGTGGACCGACCTGTTTCCCACGCACTATCCGGAAGACGGACCGTTCGTAATCGTGAATCTCGACTACGTGGAGCGCAGCTTGGGACAGACGCCGTGGACTGTGCTGGCGCACATCGACCCGGATGTCCATGCCCTTGAAGTGCGCCAAACGCTGCTGCTCAAGCGTTTCAAACCGCTTGATGCCCGCGATGCCCGGGCCGAGATTGCCGCCGCGCGCGATGATGCAACCCGGGTGGGCATATTCGGAATCCTGTCGATCGGCTTCCTGATTGCCGCCGTGCTCACCATCATGGGTTTCCTGATGTACTCCTACATGTCGTTCCGGCGGCGCATGCAGCAATTGGGCATCCTGCGGGCTATGGGACTTTCGGTTCGGCAGCTCGTGGGCATCTACGCGTTCGAGAATGGGTTCCTGATTCTGCTGGGCGTCGTGTTAGGCACGGCGCTGGGCGTAGCTACGGGCATCCTGTTCATTCCGTTCCTGCAACTAAGCGTGGACCAGTTTGGCGACACACCGCCGTTCGTGATCATCACGGCCTGGGCTGACGTGTTCAAGATATACATCCTGTTCGGCGCCGTCGTGGCCGTGGCCTTCCCGGTGAGTGCGTGGTTGCTGTCCAAGATCCGGATCAACGAGGCCGTGAAGTTCGGCGAGGAGCAGGGATGAGCGCCGCGCAGGCTCCCGAGCGCACCAACGGGGCGCGACCCTACATCGTGTGCGACAACCTCGTGAAGATTTATAAGACCGAGGATCTGGAGGTCGTCGCGTTGCAGGGGCTTGACCTGGAAGTGCAGCGCGGCGAAATGATGGCCATTATTGGCAACAGCGGGTCGGGCAAGTCCAGCCTGCTGAACGTTCTGGGAGGCCTGGACCGACCGACCGCGGGGCAGTGCCGGGTCGGCGATCTGGACATCCTGCAGGCGTCCGAGTCCGACCTGGTGGACTACAAGCGCCATCACGTTGGTTTTGTCTGGCAACAGAGCTCGCGCAACCTGGTGCCCTACCTGACGGCGTTCGAGAACGTGCGCCTGCCGATGCTGTTCGGGAACATGCGCAAGGCCTCCGACCGGTCCCGCTCGCTGCTGCGGGCAGTCGGACTCGAGGACCGCATGCATCACCGGCTGAGTCAGTTGTCAGGCGGACAGCAGCAGCGGGTGGCGATCGCGATTTCGCTGGCCAACGATCCTGATCTGCTGCTGGCGGATGAGCCGACCGGTGAGGTGGACACGCAGACGGCAGGGCAGATCTACGACATCCTGCGCTATCTCAATCGCGAGCGCGGACTAACCATCATCATCGTCAGCCACGACCGAAATATCGCCCGCCAGGTCGATCGAGTGGTGGCGATTCGCGACGGTCGCACCAGCACCGAGACCGTTCGCCGCGTGAGCATTCACGAAGACGGTGACGACCATACGCATGACGAGTTTGTGATCGTGGACGACACCGGGCGGTTGCAGGTTCCTCAGGAGATGCTGGACCAGCTCAGCATCCGCGGACGCGCGGTGGTGGACATGGAAGGCGATCGCATTGTGATTCGCTCCGGAGCTTCCGGCATCTCCACGATTGCGGCGTCGGCACAAAGCGGGGAGGACGGCGAGGCTGCGGAAGAGTTGCCAGATGCGCCGGTCATTCCCGCGCGCGTGGAACTGGCCCAATCCGTAGTGCCGGCCCGGCGTCGCCCCGCTCCCGCGCCGCGGAAGCCGTCGCGTCCGGCTCGCGAGCCCGCGAGACGTGGCCGGCCGAAGGATGTCCCCGACGAACATCGACCGTTTGCCCCGCCTTCCAGCGGAGCGACCCAGGATGACTGAGGTCATCGGCGCGCGGCCGGCAGCCGACACGCGGGCGCCTGAGGTCATAGTTGAGGCGCGCGACATCTCCCGAGTCTTTCGGGTTGGCGCGGAGGAAATCCGCGCTGTCGACCACGTGTCCTGCGTGGCCCACGAAGGTCGGCTGATTACACTTCGTGGCAGATCCGGATCCGGGAAAACCACGCTCCTCAACCAATTGGGCTCGCTCGACAAGCCCGACGAGGGCGAGGTCTATTTCCGTGGCCGTGAAGTCAGCCGCCTGCGGGAGTCCGAACTCACGAAGATCCGCCGCCACAACTTTGGGTTCGTCTTTCAATCATTCGCATTGCTTCCCGTCCTCTCAGCGTTCGAAAACGTCGAGCTCACGATGCGCATTGCGGGTCGCTCGTCTAGCGATCGCGCAGCTCGAACCATGGAAGTGCTCGAGATGGTGGGGCTGGCCGAACGCGCTGGCCACCGTCCGTTTGAGTTGAGCGGCGGTGAGCAGCAGCGCGTGTCAATCGCCCGATCGATTGCCAACCAGCCGGCCGTGTTGATTGCGGACGAGCCGACTGGAGAACTGGACAGCATTACCGGCCTGGAGATTATGTTGCTGTTCCGACGCATCGTGGATACCGAGGGCCTGACCGTCATCATGGCCACGCACGATCCGGCGCTGAGCCAGTTCGCGGACGAGTCCTGGGTGATGGAGGACGGACGCCTGGACCTGGCCGAAGGCGAACTGGACATCGACATCCCCGACCTGCGCCAGCGAATCGAGTTTGTTGAGGATTAACCGGGCTGCGACTTAGCCGCTGGCGGCGGCCGAGGTCTCACCTTCGCCGTGACGCATGATCCAAAGGCCCCAGGCGCCGGCCGCCAGCGATATGGCAGCCAGCAGCGCTCCTACGACACCAAAGCCGGCCGCACCGACGATAAGCCCGATTAGCGGCGTCAGGCCCAGCCCCACGCCGTCCACCAGGAACTGTGTGATGCCCATCGCCTGGCCCAGGCGCTGCGGTGGGGCGCGCTCGGTCAACATCATGATCACGATGGGCGAGCTGATGCCGGTGAGGGTGTAGGCAAGGACCAATCCCACGAAGACCGGTAGGCCGGCGGGGGCGTACATCATGAGCGTTCCGACTGCTCCGATGATCGTTGCGATCAGCAGCGACGATCCGAGACCGAATCTGTTGACGAAGGCGCCGCTGACGAAGGTGAGCGCCGCCCGGCCACCCAAGGCCAGTCCCATCAGGAGGCCGATGCCGCCTGGGTCGAGTCGCAGCGCCTCGCTACCGTAAAACGGGAGCACGAACCCGCGCGTGGTGTTGTTCCATCCCCAGAGCAGGACGGCCAGGACCGAGACCTCGAGTACCACCCGTCCTACGCCCAGCGTTGGGCGCCGGCGTCGTGGTGCGACCGGTCCTGCCCGGCCGGCAGGTTCAGGCGCTGACGACTCAAGGGTCCGGACGGACGCCACGCCGGCGGCGATAGCGATTGAAAGCACCGCGACCAGGACGAATGCAGCGCGCCAGCCGAGCAGGGTAGCGGCGCCGCCCGCGGCAATAGGCGCCACGAACGCGCCAAACATGCCGCCAGACATCACGCGCGCAATGTTGCGCCGGCGATCCTCACCCCCGCTGCGGCGCGCCAGGTGGACCTGACCGCCGGGCCCCACCAGTCCGCTACCGGCGGCGCTGGCCACAATTCCCGCGCCGAAGATCCATTCGCTGGGCGCCACAGCGGTGACCATCGAACCGACGCCGGTGAGGGCCAGTCCCAGCGGCATCAATCGGCGGGGCGACATGCGGTCGGCTAGCGGCGCCAGCACCAGCATGAAGCCCCCGCGACCCATGCCCTGCACGGCCACCAGCAGCGCCGTGGATGCAGGGGTCAGGCCGAACTCGTCCTTCACCTCTCCCAGCACCGGTCCCATGGCCGCCATGGCAAACAGCATCAGGGCATAGGCAAACCACAGGGCCAGCAAGTCGGGGTTGGCCCGAACGGCGCGTACGCGGGGATCCAGGAGCGAACCGATGAACGGCGTCAACGTGCGGCGGTCGCTCCGGGGCGCGGCAATGCCGAGAGTCTAATCGGGCGTGCCGGCCTCGGCGGCTACCCGGGCGTCGGGTGTAGTCCTACGTGAGGAAGTACGTGCGCCGGAAACGCCTGTGCCAACGTGAATCCCTGGCTCGCCCTGGGCACTTCAAGCCATGGGGTCTCTAGCGGAGCCCGGATCTACGACTCGCTGTGTTGCAGCTCCACGTGCTGTCCGTTGGCGGCGGCGTGTTCGTCGAGGCCGAGTTTCAAGGTGTTCCAACTCAGCACCGCGCACTTGATGCGCACCGGGAATTTGCGGACGCCCTCGAGCGCCACGCCGTCGCCGAGCAGCGCTTCGTCAGGTGGGGCACCGTCGAGCATCATGCCGCGGAAGCCGGCGATCACGGCGTGGGCGTCAGCCAGCGGCTTGCCGATTACGGCCGCCGTCATGATCGAGGCGGACGACTGGCTGATGGAGCAGCCGTGGCCATCGAACGACGCACCGGTGATCACACCGGCGTCGTCGATGCTCAGCCAGAGCTTGATCTCGTCGCCGCATAAGGGGTTGACGCCTTCCATGACGACGTTCGCACGGTCAAGCGCTCCACGATTCCGCGGCCGCCGGTAGTGATCCATGATGACCTCGCGATAGAGGTCTTCCAGCGTCACGCGAAGAAGGCCATTGCACGGGCGACGCCCGCCGCCAGGCAGTCCACCTCGGCAGCGGTGTTATAGAGATACAGGCTGGCCCGGGCGGTAGCGGCGACCCCCAGCTTGCGCATCAGGGGCTGGGCACAGTGATGTCCGGCGCGCACGGCAATTCCCTCGGCGTCCAGCAGCGTTCCAACGTCGTGCGGATGCACGTCGCCAACATAGAACGAGATAACGCCGCCACGATCCGTGGCGTCCGGCGGACCGAACACGCGTACGCCATCCACGTCGCTCAAGAGGGCCAGCGCATATTCGGTGAGTTCAAGCTCGTGGGCCGTCACATTCGGCATGCCAACCGCTTGCAGATAATCCACAGCCGCACCCAGGCCAATGGCGCCGGCGATGTTTGGCGTGCCGCCTTCCAGCTTGTATGGCAGCTCAGTCCAACTTGACTGGTGAAGCTGGACGACGCGGATCATGCTGCCGCCGCCAAACAGCGGCTCCATCGCGTCCAGGAACGACTCGCGACCGTAGAGGACGCCGATTCCGGTCGGCCCCAGCATCTTGTGGCCCGAGAACGCCACAAAGTCCGCGCCGAGCTCCTGCACGTTGACCGGCACGTGGGGAATCGACTGCGCAGCGTCAAGTAGCACAGGAACGCCGTGCACGTGTGCGATTTGAACGATCTCGGCAGCCGGGGTGATCGTGCCCAGCACATTCGACATCTGCGTGACCGTTACCAGCCGCGTCTGCGGCCCGAACATTCGGGCGTAGGCCTCAAGGTCAATCCGACCCTCGGCGTCCATCGGGATGTAGCGCAGCGAGGCGCCGCGTCGCTGCGCCAGCATCTGCCAGGGGACGAGATTGCTGTGGTGCTCCATCTCGGTTAGCAGAATCTCGTCGCCCTCACCGACGTGTTCGTCGCCCCAGCCGCGGGCCACCAGGTTGATCGCTTCGGTGGTTCCGCGCGTGAAGATGACTTCGTGGGAATGCGCGGCGTTGATAAAGCGCGCCACTCGTGCGCGCGCATCCTCGTATTCGGCCGTGGCGCGTTCGCTCAGCGCGTGCAGGCCACGGTGGATGTTGGCGTTGTAGGTCTCGTAATACGTCTGCAGCGCGTCAATCACAGCGCGCGGCTTCTGCGACGTGGCGGCGTTGTCCAGGTAGACGAGCGGACGCCCGTGGACCTGTTCGGCCAAAACCGGAAAGTCTGCGCGGATGGCAGCGGCGTCAAGTCCGGCGGCGGTGGAGATTGGGACAGCCATGTGCCCTAAGTATCGATAAGAATCAGGACGCGCCCAGCTTCAAATCTCGCCTCGTAGGTCGCAACCGGACGAATCGCGGGCAGTGTGCGCGGTCGTCCGCTCGTCAAATCGAAGGTTGACGTGTGCCTGGGACAGCGTACAGAGCGGCGTTTGGGGTCAAAGTCGCCTTCCGACAACCATGCCTGGTCGTGACTGCACAGGTCGTCCATCGCGTAGAGATCACCGCTCACGTTGTAGACGCCAATCCGGCGCTCGCCTATCTGAACCTGGCGAGCCGCGCCGGGCGGAATGTCCTCCGCGGCCGCCACGTCAACGAATTCGGCCATCAGGCTACGGCGGTCCCGTGCAATTTCGCCCGCACGGCGGTCCGAATCGCCGTCCGCACGGTTGCGTTTGGTATCCGGTCCAGAACAGGTTCGAAGATGCCATCCACGATGAGGGAGCGGGCATGGTCTCGGTCGAGACCTCGCGACCCCAGGTAGTAGAGATGCAGCGGATCAATGGTGGACGTCGTGGACCCGTGCGTACAGCGAACGTCGTCCGCCATGATTTCGAGCCGCGGAATCGAATCGGCGCGCGGACCACGTTGCAACATCAGGTTTCGGTTCTGCTGGTAGGCGTTCGAGCGCTGGGCGTGCGGCTGAACCATGATGGTTCCGGCATAGACCGACCGCGCCGTGCCGTCGAGCACGTTGACGTACAGCAGGTCGCTGGCCGCGTCAGTCGTTCGATGATCCTGCAGTGTGTGGTGGTCGGCGAACTGCGTGCCGTCCAGATAGGCGAGCCCATTCAAGCGCACGTTGGCGCCCGGTCCGGTCAGCGTGGCGGCGATAGCGCCTTTGTGGAACCGCCCTCCAAGCGTCACGTTGGTTGTCGCCAGCTCGGCGTCGCGCGCGACGCTTGCGTACTGAGAAAGGAAGCTGCCGGCTTCGCAGTCCCAGGCCTGCACGTGCGAGTAGCTGAGCTTCGAGCCGGCCTCAACAAACAGTTCCACGCAGCCATTCGCAAAGCCTGGGGTTGCTTCCTGGCTCGAACGCCACCACTCCAGCACGTCAGCCGACGATCCGGCGCCAGCCGCAATCAGCGTGCGCGGATACAGGGGCTCGTCCGCAGCATCGACCACGATCACGATTGGCGCTGTGAGCTCCGCACCGGCCGGAATCCGCACGAATGCTCCGCCGGTCCACAATGCGGCATTCATGGCTTGCAGTTTTCCCGTCGACGGTGACGCCAGTTCGGTACCCAGTCGGTCAGCGACCGTCGCGCCGTCCGTGTCGGCCGCCGCTGCCAGGCTGACGACGGTAACGCCCGCGTCTTGCGCTTCGGCTGAGGTGTACAGCACCTCCACCATGCTTCCGCGCTGTCGCAACAGCACGCTGGCGCCTGGAACTTCCACGGGCAGGGCGAGCTTGGCCGGATCGGCCCCATTGGTAGCCGGGGCCGCCCCGGCCCAGTCGACCCAACTGGTGTCCGTGCGCCGCCACTCCTCGTCGTTCCACGCCGGGGCGGGCGTCGTTTGGTAGACCTGCCAGGCGGCGCTGCGCCGCTCGCGCAACCAAGCGGGCTCGCCGCGCGCCGCGGACAGGTCGGCAATCAGGTCGGGGGTAGTGGCTGTCATTGACGTGCGCGAGACGGCATCAACCGGCAGGGCTACCCATGCTCACGTGGTTCGGCAACGCTGGTCAGTAACGCTAGCCGATCGAGCCTTCCATCTGGAGTTCGATGAGGCGGTTCATCTCAACCGCGTATTCCATCGGCAACTCCTTGACGATCGGCTCGATAAACCCGCTGACGACCATCGCCATGGCCTGCTCCTGCGTCAGCCCGCGGCTCATCAGATAGAACAGCTGCTGGTCGCTGACCTTGCTGACGGTGGCCTCGTGCTGGATGGCGACGTCGCTTTCCTCGATATCCATGTAGGGGTACGTGTCGGAGCGTGAGCGGTCATCAATAAGCAGGGCGTCGCATTCCACATTCGAGCGGCAGCGCTCCGCCTCGGGCATGACCTGCACGTAGCCGCGGTAGGCGGTGCGTCCGCCCTTGCGGCTGATCGACTTGGACGTGATCAACGATGACGTGTCGGGCGCCGCGTGCACCATCTTGGCCCCGGCATCCTGGTGCTGGTCCTCGCCCGCGAAGGCGATGGACAGCACCTCGCCGTGCGCGCCGGGCTCCATGAGATAGACGGCCGGGTACTTCATGGTGACCTTGCTGCCCAGGTTGCCGTCCACCCACTCCATGGTGGCGTCGCGGTAGGCCACGGCGCGCTTGGTTACCAGGTTGAAGACGTCAGTCGACCAGTTCTGGATGGTGGTATAGCGGCAGCGGCCGCCTTCCTTGACGATGATTTCCACGACCGCCGAGTGCAGCGAGTCGGTGGCGTAGACGGGGGCCGTGCAGCCTTCGACGTAATGCACGTAGGCGCCGGGCTCAACGATGATCAGGGTTCGCTCGAACTGGCCCATGTTCTCGGCGTTGATGCGGAAATAGGCCTGCAGCGGAATCTCAACGCGTACGCCCTCGGGCACGTAGACGAAGCTGCCGCCGCTCCAAACCGCGCTGTTCAGCGCCGCGAACTTGTTGTCGCCGTTGGGGATGACCGTGCCGAAGTACTCGCGCACGACGTCCTCGTGCTCGCGCAGGCCGGAGTCCATGTCCAGGAAAATCACGCCCTGCTCTTCCAGGTCGTCACGAATGCTGTGGTAGACGACCTCGGAGTCGTACTGCGCGCCGACGCCGGCCAGGAACTTTCGCTCGGCCTCGGGGATGCCCAGCTTGTCGAAGGTGGACTTGATGTCCTCCGGCACGTCGTCCCATGAGCGCGCCTGCCGGTCCTGCGGACGGATGTAGTAGTGGATGTCGTCGAAGTCGATGCGCGAAAGGTCGGCGCCCCAGGTGGGCATTGCCTTGCGCTCGAACTCGCGCAACGCCTCCAGCCGGAAGTCCAGCATCCACGCCGGCTCGTCCTTTTGACGCGAGATTTCCCGTACCACGTCTTCGCTCAGACCCTTGGGCGAGGTGTAAACGGGCTGGATGTCGTCGTGGAACCCGAACTTGTAGGTGTCGAGTCCAACCTGGTCAATGTCCTTGATTGCCATGCTTATGCGTCCTCGCTGGCCGCCGCGGCGCCGTAGCGCTCGTACCCTTCGGCCTCCAGCCGTTCGGCCAGTTCCTTGCCGCCCGACTCGACCACGCGTCCGTCGATCAGGACGTGGACGCGGTCAGGCTCAATGTAGTTCAGCAGCCGTTGGTAGTGGGTGATCACCAGAACTCCAAGGTTTGCGCCCCGCAGCCGGTTGACGCCGTCGGAGACGATCCGCAGCGCGTCGATGTCGAGGCCCGAGTCCGTCTCGTCAAGTATTGCAAGTTCCGGCTCCAGCACCGCAAGTTGCAGGATCTCGTTGCGCTTCTTCTCGCCGCCGGAGAACCCATCGTTCAGGTAGCGCGAGGCGAATTTGGGGTCCATGCGCAACATCTGCATCTTGTCCAGCAACAGCCGGCGAAACTCCATGACCGAGATTTCGTTCTCGCGTCGCGCGTTCAACGCCATGCGCAAGAAGCTGGCGACGCGGACGCCGGGAATCTCGGCGGGATACTGGAAGGCTAGGAACATCCCCAGGCGCGCGCGCTCGTCGGTCTCAAGTTCCAGTACGTCTTGGCCCTTGAAGTGCACCTGCCCGGCGGTAATTTCATAGGCGGGATGGCCCATGAGCGCATTCGCCAGCGTGCTTTTGCCAGAGCCATTGGGGCCCATGAGAGCGTGGACCTGGCCGGCGGCGACTTCCAGGGTCACGCCGCGAAGGATTTCAGTGTCGTCCACGGAGACATGCAAGTCGCGAATCGAAAGGGTGGTTTGGCCGTTGGTGGCGGTCATTCGCGTGCTGGACGTCTCCTGCTTCTGGTCGCCAGGACACAGCGGCATGACGACTGGGTGAACGGTGTGTGTCGGGCTCACGGTCGGGCCCGACTCCTTGCGCCAAACCTAGCATCGCGCGTTCGCTCGGCCAAGTTTACGCCGGTTTTTCAGAGAAAACCCCTGGCAGGCCGACGCGACGCGCGGCATTTCGTAGGCTTGGGGCGGTCAGCATAGGCGTCCCGCCGACCGGTTGGGCGTTTCTCCAGGGATTGCAGCAGCCATGCCGTCGAACGTCCGTCGTCCACGCGCCGAATGGCAGGAACAGCTCGCGCAGGGCGTGCGCGACGTGCGCGCTATTCCCGGACTGACCGAGGAGCAGTACGAGCGGCTGGAAGCGGTCGCGAAGGAATACCCCTTCTTCACGACGCCGTACTACCTGAGCCTCATCGAGGACATGGACGCCAGCGACCCCATCTACATCCAGCAAATGCCGGATGCCGTCGAGTTCGAGGACTCGGCATTCCTTGAAGACGATCCGCTCGACGAGGAAGACGACATGCCGGTGCGGCATCTCACGCACCGATATCCGGACCGGGTGCTATTTGTCGTCACGCACACCTGCGCCATGTACTGCCGGTTCTGCACGCGGAAGCGGAAGGTCGGAAAGAACCCGGTGCCGCCGCCCGATGAACTGGAGGCGGTGTTCGACTACATCCGAGCACATCCGGAGATCCGCGACGTGCTGCTGAGCGGCGGTGACCCGCTGACGCTAACGGACGGGGCGCTGGAGTGGATCATCTCGAACCTCCACGAGATTCCGCACGTCGAACTCATCCGGATGGGGACCAAGATTCCCTGCGTCAACCCGGCCCGGATCACCGATGAACTGTGCGAGATGCTGGCGCGGTACCAGCCGTTCTACCTGAACACGCACTTCAATCACCCGCGGGAACTCACGCCCGAGGCTCGCGAGGCGTGCGGGCGGCTGGTGGACCATGGGATTCCGGTTGGATGCCAGACGGTGCTGCTGCGGGGGGTGAACGACGACCCCGAGACGATGAAGCAGTTGATGCACGAGCTGTTGAAGGCGCGGGTGAAGCCGTACTACATCTATCAGGCCGATCTGGTGAAGGGGACCGACCACTTTCGGACGTCGGTGCAGAAGGGCCTGGAGATCATGGAAGCGCTGCAGGGGCATACGACGGGATTCGGCGTGCCCCAGTACATCATCGACGCGCCGGGCGGGGGCGGGAAGATTCCGGTGTCGCCATCCCGAATCGTTGAGCTGACCGACGAGAAGATCGTGGTGCGGAACTACGAGGGGAACGAGTACGAGTATCCGGCCGCCGGGTACGACGCAGAGACGATTCCCGACTACTTCCCGGCATTCAACGAGTAGGCCGCCGGCAGCCGGCGAGCCGCACGTCTGGGCCTTACGGGCCGGCTGGCGGCGCTTCCTCCGAGTCGAGAAGGGCGTTGAGTTCGCGCCATTCGGCGGGGGACATGCCGACGTCGCGGCGGGTAACGGGTTCGCCGCGAAGGCGGCGGCGGACGACGTCGAGGCCCTTGGCTGAAAGGTTGGCGCCGCCGACGCGGTAGTCCATGAACGCGGCGTACGTGAGCGGCGCCCAGCGGCGGACGGTATCGAGCATGACGGTGGCGTAGGCGCGGATTTCGTACTGGGCGTGGGCGTCGCTGCGCAGCCAGAGGAAGTGCAGCAGGTTGTGCAGGTTCACTTTCCAGTACCACTGGGTATAGAAGTTGAGGGTCAGGTTCATGCGCGCGAGTTCACGTGCCAAGCCCTGGCGGGATTCGTCGCGCACCTGGCCGTGGACGTCTTCGTTGAGCATTTCCTCGTAGTGGGCGTAGGCCTGCTGGGCGTCCGTTCGCAGGAGGTCGAAGACCCGGGCCGCCTCCTCACCAGCAAGGACGTCGCCGCGACCCTGGCGGTTACTCGTTGACTGGGCGGCCAGTTGTTCGGGGGCGGGAATGTAGAACTCGTTGTCGAGGATGGAGTAGCGGGCGGAGTACTCGTTGACGCTGGCGGTGCGGTGCCGGATCCACTGGCGGGCGACGAAGATGGGGAGCTTGATGTGGTATTTGATTTCGCACATCTCGAATGGCGTGGTGTGCGCGTGGCGCATGAGGTATCGAATGAGCCCGGCGTCCTGGCGCGCGCGCTTGGTGCCGGCGCCGTAGGAGACGCGTGCGGCCTGCACCACGGCGCTGTCGCTGCCCATGTAGTCGATCACGCGTATGAAGCCGTGATCCAGAACCGGCAGGGCCTGGTAGAGGATTTGTTCGAGGTCCAGAACAGTCAGGCGGCGGGTAGGGGTCTGGACGGCGCGCAGGTCGTCGATCTCCTGCTGCTCGTGCGAGTTGACCGGCATCAGGTCGTCCAGGCGGGCGCGCGGGCGGCGCGAGTATAGGGGCGGCGGACGATCAGCCCTAGAGCGGCGGAGCGAGGCCGAAGGCGCGCATGTACTCGCTGCCGACCTTGCCTATCTGGACCTGCTGCCCAGTCGGGGCTTCGGGTATCCACTCCAAGCGGACGCGCTGGAAGTGCTGGACGGTGCGACCGTGTTCCACGACTTCCTGCGAGATGGGGTAGCCGAAGCGTTCGAGGCCGCCCTGGGTTTCCCAGAATTGGAGGAAGCCGAAGTGCACGCTATGGCCGGTTTCGGGGAAGTAGCGGTGCTGGGGCACGCTGGGGAAGGGGGTGTCGCCGGCAAATGGGCGGCGCGGGGCGGTGAGGGCGTCGTTGAGCAGCCCGAGCTGGGTCTCGTAGGGCGTTCCCGCGAGTTCCGGGTGATATTCGAAACGAGCGCGTTCGAAGTACTGGACCACGCGGCGGTTCTCGAAGAATTCCTCGGTGAGTGGAAGCCCAAAGGCGGTCACACCGCCACGAGCATTGAAGTATTTGAGGAAGCCGTGGCGCACGTTATGCCCGGTCTCGTCGAAGTAGATGGATTGTCCGTCCGGCAGGTTGAGAGGTGGGACGCGTTCGATCAGCGGGTAGTTGCGCACGACGGCGAAGCGGGTGCTGTAGATCAGCCCGGCTTCCCGCGGGGTGCGCTGGTTGAAGCGCAGGGCGAAGTTCCAGGCACTGATGGTCTGGCTTCCGCGGTCGCCGTTGAGGCCGACGATGATGAGTCGGCCGGTGGACGTACGGCGGCTGAAATCGAGCGACTGAAGCGTGCCGATCGACTCCTGGTACAGGCCTTGCATGAGGCTTGCGGGAAACTCGGGTGTGGACCAGGTGCTCAGGGGGGAGTCGGCGTCCCAGGGCCGGCCATTGGGGTCAAGGTCGACGACGGCGCGCAGGTACGGCAGCGGGGCACCGCCAAAGACATCCTCGTTCGATTCGGTGTGCCCGTTGGCCGCGCTGAAGAAGTAGGACAGGATGGGCTGGCCGCCATGGGTCATCACGCGGCGCGCGGTGGCCTGGACGGCGGCGTTGGTTTCGGGCTTTTCGTGGTTGGCGCCGAGGTAGACCTGATCCTGGGTGGTGTCGACGACGTCCCAGATCGGGTTGCCGGGCATGAGGCTGACGAGGGCGTAGGAACGGGCGGCCAGGGCCTGAGCCTTGAGCGCCTCGGCCGGCCAGTGGTAGGGCATTTCGGCCGGCACGACCCCGAGCAGGTAGTCCTCAACACTCACGACGTTGACGGTGTCAATGAGTCCCTCGCCGTCAAGATAGACGCGAATTGAACCGCGAAAGACGTCGTAGAACTGTCCCGGAGACCCGACAACCTGGTCGGTGTACTTGTAGTGCACCAGGAGGCGAGCGTGGGGTTCGAGGGGGACGACTTCGATCTGGCCGGGGAGGTCGAAGTCACGCATGTGGCCGCCACCCGCGTCGATCAGGCGGACGGTTACTCGGTGGGCGCCGGGGTGGTCCAGCAGGCGCAGGCGGGCGCCAGGCGGGAGGGCATTGGTGACGCCCGAGATGGCCCACTGGCCGCCGATGCCAATGATGTCTCCGGCCAGTCCATTGGAGGACGCCGTTGCGCCGTCGATGGAGGGCGGGCGGTAGTTCTGGTCGATCAGGACGCGGATGGGTGTTTGGTCGGTCGGCGAGTCGGTGATTTCGATGCCGGTGTAGTAGGCGCGAACAATCTGATCGGCGGTCTGCCCGGCCTCGGCGCGTCCGCGGGCGCCCCATTGGGACATGCCGACGCCGTGGCCCCAGCCCTGGCCTTCGATGCGAATGGTCTGGCCGGTCTGCAAGGGGAGCACGTCGGCCCGGGACGGGGATGGCGACGCAACGACCAGCGCCAGCGCCGCCGCGCACGCCAGCAGGCGAAGAGGTCCGCACTGGAGATGGCGACGAATAACGCCGGCGCTCACGAGTTGAAGTGATCCATGCGGTTGCCCGGTCAGGTCATGCGCTGGTAGGCGCCGTAGTCGATGTCCCGGAGACCCGACAACCTGGTCGGTGTACTTGTAGTGCACCAGGAGGCGAG
>WTFW01000118.1 GCA_011523785.1 Chloroflexota bacterium | reverse complement strand
CACTGGCCGTCCGGCGACCACGCCAGGTTTTCAACCCAGTCGCTTCCGACCTCGATCGCCTGGCTGACCTGACCTTCGGCGGCGCTCCAAACCAGGACGCGGCCGTCCTGGCCGGCCGTAGCGAAGGCGGATTTGCCCGGGTGCATTGCCACCGCCAGCACGCCGCCTTGATGAACTCCGCGCTGCGCCCAGATGGTCGCGCCGGACTTGCCGTCGAACGCGTAGACGCCACCAGCGGAATCAGCGACCACCAGCGCCTCGCCGCGTAGGGTCCAGCCCCCGGCGATGGCGTAGTCACCGACTTCCGCAGACCAGCCCGGGCGAAGCGCACCCCTCGGGCCATCGACGTTCAAGTCAGACACGCCTCGAAGTCCTGGCGCATGCTCTGCTCATCGAGGTTGCGGCCGATGAATACGAGCTGATTGCGGCGGGGCGCCTCCCCCCATTCGCGATCCGGCTGGCCGTCAAAGAGCATGTGAACTCCCTGGAATACGAAGCGACGCGACTGACCGGCGAGGCTGATGAAGCCCTTCATTCGGAAGATGTCGACCCCGCGTTCACGGAGCAGCTCGCCAAGCCACCGGTTGAGCCGGTCGGGATCGACGTCGCCGTCCATTTCGATTGCGATCGAGCCCACTTCGTCGTCGTGCTCGTGCTGGGCCACCCAGGTTCGCTCGCCCTCGACGGGGACCACCGCGCCATCCGCGTTCTTCAGTTGGAGATCGAACTCCTCCGCGAGGTGCTGGGCGAAGAGGCCGGCCCGCATCGGCCTATCGACGTCCAGGAAGAACGACTTGCGCCCCGGGGAATCGAGCTGGAGGTTCAGGTGCGTTCCGACGGAAATCTCATGCCCCGGGTGAATGAGCTCCGCAGGTTCGGCGTAACGGCGCACACACCACTCCGCGCTCTCACGGAGCGAAACGTCATCCGTGTCCTGGTCGGACACGACGACGAGCGACATTTCCGGATCAGGTCCTTCGGCGAGGCTGAGTTCGTAGCGGCCGACGTCGAGCGAGTAGACGCCGGTCCATTCGAACGGATACTCCGGCTCGAGGAAGGTGGGACGGCGCTCGAGCGCCAGGTCCAGGTCGAAGGCGCCGAGGTTAAGGACCGTATCGACGGAGACGTTCGCGCGCTCACTGCGCACGACTCGCGCCATGCGGTTCATGTCGCGGAGCCGGGTTTCGAGCCCGTCGAGCGCCTCGCCGTTGACGAGGTCGGTCTTGTTGAGCACGAGAACATCGGCAAACGCGATTTGCTCCGTGCTTTCGTCGCTGCGGCCGAGTTGCTGCTCGATGTGGGCTGCATCCACGAGCGTGACGATCCCGTCAAGCGAGTACGCCTCGCCGATTTCGTCGTCCATGAAAAACGTCTGAGCGACTGGACCGGGATCGGCCAGCCCGGTGGTCTCTACGAGCACATAGTCGAATTTGTCGCGGCGCTTGTTGAGATTGCTGAGTACCCGAATCAGGTCTCCGCGCACCGTGCAGCAGATGCAGCCGTTGGACATCTCGAAGATTTCCTCGTCTGCGTTGATGACGAGGGCCTGATCGATGCCGACCTCTCCATACTCGTTCTCGACCACGGCGATGCGCTTGCCGTGCTCCTCAACCAGGATCCGATTGAGCAGGGTCGTCTTCCCGGAACCGAGGAAGCCGGTGAGGATGGTGACGGGTACTTTGCTCGGCGCGTCCATGAAGAACTCTCTCTCAGACATTGTTGAGATATGGTATCAACAGTGCGCCCTAGGTGGCGCCCACCGGCGCTGGCCACTGGCCAGGGGGCCAAGGATGGGTGATTCGCCCACCGCTGCTGCGCCAGCCTGCTGCCGCGGATGAGAGTGCGAACGCCGCCCGCTACCTGAACCCAGCGTGGGTGACGGGCTCTCGCTCCCGCATGCGGGCCACACCCACGCTATTGGCTCGACAGCCTCTTGCTACGCTGCACGGAATCACACGCCCTAGAAGCCGGCCTGGGTACGCGCCGATGTCCGTCAAGCTCTCCGACGTTCTGAAGGACGCCGATAGGTCTTCCCGTGTCGATTCCGCCGTCAGCGAATACGAAGAGCAGTTCAAGAGCGCCGAGCGCGGCGGATCAGACGCCGAGACAAGCCAGCACACGTCCGTCAACAATCTCTACTACGATCTGGTTACCGACTTTTTCGAGTACGGATGGGGCAAGTCGTTTCACTTTGCCCCGCGGGTCCCTGGCGAGAGTTTCAAGGCGTCGCTGGCTCGCCACGAGCACTACATGGCGCACGCCCTGGGGCTCAGGCCCGGGATGGTCGTGGCCGACATCGGGTGCGGCGTGGGTGGTCCGCTCATGGAGATTGCTCGGTTTTCCGGCGCAAAGATCGTTGGCGTGAACAGCAATGCGTATCAGCTCGAACGCGCCCGGAAACTGACTGAAGAAGCAGAGCTGTCGCACCTGGCGGACTTTATTCACTGTGACTTTCTAAAGGTTGAGGCTCCGGACGAGTCGTTCGACGCGGCCTACTCCATCGAGGCATCGTGCTGCGCACCGGACAAAGTCAGCATCTACCGCGAGATTTACCGGCTGCTCAAACCTGGTGCCTGCTTTGGCGCGTACGAATACTGCATGACTGATCGCTTCGACCCGACGAATCCCCGCCACGTCAGGCTCAAGGCCGACATTCAGCTCGGCGGCGGCCTGCTCATCATCGACGACTACCAGACCGTGGATGACGCGCTTCGAACGGTTGGCTTCGAAGTGTTGGAGACACGGGATCTGACGCTGCAGGCAGGTCCGTCAATCCCCTGGTATCAGCCGCTGGCCGGCTCCGGGATTTCGTTCGCGAGCTTTCGCAGTTCGCGGATCGGGCGCTCGGTGACCCACGGCACGCTGCAAGTGCTCGAAACACTTCGCATCGTGCCGCAAGGATCGGTTCGCGTGGCGGACACCCTGGACCTCTGCGCGGTTGCCATGGTGGAGGCGGGCCGGCTTGGCATCTTTACGCCCATGTACTTCGTCCACGCCCGCAAGCCGGCGTAGCTTCTCGTTCGAACCTGCCGCTAGGTCTGTGTGGCGTCGAATTTGACGCAGGCTTCGCACACCGACTGCGGGATCAAGCCCCAGCGGATCAGGTAGTTGAAGACGAAGCAGCCGGCGCAAAAGCCCAGGAAAGACTCGAGCGCGGCGAAGACCGCCAGCATGGCCAGGACGGCGCCCGCCGCCACGGAAAGTCCGGCCGCGAAGTGCAAGAGCAGGGCGGTGACCGAGCAGGCAAGGCCCACCGTCTGGGCAAAGCGCTTGGGCGGGCCGGGCACGAGCTTCGGTTCGGCTATTCGCGGCGCGATAAGCCTGGTTGCCAGCTGGCCCATCGGGCTCAACGTCGGTCCGGTGGCGACTCGGGCGAGAAAGCCATAGGCAAGAAGGAATGCCAGCCACCACTGGCCGGTAAGCAATATCGCCAGCGACAGGGCCACGACCATGCCGGCGACGATGCGCGCAGCGACTTCATTGACCGGATTGGGGAAGCTGAGAATCTCGCGGAGACGAGGAGGAATCCGCTCGCTGTCAGTATGGGCCGACATCGTTCC
>WTFW01000092.1 GCA_011523785.1 Chloroflexota bacterium | reverse complement strand
GGTGATGCCGTGGGTGTGGTGGCCGGTGGCGAGGAACAGGCCGCTGCGAGGGTCGCGGCCGATGAGGGGCAGGCCGTCAGTGGGTTCGGGGCGGAAGCCAGTCCAGATTGAGGCGAGGGGGCAGTCGGCCAGGGCGGGCAGGGTGGCGAGGGCGCGGGTGAGCATTTCCCGGACGGCGCCGGCGCGGAGGCGTCGATCGAAGCCGACGCGTTCCTTGGTGGCGCCGAAGACGACGCGGCCGTGGGACCGCTGGGCCAGGCTGCCGCCGGGGACGTGGAGGATGTGGCGGAGGTTCAGCTGGGGGGCATCGAAGGCGAGCATGTGGCCTTTTGAGGGGACGACGGGAACGGACGGCAGGAGGTGGGGCAGCCAGGCGCCGGTGGCGAGGACGATCTGATCGGCGTTGAGGGCGCCGCGGACGGTTTGGACGACGGGGTTGGGGCCGGCGGTGACGTTGGTGACATCGGTTCCTTCGTGGACGTGGACGCCGGCGGCGAGGAGGGCGCGGTGGACGATGGGGGGCCAGCGCTGGGTATCGACCTGGCCGTCGGGGTAGACGGCGGCACCGGTGATTTCGGGTGGGAGGAGGGGCTCGCGACAGCGGGCTTCATCGGGTTCGAGGAACTCGACCTGGAGGCCGGCCTGACGCTGCCAGGCGACGCGGGCGAGGAGGTGGCGGCGTTGCTGGTCGGTGCGGGCGAGGCCGAGGGTGGGGCCGTTGGAGAAGCCCACATCGAGGCCGCTGAGCTCTTGGAGCAGGCGGGCGAACTCGGGGAAGGCGTCGCGGCCGTCGAGCCGCAATCGGAACAGGGGCGTGTCGCGGTCGGCGTCGTACTGGGCGCAGATCAGGCCGCCGGCGGCGGACGAGGCCTCGCCGCAGATGCGTCCGCGCTCAAGGACGGTAGCCGAGAGCCCGAGGCGACGTGCGGCCAGCGAGATGGCGCAGCCGACGATGCCGCCGCCGACGATGGCGACGTCGGCGCTCTTCAGGCCAGAACTCATGCGGCGCTCTCACTTGCCGAGATTGACCGACGAAGGCGTATTGGTGTTGACGGAATCGTAGCCGGAGACGGCCGGGGCATGCGCGCTGCTACGAGTCGGCGTGGGCGCGAAGATATCCAAGGGCCCGAGCCGTCCCGGCACAAGAATGACTCTGGCATGGAACGAATCGGGCGGAATGCGCGTAGTGTCTGGCGAGAGGCGGACTCCGGCTCCTGAGAGGACCACCATGACGGCGCTCGTAGACACCAGCGGCCAGAGAGCCGGGGTGCGTGGGCTGGGCCGGGCAGCTTGCAGCCGGATCGACGCCACCACTCGCGGCCAACTAGCCGCAAGTCGTCGGAGGTTCCGAATGCGCCTGACGCTGGCGAGCCTCTTTGCCGCGATAGCCATCCTTGGACTGGCCGCCGCGGACTGCGGCGATCCGCCGGCCGCAGGCCCGGGGCAGATTTCTCCGACTCCGGTGGTGTCCGACGGCTCGCAAACGCCCGCACCATCGGGCGATCCGACCTCGACGCCCGCACCGGCGGAATCCAGCGCGACACTTCCGCTCTCGGACACGGTCGACGGCTACATCGCCCTCGCCCCCGCCGTCCTTCGCGCCGGACAGACGGAGCGCGTGTCCGTCTCGCTGTTCGACGGACCGAATCCCGCCAAGGGCGAGGTGCGGGTGGAGCTCCTGCACCTCGGCAGCAGCCTGGCCAGCACCCAGGCCAACATCGAAGGCAGCGGCGCGGTCGCGCTTCAAGTGCCAGATGTTTTCGCCGGGGACTACGAGCTCAAAGTCAGCGGGCAAGGCTTTGTCGAACAGGCATGGCTGCGCATCGAACGTCAAACGCCGGTGCTGCTGCTCGAGACCGACAAGCCGATCTACAAGCCAGGGCAGGAAATCTTCATTCGCGTCTTGCAGCTGGGTCCGGAACTGAAGCCCCTACCCGGAGAAATCACGGTCGAGATTCAGGATGCCAAGGGGAACAAGATCTTCCGCGAGGCATCCATGTCCGACGACTTTGGCATGACCAATTTCTCGATTCCCCTCTCGTCCGAGCCCAATCTCGGGATCTGGAAGATCACGGCGACGGCCGGCGAGGAGACGACGCAACTCGACGTGACCGTCGATGCGTACACGCTTCCGAAGTATGAGGTCGTCGTGGACGTTCCCAAGAACTGGGTCCTGGCCAACGAACCCGTCATCGGCACGGTGTCCGCGGAGTACAGCTTTGGCAAGCCGGTCAAAGGCGAATTGGAGATCGTCGCCTCACGCTACGTCGGCGCCTGGGAGGAATTTGCGACCTTCACCGCGGAGATCGACGGTGAGGGCTCCTTCGAACTGCCGGCGGTGGACTACGTAGCCGGCGTCCCCGCCGCGGGCGGCCAGGGAAATCTCGCCCTCGACGTGACCGTGCGGGAGCAATCCACGGGGTATGTCGAGCACACGTCGCGGCTGCTGACCGTGGCGGCAACGCCCGTGACGCTGCACATCATCCCGGAGAGCAATACCTTCAAACCGCAGCTGCCGTTCGCGTTCCTCCTGGTGACGGAGACTCCCGACAACCAGCCCCTCGATCGCATCGTCGAGGTCGACATCGACTTTGTCGGGAAGGATCTGGAGAGAATCGAACGTTATTCCATTCGAACCGAGACGGAACGGGGAAGAAGGCTACTTCGGATCACTCCACCCGAGGACGCGGTAGCCCTTACCCTCGCCTCGCAAGCCGGCGAGCTTCGCAATGGATTCTTCGATCGCGTGGCATCGGATGCCGTTGCCATCAAGGCGAGCTACTCACCGTCCAGCAGCTTCATCCACGTCGAGCAGTTTGATGCCGGGCCGCTCCAGGTCGGAGGCCAGGCCCGCTTCAAGGTCCACTCGACCAACGACACGGGGAACATCTACTACGAGGTAATGGCCAGGGGTCGAGTGGTCTTTTCGGACGTGACGCGTTCGCGCGACATTGCCTTCGGCCTCACGCCGGTCATGGCGCCGTCGTCGCGTCTGGTTGTGTATCAGATTCTCCCGAATAGCGAAGTCGCGGCGGACTACATCCCGTTCGACGTCGCCGCCCGGTATCCCATGGAGATGGAGGTCGGCTTCAGCACGAGCGAGGCGCGGCCCGGCGAAGCGGTTGACGTCAACGTGACCACGCAGGGACCTGCCAAGGTGGGCCTGGCGGCGGTGGACCGCTCCGTGTTCATTCTCGCGGAGAACCGGGTGAACCTGCAGCAAGTCTTCGCCGAGCTGGAGCGCCTGTACATGCAGCCCCAGGTCGAGCTTCATGATGCCTGGGTGTTCGATCGGGCATTGACGGAAGGCGCCGAAGAGACGTTCGAGAAGGCGGGCCTGGTGGTGATGTCCAGCATGGAGATTCCCCAGGGCAAGGAGTTCGAAAGGCCCCGAGAACCCCAGCCGGAGGTGATTGTTGAAAAGGTGGTGGACGTCGAGAAGGTCGTCACCGCCGCGTTACCGGCGCCGGCGCCCGCCGCCGCACCAGCTGCCCCCCAAGAGACCGGGGACCTGGCGGAGGTGCAGCGCGTGCGCCAGTTCTTTCCGGAAACCTGGCTGTGGGCCAACGTGATGACGGACGACGACGGGCGAGCGACCCTACCGGCCGAGGCGCCCGACAGCATCACCACCTGGATGCTGCGGGGCGTGGCGCTGTCCAAGGAGCATGGCCTGGGAGTGGCCGAGGCCGAGCTGCGCGTCTTCCAGCCGTTCTTCCTGCAAGTGGACTTGCCCTACTCGGCCATTCGAGGCGAGGAGTTCCCGGTCAAGGTCGCGCTCTACAACTATCTCGACGAACCCCAGGAGTTTTTTGTGGAGTTGGACGAATCCGAAAGCTTCGAACTGCTCGACGCCGCGACGAAAACCATCATGGTGAACCCGAGCGACGTCGGCGGGCTGGAGTTCAACATCCGGCTCACCGAGCTTGGCCGCTTGCCGCTCAAGGTCACCGCGCGGAGCCGCGAGTCGGCGGACGCCGTAATCAGGGATCTGCTGGTCGAGCCGGAGGGCGTCCGGCACGAGACCGTCGAGAATCGGATCGTCCCGGCCGGCGAACATGTCACGTTCGACAACGCAACGCCCGGAGGATCGATTCAGGGGTCGGCCCGAACCTACGTCACGCTCACCGGAAGCTACCTGAGCCAGACCATCGATGGGCTGGAAGGGCTGCTGCAAATGCCGTTCGGCTGCGGCGAGCAGAACATGATCCTGTTCGCGCCGAACGTCTTCGTGGCCAGGTATCTCGAGGAAACCGGCCAGATCAAGCCCGACGTGCTCGCCAAGGCGGAGCACCTGATGGTGACCGGCTATCAGCGTGAGCTGACCTACCGCCGGGCCGACGGCAGCTTCTCGGCCTTTGGCGACAGCGACCCCTCGGGCAGCCTGTGGCTCACGGCGTTCGTGCTCAAGACCTTCGCCCAGGCCGAGGGCCTAATCTTCATTGACCAGGAAGTCTTGCGGAGCGCGGCGGACTGGATCCTGCGGCACCAACGACCGGACGGATCGTTTGAGCCGGTGGGATTCCTGCATCACCAGGAACTCCTGGGCGGGCTCCAGGGGAATACGGCCCTGACCGCCTACGTGGCCATTGCGCTCCAGGAAGCGGGCGCCACCGCCAGCGCGTCCGCGGCGCTCGCCTTCCTCGAGCGTCAACTGGACGGCATCGACGATCCTTACACCATGGCCATCGTCGCCTATGCGCTGGCGCTGGGCGACAGCGATCGCGCCGACGATGCCCAGGCGCAGCTGATCGAAATGGCTATCGCGGATGAGACCGGCCTGCACTGGGGCGCGGCTTTGCCGGACTCGGCGAATGGACGCCATGCCCAGCCGCAGGCAAGCGCCGCCGTTGAGACCACGGGCTACGCCACCCTCGCCCTGCTCGAAAACAACAACATCGCCGCGGCGTCCAACGCGGCCCGCTGGCTCGTGTCGCAACGCAACGCCTTCGGTGGGTACGGGTCCACCCAAGACACGGTCGTGGGCCTGCAGGGGCTGATCGCCTCCGCCTCGCTTGCCGGGGGCGACGTCGATATGACCGTGACCCTGACCTCGGGCGAGTGGAGCCAGACGCTCGACGTCAACGAGAGCAACTTCGACGTGATCCAGATCCTGGACGTGCCCGTGGGCGCGGACCTCGAGCTATCGACCGAGGGGAAAGGCAAGGTCGTGGCGCAGGTGGTGCGCCGGTTCAACCGGCCCGAGGTCGATCCGCAGCCGGTCGAGATGTTCACGATCGACGTCGACTACAGCGCCGAGAACATCGAGGTTGACGACCAGATTGCGGTGTCCGTCGCCGTCCGCTTCACCCCGACCGAATCGATCGCCGCCGGCATGGTGGTGGTGGACGTCTCGGTACCGACGGGATTCGCCCCGGTGGGAGCGTCGATCGAGGCGCTGCTGGAGGAGCATCCCAAGCTCAAGCGGTACGACATCGCCGGACGGAAGGTGATCCTGTATATCGACGACATGGCGCCCGGCGACTCGCTGCAACTGGCGTTCGACGCCGTGGCGCTGTATCCGGTGCGGGCACAGCCGGTCACGTCGCAGGTCTACTCCTACTACAACCCCAACTGGCGCGGCGAGACGCTGGGCCAGAGCGTGACCGTGACTGGCGGCTAGGACGAGACTGTGCGAGTCAGTGGTCGTCGTGCCGGTCGGACGCAAGCGCCTCGGTTCGCGCATCCAGTTCCGCTGATGCGACAAGGCCGTTCTCCAACGCCAGCCGCTCCTGGGCCTGGAATCAGCGTTCGTAGTGGCCGGTCTCTCCACCATGTCCGTCTACGGCCGCGCTGACCTCGACGAGCCGGTCACGAAAGTCCGCCCAGTTGAAGACGCCGCTCTCGGTCAGGGCGGTGGCGAGACCGAATGGGCGATCCTCCCAGGGCTCATTGAAGGCGAGCTCGCCATTCTTCCTCGGCAGGGCCTCGTCGCCGGTCATGGCTGAGATCCCGAGGTCGGGCGTACCGCGCATTCATGCTCGTGACTACCTGGCATCTATGCGATCTGCGATTGCCACCGCGCCAATCCCACGCCGATCATCGAGTCGCGCGTCGCGAGTTTGACCAGCTTCTCTTCGGTCAGATCGGCGGCGCCGGTGAGATCCGGCGGCAGCGGCGGTAGGCGACGACGGACGGCCAGCGCGATGGCGCAGCCGACGATGCCGCCGCCGACGATTGCGACGTCGGTACTTGGCAGATCGGTACTCACGCGCCGGAACTCCTTGCCGAGATCGACCGATTTGAATGGGTTGAGCCGATCGTAGCCGGGGGCGGCAGGTTGCTGCTGATCCGGTGGCCGCTGGGATCGGTTGCCGACCCGAATCGATGCCTGACGAAAAGCGAACGTCGTGGTAAGCTGCCGTATGAATACCGAACGAACATTTGCCGTACGGTATGTGGGGCCGACGGGGAGGCCGTCGTCCGGCGTGACGGCCGGCGAGCGCTCCACGCCGCAGTGGCAGGCGAATGGCCACATCCGGTCCACGCAAGTGTGCCCGGAATGTGGGGCTCCCTTGCGGCCGCTGGGTCGGTGCCTGAGCTGCCCGGCCTGCGGCTGGGGAGCGTGCGGCTAGAGCGGCCGGTACCAGCGGCGCGGCTTGTTGGACCTCCGGCGGACGGGCCTGGAACCGAGTCGCCGGCGGACCAGGCGCACGTCGTCCCTGAGCAGCTTGCGCGGATTGGGCTCCGGGTCGGGGCCGTGGCTCCAGACAGCGCCGGTGTCGTAGCGGCCTTCGAATATGGCGAAGACGTCGAGATCGCGTTGGGTTAGCTCGTCGAGCAGGCGCGGCCAGTCAGCTACGCCGTCGGTGAGGGTGGCGGGCGTGCGCGACCAGCCGTCAGGCCCGGACACGATGGCGGAGTTGCTGATGCTGAGTGCCTGGATGTGGTCGTCGAGCGCGTCGAGGTCCAGGCGCCAGGTTTCGGGGCTCATGGGGCCGAGCTCGCCGGGCGCCAGGCAGATGCCCACAAAGCCCGGCAGCCGACCGTGCAGCAGCGCGGCGGCGTGCCCGGACTGTTCCTGGAGGGAACCGGGAAGCTGGCGGACGAGGGCGCGCAGGCCGTGGCGGCGGCAGAGGGTTTCCAACCCACGCAACCCGGCGCGGGCGGCCTGGAGGGAGTCCAGATAAGACGCGCCGTCGAGCCGCGACCACGCCCCGTAGCGGATGTAGGGCACGCGCGCTTCCTGGCAGCCGCGGTGGATGTCTTCGGCGTGGTCGTCGAAGGGGGACGTCAGGTTGGTGGTGACCATAACGACTTTCACGCCGGCATCGGCGCAGTCAACCGTGACTTCGATCAGGTCGATGGCTTCGGACGGATCCACCTGGCCGCCGGGGGCGATTACGAGATCAATGGCATCCAGATCCAATTCCCTGGCTTCGGTGACCAGGTCCTTGGCCGAGTAGCCCGGGAATGCGGCGCCGGAAAGGACGTAGCGGGGGAATTTGAGGGCCAAGGGTCGATCCGGGTGCGGGGCGCGTCTCGAGCCTATGACCAGACCGGCAGGGGCCGGATGGGCATATCGAAGACGTAGGTCTGGCGGAATGGCTGCACGGCGGTCAGTCCAGACTCGCGCACGGTGTAGTCAATGAGCAGTATCGACAAGTCCTCGATAAGCCCGCGAGACAGCAGGAGACGCAACCGATAGTCGCCGGCGATTGCCGTCGCGCGGGCGACCCGCGGCGGTTGGCGCCGGCCATCGATCATCTCGGTGAGCGTGCGGGTTGCCGGGTCGTAGCGGAAGTCGATTCGCTGCACAGGCGCGGTGATGTGGGCGGCGCTGGACCAGTAGCCGTGGGAGAAGGGCGCTTCATTGCGCGGGCCTTCCACGTACGCCATGCCGACGCTGCCGCCGGTGCCTGTGGGGTTGAAGGTGATGAGGGAACCGCTGATTGCGCCAGCGTGGGCAATCACGTCAACTGAGATGACGTGGCGGGGGACGTAGTCGGTGGCGGCGGAGGCAGCGGCGGCGCCGGAGACCAGGCGGGCCGCGACGAGGTGTGGATGGAATCCGGGTCCGGCCGCGGTGATTGCCAGCAGGGATCCGGGGTTGGGCGGGACGGTGATCCAGGTGAGGCCGGGATTGACCGCGATTTCTTCCGCGCCCGCGGAGATGACGCCGGCGGATGCGGCGACCACGCCAATAAGGACTGGCTGGTCGGCAGGGCGAAGATCAGCGCCAGCGGCCAGGCGCCCGTTGCGCAGGCCGAGGTGCAGGTTCCGGGCGGACGGAATGTCGAGGGACCCGAGTTCCCGTCCCAGGTCGGTGGCGGTGAGCCGCTGCCCGGGCGCGTTGCGGTAAACCGTCCAGTAGGGGGTGGTGTCGATCGCGTCGGACTGGCGTAGGGCGTAGGTTCGGGGGTCGTCGGCGGTGTTGAGGACAAAGTAGTCGTAGGCCGAGTCGGCCAGGTTTTCGTAGGGATAGGCAGGGGAGCTGGCGTGCCCGCCGAGCTTGCGCCCGACCAGAAGCCCGGCCCACACGCCGGTGGCGCGGCGGGTCCAGGACTCGGACTGGTGCCTGGGGTAGTGGAAGGCCAACACGTGGTCGTCCGTGCGGCGCCGGGCCTCGGGCACCGGGTAGGACAGGGTTGGCGCAAAGAAGACGCGGCTGCCGGGAGGCACGCGGTCGGCCACGGCGCGCGCGTCGTGGGCGATGCGGCGCTCGGCGTTCCAGCCGACGCCTTGCCAGTTCCACCAGACGCTGAGGTAGGTGTTGTAGATGAGCGCCAGCGACAGGATGAGCAGGATGGTGACGGCGACACGACCCAGGGCGGGTTCATAGGGCGCGAGGCGGGACTCGAGGCGGCGGGTGGAGGATTCGCTCCAGAGCTTGAACTCGCCGTGGTAGATGTTGGCGATTCCGGAGGCGAGCAGGACGGAAACCATAAAGGCCACGTAGGAGAGGTTTTTGAAGTGGCCGTAGTGGTAGCCGGCGCCGGCGGCAACCCAGAGCATGAAGCCGGCAAAGCCGGCGGCCAGGGCCAGGGTCACCCGCTGGTCGCCGCGTATCGTCAGCGCGCCGAGGAGGGCCAGGGCCAGCGCGGGCCAGAACAAGGCGCCGAGGACTGTCTGGAGGACGTCCGTGCCGCCGGCGCCGAGGAGCGATTCCAGAGGGCCGTCGCGCGGGATCAGGCGGTAGGCCTCCAGTCCGAAGGCCAGCTCGACGTTGGCGAAACGTGTGTCGCCCCAGGCGTTGCCGAACTGGCCGTTGAGGTCGCCGGCAATGTCCGCGAGCTGGGGCAGGGCCCAGACGACCAGCCAGACCAGCCCGGGCGCGCCCAGGATGGCTGTGCCGACGCCCAGCGCCAGCGCCCGGCGCAGTGTCAAGAGCCGCCGACGGGCCGTGACAACGAGCACCGCAACGAGGGCGACGGCCACGGCCAGGTACACGGCCGAGATGGCCCAGAAGTACGAGACCAGGAGGGCGGCGCTGGCGAGCGCGGCCAGCGCCAGCGCCTGCCCGCCGCCGCGCCGAAGAGCCACAATGCCCGTGGCGGCCGCCAGCGGGAAGAGCGCAAAGGCGACGCTGTGGGGTCCGAATCCCATGCCGGCGAACCAGAGCGGCAGGCCGTGGAGTGCATAGATCGTGGCCGCCAGGCCGGACGGGCGTTCGGACATCTGGAGGCCGGTTCGGGCAAGGATGTAGACAGCGGGCACGCTGGCGGCCAGCAGCAGGTACAGCAGCGGCGCGTAGGCATGGAACGCAGGCGCGTTCGACAGGATCGAGCCAATCGACAGCAGGTACGGGAAACCCCAGCCGCGCGAGTGATTGCGCAGGCTCTGGAAGTCCTCCTGGAACGGTCCTTCCGTCAGCCCGTGCATGAATACGGTGTTCCACTTGAGGGCCTCGGCCAGCGGGACGTAGAGGTCTTCGTCGATGTTCAGTCCCAACATCGCCCCCGAGCGACCGTGAAGGTGGGGTAGGAAGGCGGTGGCCAGGAGGAGTCCGCCTGCGACCAGGGCCAGGGCCTGCGGCTTCGTGGGGCGCGGTAGCCACCAGCCGTCGCGCCGCACGGTCCAAGCGGCCAGCGCGGCGCCGGCGCCCAGGAGCACGGCTGTGGCAACTCGCAGATCAACCACCAGGTTGAGCGCGTAGCTTCCAACGATCAAGGCGGCCGCTCCGACCAACGGAACCGGGAGCAGGCCCGTCAACCGCAATTCGGGCGTGGCCAGCAGGCGCGTGAGGCCGTAGCCGACGACCAGGCACGCCGCGGACAGGGCCAGCACCACGGTTGATGCTTCGAGCCCCACGGCCAGCATTTCAGGCATGGCGCGCTACCCGACGTCGCGGTTGGCCGGTGGGTCGTTCAGTGGGTGGAATCGGCCGAAGCCCGCAGGAGGCCGGTGCCTCCGGCAACTCCAAACATGTGGCCGAGGCTCACCGCGGCGCCAATCGCGGCGCCCAGGCCGGTGAAGACGACGACCACCGCGACGAAGTCGCCGGCGGACACGGCGAAGGACCCTTGCACCAGCGGCGCCCATAACCGCAGCAGGATCAGTTCGGTTGCGCCAGCGAGCTGGGCTGCCGAAACCGCGGCGAGGGCGAGGGCGACGCCGCCGAGTCCGACGCCGGTCACCATGCCCGCCAGGATCAGCACGCCGGCCATTGACGACGAGGTCCAGGCCGGGCGTGCGCGAAAGCCGGCCAGGACCTCGTTGTAGGCCGCGCCGGCGGTCCGACCAGCGACGATCACCTGGGGTACCACTGTCCAGAGGAAGACATTTGCCGCGGCCAACACGATCGCGTCGATCAGGAACAGGGCCACGAAAATTGCGGCGATCAGGGCCACCGGTCGTTCGGTGGTGATTACCGTATCGGGCGGCCGGGTAAAGCCAAAGACGGCGGTTTGCACGACGGCCAAGGCGCCCACGACCAGCAGGATGGGCAACGAGGCGAGTGCAAGGGGAAGAACCTGTCGCCAAGCGTCCCGAAAGGCGCGTCGCGCCGAGGTGTCCCGCTCGTCGGTGGCGCGATCGGTGATCAACGCTGCGGCGCCGAGGGCGCAGGGCCACAAGAGGAGGACAAGGACCGCCGCCATTGGTACGGCGGCCAAGGCCGCCGGCGAGCGGATAAAGGCCAAGCCACCGGCCAAGCCCGCCAGGGCGCCGGCAATTGCGCCGACGCCAAGTCCTACCGCCAGCGCTCCCGGCTGCGCCACGGTGGAAACGGCGGCACCGAGCGGCTCAAGGAGGTGTAGCGGATCGTTCAGCCTGGCGGCCGGCTGCAACGGGTCGGGTCGAGACATTGCTGAGTTAGCGGCAGTATATCGGCGGAGCGTACGAATGGACTGGGGTTGCGTTGACGATGGCTGAGGCGCGGTGGGCGTGACTAACGGGTCGGCTGTCGCCGGTTCACGGGCAGCCGTGGTCGGGGCGGGGCGCATGGGGCACGGAATCGCGCTGGAAGCCGCGCGCGGCGGCTTCACGGTGGCGATCCACGACGCACAGCCGGGTCGGCCCGAGGCCGCCATCGCCGAGGCCGAGGCCGACGCGCAGGACCTGGTGGCCGCCGGACTGATTCGGACGTCCGACATTCCGACGCTCATTGGCCGGCTGCTGCCCGCGACCAGTATCGAGAGCGCCGCCGCAGGGGCCGAGGTCGTCTTCGAGGCCGTGGCCGAGGATCTGGAAGTCAAGCGCAACGTCTTCGCCCGGCTGGACCGCGCGGCGCCGCCCACGGCGCTGCTGCTGTCCAACACGTCCAGCCTGGCCGTCAGCGATATCGCCGCGGCCTGCCAGCGGCCTGAGCGGGTAGCGCTGGCGCATTGGATCCTGCCGCCACATTTGATACCGGCGGTAGAGGTGGCGCCGGGGCCGCAAACCAGCGCCGCCACCATCGCGGCCGTGCGCGACCTGCTGGAGCGGCTGGGCAAGTGGCCGGTGGTGCTGGAGCGCGAAATGCCGGGCTATCTCATCAACCGCCTCCAGTTCGCGCTGCTGCGCGAGGCGATGGACCTGGTGGGGCAGGGGGTGGCGTCGGCCGAGGAAATCGACCGCGCGGTTCGAGGGTCGATAGCGCGTCGGATGCCGGCGATGGGCCTCTTCGGCCAGGCCGACCTGGCGGGGCTGGACGTGTACCGGCAGATCTTCAGGTACCTGGCGGCGGACCTGAGTACGATCGACGGGCCGCCGCCGGCGCTCGACGAAGCGGTGGAGTCGGGACGCACCGGCGCCGCGGCGGGTCGGGGCTTCTATTCGTGGACCGAGGACCAGCGGGACGAGGCCCTGCGTCGCCGAAATACCGAGCTGATCCGGCTACTTCGGGCGGACCGGGGGAGCTGACGCGGACTTGTCGGCGGCCTGTCGGGTGGCCGGGTCCATACCGAAGAATCGACGACCCACCAGGTAGGCGGTCCCAGCCTCGGTGCCCATGGCGGCGATGCGGGCGACGGCGCCCACGCCAGCCCCTGTCCAGCCAGCCAGCGGCGTGATCAGGAACAGGAACGAAGCCATCATCAGCAGGCGGGAGAAGGCGGTGAAGGCCACTCGGCGCGTCCGACGCTGGTTCATCGTCATCGACTGGTAGAACTGGCGCACCGCCATCAACAGCGGGAAAACCGACAGGATCTTGAGCGCGGTGATGGCGTCGGGCACCAGGGCCTCGGGGGCGCCCACCAGGTCGGCGATCACGACGCGATTCAGCGGGCTAAAGGCGATCAGGGCCATGAGGCCGCCCATGCCCAGTCCCACGCCGTAGACGAAGCGGCGGGCGCGGCGCTGCTGATCGGCGTCGCGTCCGAGCACGAGCACGACCTGCCGCAGGGCTGCCATGGCGGTGAGGGGCAACATGCCGAGGCTGAACGCCACGCGAAACGCGCCAACCGTGGCCTCGGGATCGGGCAGCCGAAGCAACCCGGCGTTCACCATGGGATGGCCGATGGTGAGGGCGAACTGGGTGATGATCAGCGGGATCAGGAATCCGGTCAGGTAGCGGAAGTCCAGGGGCGCTTCGCCGGCAGGATCCGGGGCATAGGGGGCGGCGCGGTCGACCTGGCGGACCAGCAACACGGCCAGCACGCCCTCGATCACGGCCACGATGACCCACACCACGGCGGCGCTGTAGATACCGGGAACGGGAAGCTGCGGGACGACGCCCAGGCCGAGCGCGATCAACACCACCTGGCCGACGGCCGGGGCGACCCAGATCAGGTTGGAGCGACGCCGATGCGCCAGCTGCGCCAGGTTGAACACCCGCAGCAGATTGAAGAGCGGGATGGCCAGCGAGATGCGCATCATGGTCATCACCTCGGGCAGCAGGCTCTCGGGCGTCCCCATCGCGAATCGGAAAAAGGTCTCGCCGATTCCGGGCAATGCAAAGAGCGTGCTGATCCCGGTGATGACCGCCATATACAGCAACATGTAGCGCTGGATCACGGCGAAGGACTGGCGGCCGCGAACCAGCACCAGGTAGGCGCTCTGAATGGCCGTACCGGACGCGCTGAGGATCTGGACGACGCTGGCCACGATCGCGAAAGCGGCCAGTGACGTCTCCGGGTCGACCGCGCGCGAGATGCCGGCGTCCAGCACGGGATTCCGCAACGTCTGGAAGACCTGGGCCGCGGCCAGCGGCAGGAAAAAGACCGCCATCGCGCGGTAAGTCGTCGGAGCCGCGGTCCTGGCCACGCACAAGTCTCCTGCAAGCGCCAGCCTGACTATGGCGAAGCGCACCCCAATCGCTCAAACGCCGGCCGCGCCGTACGTATCCGGTGGTACGGTTCGGGTGTGACCAGTTCACTCCCGGCGGCCGTGTTTTTTGATGCGTACGGCACGCTGATCCACTTTCCGGCCGACCCCTCGCCGTTCGACTACATGGCCGACGCGGTGCGACGTGCAGGGGTGGACGCGCCGCGCGCGCGGCTGGACGCGGCGCTGCACGCGGAGATGCGGTACTTCAAGGCGCACTTTGCCAGCGTCCGGACGGCGGAAGACTTCCGGCGGCTCAAGCTCGACGACGCGCGGGTGTACGTGGATGAGCTTGGCGACACGGGTTCGGTGCGCCTGGACGTTGCCCATATGGCCGACGAACTGCACGAGGCCTTTGCGACGCGGGTGCTTCCGGATGCCCTGCCGGCGATTGACCTGGTCCAGGCGGCCGGGGCGCGCGCCGGCGTCCTCAGCAACTACAGCTACCTGTTGCCGCTGGTGCTGGACGGGTTGGAGCTGGCGGACCGACTAGACCCAATCGTGTTCTCGGCGGCCGTGGGCGCGGAGAAGCCAGATCGGCGCATATTCGAGACCGCCGCCGCCGCCGTGGACGCCGAGCTGGAAGATTGCGTGCTGATTGGCGATGACCTGGAGAACGACGTGGCGGGCGCCCGCAATTGCGGGATGCCGGTGGTGTGGATCGCACGCGATGGGGCAACCGCCCCGGCGGGCGTGGCTACGGCTCGGGATCTGGCGGATGCGGCGCGGATGGCCCTGGCGCCCGGCTGGCGGACACTCTCGCTAACCGAGCGCGGCTGCCCCGGCAGGGACGCCTGACGTGCCCCTTGCGTCGCTGCGCGTCACGACCTCGTCGCGGACGTCAGTGCTTCCGGTTGGCCGGCAGATGCAGGCGGCAATCGAGGGCAAGGTCCGGCGCGACGGGTTGCTGCTGGTCAGCGTTCCGCACACGACGTGCGCCGTGACGTTGAATGAGCCAGAGTCAGGTCTGCTGGACGACTTTGCGCGGGCGTTGGAGCGGCTGGTTCCATGGGGTGGCCCATACGCGCACAATGTTGGGGCCGAAGACAACGCGGCCGCGCACGTGCGGGCCAATCTGATCGGCCACCAGGTGCTGGTTCCGGTTGTAGGAGGACGGCTACAGGTCGGCGTCTGGCAGGACGTGCTGCTGATCGAGTGCGACGGGCCGCGCACGCGAACGGTCGAGGCCCGCCTGCTGGCGGACGGAGCCTCCGGCTAGAGCCTGCGTTCCTCCAGGTCCGCCAGGAACCAGTTGCCGAAGGGGAGCGGCTGGCGGTAGCCGGGGCGGTCGTCGGCGGCTGACCAGCCGCGCAGCCGCAATTGCCGCGTGATCAGGGCGTCAGCCCGCTCCAGGTAGGCGGCGGCGTCCTCTTTGCCCTGCCGCACCGGCGCAATCGCGTCGCCCGTCAAGGCGTGCCAGGCCTTGGCGCCCGGATGCGCGGGACTGCGCATGGCCTGGGCCGCCGCCTCGACGAGTGGGGTGCGGTTGTACGGCCGCTGGTTCGGATCCAGGTACGCCGGGTCCTACAGCGTTTCCAGGCGAGTGGGCGTCAGCAGATTGGTGCGGGCGAGTGCGCGTTGCGCCGGGGCGTCAAGTAGGAAACGCGCGAAGGTCCAGGCGGCGTCCGGCTCGGTGCTGTACGCCGGAATCGCCACGCATAGCTCACTGGCCTCGGTGAGGGATTCGCGGCCCTCCCAGGCGGGCAAGGGCGCCACGCCCCACGGCACGCTGGCTCGCACCCACCGTCCCACGTCCGTGTGGTCGATGTGCATTGAAGCAAGACCGCCGCTGAATGGGGCCACGAACCGATAGGCGGTTGGCAGTTCGATGGCCAGGTTGGTCTGCCAGTCTGTCAGCCGTTGCAGGCGCTCCCGGCGCTGGGGAGTCGACAGAGTGGACGCCCGTTGATCGGAAGCCAGCCAGTCGTCGCTTTTTTCGGCCAGCACCGGACGCGCGTAGGCCGGAATGGCGGTGAGGCCGAATCGTTCGACGCGCTGGTTGTTGGCGATGACCAGGCGCTGGGCCGATTCCTCGAACTCGCGCACTGTCCAGGGGGACTGCCAACTCATGGGCGCCGTGACACCCACCGATTCAAGGTGCTGCGCGTTGTAGAGCACGCACTGGTGCGTGGCCCCAATGCTGAGTGTCGAGATCTCGCCGCCGGCGCCGGTCCGCGCTGCTGGGGCGGCGGGCGCCGCTTCGCGCAGTTCGGGATCGCCGCTCACACGCGCACCCAGCCCGTGGAGAAAGCCAGCCGCCGTGAAGTCGAACACGTCCTCAGGTTCGACTCGGGTGACGTCTGGTCCCTCGTCGTTCCGCAAACGTGTCCGAAGGCCGTCTGAGGAAAGCGCATTGTCTAGGCGCGCCTGCACGGTGACCCAGGGGATTGCCTCACGGGATTCCTGTGCGATCTCGCTAAAGGCGTTGAGGAGCACCCGGGGTCCCCAGGTTTCGAAGTGAATGGTGACAGCGGGGGACTGTGGAGCGCTGACGCTTGCGGATGCAGCTGTGGGCCGCGGTGCGGTGGGTTCGGGAGTTGACGTGGGCAGCGGGGGCGGTTGCACGACTTCCACCGGAGGCAGAGTCACTGGCGGCAACTCCGGCCCGGCCCGCTCCAGCGTGCAGGCGGCCAACAGCCCGCTACCGGCGATCAGGCCGGCCCGCAAAAGCGCCCGGCGCGAGAGCCCTGCCGGGCTCGCGGTCGACGGCCGCTTGCGCAGCGCGCGGTTCTCCGGTCGCACCGCGCTCAAGTGCCGGCCGCGCAGGGTCGGGGCATCAGGACGAACCGGTGAATCCTGGTTGATCGGGGCTCACTGGCTATTCTGACCTCTACTCCTGCACCGCTCGCGAACCGGAAAGGCATCGCGCCATCGACGTGCTGCTTTGGGCTGGCGCCTTGGTGGTGCTTTCCATTCTCGGGGTGCCCTGGGCGTTTGTGCTGTGTAGACGTTTGCCCTCTGGCGGCGTCCTGCTGGCGGCGCCGGTTGGGCTGTTCCTGGCTCATTATCTCGCCTGGCTTGGGCTCTCAACCGGGCTTTTCGCCAACGGACGCGGTTACGCGGCAGCCATCCTGTTGGCATTTGCTGCGCTTAGCGGAGTCCTGGCCTGGATGCTGCGCGCGAGTCTGGGTGAACTGCGCGCGAACGGCCGTTTGTGGCTGGTCGGGAGCTTTCTGCTCCTTGCGATGTTTGTGATCGGCGTGGGCCTGCGCTGGCTCAATCCGGAAATCGGTGGGACGGAAAAGCCCATGGATTTCGCTCTGCTGAACGCCGCGGCCCGCGCAGCGTCGTTTCCCCCATCAGATCCCTGGTTTGCCGGCGAGACCATCAACTACTACTACCTGGGTTACTCGATGGCCGCGTTCGGGCTGCATCTCAGCGGCGCCGAGCCGGCCGTGGGCTACAACCTGGCCCTGGCCGCGCTCTTTGCGCTGGGCGCCGTGGCTGCCGCTTCGACCGGCTACGACCTGGCCGTGCTGACGGGCGCCAGGAAGCGAGCCCGCAACGTGGCGGCTGCGCTGGCACTCGGTCTCACCATGGTGGCCGGGAATCTGGCCGTCCTGCGCGACCTCTTCTCGGAGAGCACGGACGCGCCGTCGGGCTTTTGGCGGGGCATTGGCTGGAATGCCTCGCGCACGATTCAGCGCGAGGAAGGCGGCCAGGTGATCGACTACACGATCAACGAGTTTCCGGCCTTCTCCTTCATCCTGGGCGACCTGCACCCGCACGTGATGGCGCTTCCGATCACGCTGGTGGCCGTCGCGCTGGCCGTGCAGTGGGTGGTTGCGGGGTCGCAGCCGAAGCTGGACTCCCTGGCCGAACGGCTCGCACGCGGCGCGCTGACCGGGCTGGTGCTGGGCGGTCTGTATGCGCTCAATGCCTGGGACGCGCCGACGTTCGCGGGCCTGGTGCTGGCGGGCGGCGTGGTGGTGGCCTGGCGTGCGCGATCACGACTGCTGGCCCTGGCGCCCCCGACCGCCGTGGCGCTGAGCGTGGCCGTGGTCGCCTGGTTGCCCTATACCCTGAACTATGCGCCCGGCAGCCGTGGGATTGGTGTTGTGACCGTCAGAAGCGAGGCGCTGGACTACTTCCAGGTCTTCGGGCTGCTGCTAGCTGCGGTGGTCGTCACGCTGGCCGACTTACTCTGGGATGTGCGACCGGACGGCCGCCTCTTTTTCGTCATCCTGCTCGTCGCTGGCGCCGGGGCTACGCTGATCGCAGGTGGGGAGGTGGTGGTTGCGCTTGGGGCGCTGCTGGTGCTCAGTGTCTATGCCCTCTGGAGCCACCGGGCCGAGCCGGGGCTCGCGGCGCTGCTTTGGCTGCTGGTTGCCGGTCTGGGGCTCTTGACTGTCGTTGAGGCTGTCTACGTCGATGATTTCTTCGGCCCGCCCAACGAGCGGATGAATACGGTGTTCAAGCTGCACTACCAGGCCTGGGGGCTGCTGGCCGTTGCAGCCGGACCGGGCCTGGTTTTGGCCTGGCGCCGCCTTACGCAACCGGGCGGCTTGCGCCTGACGCTCACGCGCACGGCAGCGGCGACTGTGTTCGCGCTGCTGGCGGTCCCGGCGCTTACGTATCCCATCGTTGCTACGAAGGCGAAGACGGAGGCCAGTTCGGTGTCCGGATCGTTGGACGGGCTGGCCGCCGCGCAGCTCAGCCGTCCGTCGGAAGTTGCCGCGGCCGAGTGGCTACGCACGCATGCTCCGGGCAACGCCGTGCTGCTGGAGGCGCCCGGCCGCGCCTACTCCGGCGACTCGCGCATGTCCACCTGGACGGGGATCCCGAGCGTGATCGGCTGGACCCAACACGAAGAGTTGTGGCGGGAGTCCGATCCGAGGATCGCCGCTCGTGCGGCCGATATCGACACGGCCTACCGGACTGACGACCGCGCGCTGCGGCGTGCCGTGCTGGACCGCTATGGCGTGACGCACGTGGTGGCCGGCGACAGCGAGCGCGACCGATATGGGCCCGAGGTGATGGAACGCCTGGCCGAGGACCTCATCCCGGTCTTCTCCGCTGGCGGCACGACGATCTTCGGGGTTGGAGCGGGCTCGTGAGCGGCGGCACGTTCACGGTGCGGGGCTGGCTGGCGCGCCCGGGGTGGTTTGGCTGGACGCGCGGGGAGTGGCTGCTTTACATCCTGATCCTGGCCGTGGCCGCCGGCGTGCGCTTCTTCGATCTGGGCGAGCGGGTCTACCACCACGACGAGGCCATTCACGCTAAAGAGTCGAACGACATGATCAACGGCAAGCAGTTCCGGTACGACCCCGCCTACCACGGGCCGCTGCTCTACTTCGGCAACGTGATCGTGTTCCTAGCCGCCGGGGTCACCGATGCCCTGGGGCGCGTGGTACCGGCGCTGTTTGGTGTGGCTTCGGTGGGCGCCTTGCTGATCTTTCGCCCGGAACTGGGTCGCACCGGCACGCCGCTGGCGATGGCGGCGATGACCATCTCAACGTCGTTCCTCTACTACTCGCGATTCCTGCGCATGGACATCTATGTGGCGCTGTTCACCCTTTTGCTCCTTGGCTCGGTGATGCGCTACCTGGAACGGCCGCAGCGGCGCTGGATTTACCTGGCCTGGGCGACGCTGGGTCTTTCGCTGGCGACAAAGGAAAACACCTTCATTCACGGGTTTGCATTACTGATGGTCCTGATAGCCGTGGGTGGGCTGGCTTACCGCGCCTGGCGCCGCGGACCGGACGCGTCTGCCCTGGGCGAACAGGCGCTGAACGCGTTTCGCTCGCTGGGATATGACGTGGAGCACGTGGTTTACGGCGCCTTGACGTTCGTGCTGATCGTGTTTGCGTTTTATACGTCGTTCCTCACGCACCTTCCGGGCTTTCGCGCCGCCTTCACCAACTCCATCGAGTACTGGACGAGCGTGCATGAGTCCGAGCGAGTCAATCAGCCCTGGTTCTATTACGCGATGTTCCTTGGCCTGTACGAGCCCTTTGCTCTCTTGTTTGGCGCGATCGCCCTGCTACGCGGGCGCCGCGCCCGGCACCTGCTCCCGTTTGTGTTGGGAGTGTGGATAGTCGTGACCTGGATCGTCTACTCGGCGGCCGGGGAGAAAGCGCCGTGGCTGGTCTTGCACCTGCTGTGGCCGCCAATGCTGCTGGCGTGCTGGTGGGTGGGGCGGTGGTTCGATGAGCCCCGTCCCGGTCTTCCTCGATTCGGCGTGGGGCTGCTGAGCGCCGGCCTGCTGTTCTGGACGGTCTGGTTCGCCATTCCGATCAACTACGAGCGCGGGAGCGTGCCAAACGACCTGGTTGTATACGTGCAGACGACGGACGACGTGAAAGAGGTTGCCGCGATCGTGGACGAGGCCGCCAGGCGGACCGGCCTCGGCGACAAGCTGCCGCTACTCATCGACAACGATTACGCCTGGCCGACGGTCTGGTACCTGCGCGACTACCCGGACGCGCTATACACGAAGGACATGAACCTGGAGGACGCCCAGGCGGCGCAGATCGTGCTCATGTCGCCGTCGAGCGCCGACACTTTGGGCATCCAGTTGCCCGAGTACGTGGGCCGGCGGATGAAGCTGCGCTGGTGGTTCCCGGAGCACTCCTACAAGAGCTGGGACCTCGGGTTCCTCGGCGACTTCCTGGCAGATCCGGCGGCGCGCAGTTCGTTCCTACACTGGTTGGTGACGCGCGAAGAACCGCCCGTGCCCAAGGGGTCCTATGACTTCATGCTGTACGTGCGGACCGACCTGCTGAACGAGGGACCGCTGGGACCCTTCCGCCTGTGAAAGTCATAATCGTTGGCGCCGGCATCACCGGGCTGGCACTGGCGCATGAGCTGCTGAAGCTGGGCCACGCCGTCACGCTGGTGGAAGCGGCGCCGCGGCCGGGCGGGGAACTGGCCACCGTCGAAGTGGGCGGGGAGCCGGTGGAGCGGTTCTACCACCACCTGTTCACCCACGACAGTTTCATGATCGGCCTGGCCGAGGAGCTGGGTGTCGGGGACCGCCTGGAGTGGCCGGAGCCGGAGATGGGCTACTACCTGGGCGGCCGGCTGTACCCGTTTACCTCGCCGCTGGATTTGCTGCGGTTTGGGGCGCTGAGCCCGTGGGCGCGGCTGCGGCTGGGGCTTGGCTCGGTACTGCTGCAACGGCGACGCGACTATGGGCCATTCGAGGATCGGACGGCGGCGGAGGTGCTGCCCCGGTATGTGGGGCGCGAGGCCTTCGAGGCCATCTTCGCCTCGATGCTGCGGGCCAAGTTCGCGGGGCACTGGGAATCGGTGTCGATGGCCTGGATGTGGGCGCGGCTGATGGCTCGGGCGCGCACGCGGACTCCGGACAAGCGCCGCGAGCGGCTGGGATACTTCCGCGGCAGCTTCCGGGTGATCGTGGACGCGCTGGCGGACTCGGTGACCAAGCGCGGGGCGGACTTGCGGCTGGCGTCGCCGGTGCAGCAGATCACCATCGGCGAACCCGGCGCGCCCGCGCTGCGGGTGAATGACGAGCCGCTGGAAGCGGACGCGGTGGTGGCGACGGTCGGGCTGCCGATCATCCGGCGGCTGCTGCCGGCCTCGCGGCGCGGGTTCACGGAATCGCTGGCGGCCACGGCATACGTGGGGGCGTGCGTGGCGCTGATCCAGATCCGGGAGCAGCTGTCGCGCTACTACTGGACGAATATCGGCGACCGCGATCTGCCGTTTGCCGGGCTGATCGAGCACACGAATTACGTGGACCGCGAGCGCTACGGAGGCAAGCGGCTGCTCTATGTAAGCAACTACCTGCCGCCGCAGCATGAGTTCTTCCAGCTGGACGACGACGTGTTGATCGAGCGCTTCGTCGAGCCCATCGCGCAGGTGTTCCCGACGTTTCGGCGGGAGCACATCGAGGAGGCCTGGGTGTCGCGGGATCCGGTGGCGCAGCCGGTGATCGAGGCGGGGTACCAGCGGCGCAAGCCGCCGTATGCGTCGCCGATTCCCGGGTTCTACATCTGCAACACGGCGCAGATTTACCCGGAGGACCGGGGGACGAACTACAACGTGCGCATCGCCAAGGAGTGCGCGGCGCGGCTGGAAGCAGACGCACCGAAGCTGGTGGCGCTGCGGAGCGCTGACGCCTAGCCACCGCCCCAGACTTGGATGCGGCCCTGGCCGCCGACTTCTGGAACTGCCTGCGACGCGTCGACCTGGGCGCAGTAGATCACGTCGTCCCAGAGGCCGACGGGCTTGAGCGCCAGGCCGCTGCGGGAGGCGGCCAGGGCGGCGTCGGCGGAGGGGTAGGCGCCGGCCACGTGGAGGGCGGCGACGGCGGACTCGTCCAGGGTGAGGTCCGGTGACGCGTCTCGCAGGCGTTGGACGATGACGCCGGCGGTGTAGACGTCGTCCAGCGCCAGCGCGCCCGAGCGCCCGGCGCAGGCGATGGTGATGGTTGGAGTGTCGCCGTCCTCCAGGAGACGGTCGGCCACCGCGCCGGCGTTGCGGAGACCGGCGATGCAGGTGCGGCGCGAGTGGCCCCAGCGTTCGATGGCATAGGCGCCGTTGGTGGTGGAGAGCACGGCGCGGCGGCCGCCGAGGTCAATCCCCTGGAACTCGCGGGGAGAGTTGCCGTGGTCGAAACCTTCCGGCGGCAGCCCGCCGCGTTCGCCGCAAAGGAGAGTGCCGGGGCCTAGCTGTTCTGCGGCCTGGCGGGCGGCGGCGACGTCGCCGGCTATCCAGACCTGGGGGTCGCCGGCTTCGGCCATGGCGACGAGGGTGGTGGTGGCGCGGATCACGTCCACCACGGCACAGACGCCCTGGGGATCGGGGGCCAGGGTGCCCGGGAGGAGTTCGACGCGGACGAGGCTCATAGGCGGATGGTTTGCCAGCGGCCGGAGGCGAAGCGGGCCAAGGATGCGACGGCGATGGTGACATAGTTGACGCCGGCGCCGATCCACAGGCCGGTGAGACCGAAGCCGAGCACGACGCCGAGGACGAGGGCCAGGGGAACCCGGATGGTCCAGAGGGCCAGCAGGGAGATCAGCAGCATGGCGCGGGTGTCACCGGCGCCGCGCAGGGCGCTGGGCAGGATGGTTGCCAGCCCCACGACGGGCATGAACAGCCCGATCGTTCGCACCGGCAATTCGCCCGCGTCCAGGACCGCTGGATCGGTAGTGAAAACCGACATCAGCACGCGCGGCGAAAGGAACACGAACACGCCCACCAGGGTGGAGACCAGGGTCCCGGCGATGGCCGCCTCGCGTCCGTAGCGGTAGGCCAGCTGCGGGTCGCGCGCGCCCAGGCTCTGGCCCACGGCGGTGGAGGCGGCGACGCCCAGGCCAAGCGACGGCATGTAGGCCAGCGACATGATGGGGCCGACGACGTTCTGGGCGGCGAATGACACGGTGCCCAACTGCAGGCCGATGATGCTGAAGGCCATGATCCCGCCGATGGTGATGAACATCTCGCCAACGGCGGGGCCGGATACCCGCGCAAGGCGGCGTTGCATGTTCCAGTCGGGCCGGTAGGAGCCGAAGCAGCCGGCGCGGTGGGGGGTGCGGTAGATGGCGACGAGCATGAAGACGGCGGTGGCCAGGCGGGCGACACTCATGGCCACGGCAATGCCCAGCAGGCCGAAGCCGGCCGTCACCAGGACCAGGCCGACCACCAGGTCGACGGCCGCCATGAGGACGGAGCCAAGCATGGGGGTGCGGGTGTCGCCGACGCCGCGCTGGACGGCGCCGACCATCACCACAACGGTCTGAAACGGCGCGCTGATGGCGCTGATGGCGAGGTAAGGGGCGGCCATGGCGACGATGTCCTCGGAGCCGCCGACCAGGCGAAGGATGGGGTCGGCCCAAAGGACCAGGACGACGACGGAGATGAAGGAGGCGAGGACGGCGGTGAGCATGCCCTGGCGGCCGGCGGTGTGGGCGGTGGTGAGGTCGCGGGCGCCGAAGGAGCGGGCGACGAGGGCGAGGCAGCCGATGCTCATGCCGAAGAAGAGGGAGAAGGTGAAGAACATCAAGAAGTTTGAGATGCCGGCGGCGGCCAGGGCTTCGGCGCCGAGGCGGCCGGCGAGCGCGGTGTTGATCATGAACAGGGCGCTCTGCATCAGGTTTTCGAGCATGGCGGGCCAGCCGAGGGTGAAAAGGCGGCGGCGGATCTGGGGGAGGGTCAGTTGGGGCTGGCCCGAAACGGGGGGCGATGCGACCGCGGACGCGGACGGCAACGGGCTGCTCCCGAGCTTTGCGGTGGTCAAAGC
>WTFW01000006.1 GCA_011523785.1 Chloroflexota bacterium | reverse complement strand
GATCGTCGGGGCTATAGACCAGCGGCATGGCGGCCTGTTTTTCCATGCCGATGCCGTGCTCGCCGCTGAGCATGCCGCCGACGTCCACGCAGACCTGCAGGATGGCGGTGCCGGCGTCCAAAACCCGGTCCAGCTCGCCGGGGACGCGGTTGTCGAAGAGCAGGAGGGGATGCAGGTTGCCATCGCCGGCGTGGAAGACGTTGGCAATGGGCAGGTCGAAGGACCGGCTGATGCGGCGGATCTCATCCAACACGTGGGCAATGGTGGTTCGCGGGATTACGCCGTCCTGTACGTAGTAATCGGGTGAAATGCGGCCCATGGCGCCAAAGGCGCTCTTGCGGCCGAGCCAGAAGAGGTTGCGCTCAGCATCGTTCCGGGCGACGCGGATGTCGCGGGCCTCGTTGGCGAGGAGAACGGCACGGATCTCGGCTTCGCGGTCATTGAGCTCGGCGGTCACGCCGTCCACGTCCAGCAGCAGCACGGCGGCGGCGTCTACCGGGAGGTTGGCGCGTGGGATGAAGGCGGCCACGGCCTCTAACGCGAGCTGATCCATCATTTCGACGGCGGCGGGGACGATGCCGGCGGCGACAATGCCGGAGACGGCGGCGCTGCAGGCGGCGACTGAGTCGAAGGAGGCCAGCAGGGTGCGCACGCCGGCGGGGGTGTGGACGAGTTGCACGACAGCCTGGGTGACGATGCCGAAGGTGCCCTCGCTGCCGCAGAAGAGGCCGGTGAGGTCGTAGCCGGGGCCGTCGGGCAAGGCGCTGGTGGTGACGACACGGCCGTCCATGGTGACGAACTCGATGCCGAGCACGTGGTTGGTGGTGACGCCGTAGAGGAGAGTGTGGGGGCCGCCGGCGTTGGTGGCGATGTTGCCGCCGAGGGTGCAGGCGTACTGGCTGGAGGGGTCGGGGGCGTAATGGAAACCGAAGCGATGGGTGTGGGCGCTGAGGTCGGCGTTGACGACGCCCGGCTCCACGACGGCGCGACGGTTGCGGGTGTCGACTTCGAGGATGCGGTTCATGCGGGAGGTGGCGACGACGATGCCGCCGCAGCGGGCGATGGCGCCGCCGCTGAGGCCGGTGCCGGCGCCGCGGGCCACGACGGGCACGCCGTGTTTCAGGGCTGCCTGGACGACGGCCTGGACCTGGGCGGTGGAGTCGGGGAAGACGACGGCGTCGGGCAGGGCGCGGTCGACGGAGCCGTCGTATTCGTAGAGCAGCAAATCGTCGGGGTCGGAAAGGACCCAGGAATTGCCGACGATGCGGCGCAGGTCGGCCAGCAGGGCGGCGGGGGTGGTGGTTTGCGTCTCGGTTATGGCGGCCATGACGCCAGGCACGCTACGGCGCGTGACCGCCTGTCGGCAACCCCGTCGGCTGGCTGGCGGTCATTTAGCCCGCGAGTCGCGGGACGACCTGGGCCAGGATGGCGGCGTGGTCGAAGGCGAGGGTGGTGGGGAGGGCGGTGAGGGGGAACCAGCGGGCGTCGGCGGCGTCGTCGCCGGCGGCCGGGAGTTCGGCGCTTTGGAGGCGGGCGCCGTAGACGACGGAGATGGTGCGGCCGCGGGGATCGCGGTCGGGGTGGCCGAAGGTGGCGAGCTGCTTGAGTTGCGGGGGTTTGAGGCCGGTTTCCTCGTGGAGTTCGCGACGGGCGGCGTCAATGAGGTCCTCGTCGGGCTCGACGAAGCCACCCGGGATGGCCCAGCCGGGCGGAGGGTTTCGACGGCGGATCAGCAGGACCGCGGGGGTCGGCGATTCGGCAACGACCACGACGTCGGCCGCCACGGCGTAGCGGCTCGGCGCGGGCATGGGGGCTAGTCGGACGTGGCGTCGGCCGCCGAGGCGCGCGGGCGCATGACGAAGCGAATGACTACGAAGCCAAGGACCAGGAGCACCACGAAGGCGATGGCCAGAATGTCGAAGTACTCGTCGATGGCGTGTTCCACCTGCGTGCCGAAGATCGTGATCAGGATCCCAACCAGGAAGAAGCGGCCGCCGCGTCCGACCATGGAGGCCAGCATGAAGCGACGGAAGTTCAGCCGGAAGGCGCCGGCGCCGATGGCGAAGACTTTGTAGGGGATGGGGGTAAAGGCCGCGATGGTGACGGCCCAGACGTCGCGGCGCTGGTATTGGCGCTCGACGTAAAGAATGCGCTCGCGGGCGAAGAGCCGGTCCAGCAGCGGGCGGCCGCCGCGCAGGCCGATCCAGTAGCCGAGCGTGGCGCCGAGGAGCGACCCGACGGTCGCGATGGCGGAGAAGCCGAGCGCGAACTGGAGGTTGCCGGCGGCCAGGGCGATCATGAGGCCGTCCGGCGGAATGGGGAAGAAGCTGGACTCCCAGAAGGCCAGGACGAAGAGCGCCAGGCCGCCCCAGGGCGAGTCGCCCCAGGCCAGCACCCAGTGGCCAAGCTCGGAGATCAGGTGCATAGAGGGACCGCGAGGCAGGGGTGGAATGGCGTCATTCTACGGGCGGCCAGGTCTAACGCGTGGTGAAGCTGGACTCGACGGTAAAGGGCTGGTCGTTGCGAGTTCCGGAAACGCGGACGGTGTAGGTGGTGGCCGGGGTCAGCGGATCGTGCGGGACCAGTGACAGGGCGCGCCGCCACTCGCTGGTGGTGCGAGCCGTGGTGACAAGCGCGCCTCCCGGCCCGTAGAGGGCGGCGTCGCCCCAGGTGATCTCGTCGTCCAGGCCGAATTGCAGCGAGACGGGCGGTCCGAACGGGCGGAGCGCGCCTGGCGCGGGGTTGGGCGCTTCCCAGCCGGCCCAGCTATGCGGCACGTCAGTTGCGCCATTGAACGGGACTACGACTGGCAGGGGTGCGTTGGCGGTGTGGGACGGCGATAGCCCGACGTTGAAGACGGTCACAGTGGTGCCGCCGCCAGTGGCCGTTCCATAGCCGATGTGCACGGCGGAGGGGTGGACATACATGTAGCGGTGCCAGACGGTTTCGAGGGCCCAGGCGATCGTATCCGCGGGACCGAAGAAGGCAAAGACCTCGTCAACCCAGCCCAACTGGTATCCCGCGGCCCGTGCGCGGTCGCCGATCGTGCGGCCGGTGAACCCGGCATAGCCGAACACCTGGGTGTGCAGGCCGCCTGAGTTGGGGTCGTCCAGGTGGGCGATGTAGTAGTTGGCATGACCCTGGGCCGCCTGCATGAGTTCAGGGCTGACGATCAGCGACGGCAGGCCCAGAACGGCGCGCAGGGCGGTGACCGGGCCGAGGAGGTCCCCCTGCTGGGGCGTTGGGGCTGTGGGTTGGGCTGGTGCGGCCGTGGGCTGGGCTGGCGCGGCCGTGGGTTGCGGCGTAGCGCCGGGCGTGGGGCTCAGGGCCGGCGTGGAGGTCGATGGCGCGGCCCCATTGAGACGGGGCCTGACCTCGGGCGCCAGGACCTCAGCCGGGAAGATCCCGGCGCCGCGGGCCAGGTCGCCGCCGTTGGCGACCGTTACTTCACCCGCCGAAGCCCAAGGCAGATCGACCAGCCATTGTTGCAGCACCGCACGTTGCAGCCGGATCGTGTGGACGTGCTCGTAGGTCTCTACGCGCGAGGTGGGCAACCCATACCAGCGCAGCGGGTCGTCCACGGCGAAGTAGGCACTGCGCAGGGCCGAGTTGGCGTTAAGCAGCGCCTGCCGGCTGGCGATGATCTGGTCCCACGTGAGGCCCGCTTCGTTGAAGTTCTCGGATGGCGGGACCAACAGCTCTTCCAGGGTGTCGTCGTAGCCTTCCAGCGTGAGCCGGTCGAAGACGTTTACGAATGCAAAGCCGCTGAATTCCGGCTGCCACTGCAACACGACCTTCTGAAAGATCTGGACGGTGAAGCCGTCCCAGACGAATCGCCGCGAGATGGGATAGCCAAGGGCCTGGACGCCGCCCAAGCGCTGAAACTCGGTCCAGAAAGGGAGTCCGTCGGCGTCGGTCACGGCGAATCCGGCCTCGGGAACGTCGGTGTCCGCGGCCTGGGTGAACAGGCGTCCGCCCTCGACCGGGTAGTCATGGGTATCGGCGCGAGCCGGCGCAATTGCGGCAAGCGCCATGAGAACCAGCACCGCCAGCAAGGGCGCGCGATGCGCCCGGCGCCCGAGCCAGCGACCATCCGGGGTTGCCGACGTCCGCATTGGCGTCGTCATCCGGAGAGCATTTCCCTGGCGCTCGAAGGCATCAACTTCGGGGCGTCAGAGCTGCACGGCATTCGGAATCACGTCCACGGTGAAGTCACCGGCGGGGTCAACGTCAATGGCCACGACGTCGATACGATACGGGCCCGCGCGGTTGCGCTGCTGCCGCAGGTACGTCTGGGCGAGCCGTTCCAATTGGCGGGCCTTGGTGTGGGTGAGGGCGGCGCGCGCTCCGCCAAAGGCCTGATCGCGGCGCGTCTTGACTTCCACGAACACGGTCTCGTCACGGTCCATGGCGACAATATCGAGCTCGCCACGGCCGACGCGGACGTTTCGGTCCACGATCTTGTATTTGCGGCGTTTGAGTTCGCGCGCGGCCAGGTCCTCGCCCCAGCGGCCAAGTTGAGCGCGCTCCGTGGGCGCACGGCGCTTAGACCGCCAGGGCCAGGGAATGCTCAGCATTTGCCTGTTGAACGGGCGCAAAGCTCTGACGGTGGAGGGCGATGGGACCGAGGGACTGAAGGGCGGTGCGATGCTGGGCGGTGCCGTATCCCTTGTTGCGATCGAAGACGAAATCAGGAAAGCGGTGGCTGAGCCGCCGCATCAGGCGGTCGCGGGCGACCTTGGCGCAGATCGAGGCGGCGGCGACGGCCAGGCAGGTGGCGTCGGCCCGGATGACGGCCGTCTGCCGGTCAGCGAACCGGCTAGCTGGGTCCAGCGGAAAGGCGTCCACGATCACGTGATCGGGTTCGAGCCCCAGGCGGCCAAGCGCGCGGTGCATGGTCAGGCGTCCGGCGGCGGCAATGCCGGACTCGTCAATTTCGCGCGGGGAGGTGTGGGCGACGCCGACGGCGGCGGCACGGGCGTGAATCAGGCGGGCCAGGCGCTCGCGGGCGCGGGGCGACAACTGCTTGGAGTCGGCAACGCCGGCGAACAGCCGGGGGTCAGCGTAGGCCACGGGCGGCAGGATGACCGCGGCGGCGGTCAGCGGGCCCGCCCAGGCGCCGCGTCCGGCTTCGTCCACCCCCGCGATCAGGCGATGCCCCTCCAACAGCAACCGGCGTTCCCGGTGCGGCGGTGGGAGCCTGAGCGGGAGGGTGGGGACTGGTCTGGCCTCCCGCGCCGGCTAGGCGCGCCGCTCCTTGACGCGCGCGGCCCGGCCGACCCGGTTGCGCAGGTAGTAGAGCTTGGCGCGGCGGACCTTGCCGTGGCGGACGACCTGGATGTCGTCCACGATCGGGGAGTGCACGAGGAACGTGCGCTCCACGCCGACTCCGCCGGAAATACGGCGGACGGTGAAGTTCTCGTTGACCCCGCCGGCGCGGCGCCGGATAACGGTACCTTCGAACACTTGGACGCGCTCGCGCTCGCCCTCGCGCACTTTCACATGCACGCGCACGGTGTCGCCCACGTTGAAGTCGGGCACGTCGGGCTTGAGGTAGGTCTTTTCGAGTTCCTGGATGAGAGTCGCCATGGGTGTTATGCCGGAGAACGAGCGGCGTGGGACGCCACAAACAACGAGTCGCAGAAGGAGGGGCCGACCAGCTGGCCGACGCTGCCGACGATAGCACAGGCACCGGTTACGGGACGCTCCGTGGCGAGGGGCGACTCCGCTGCGATTCCTGGAGCGACGCCTATAGTTGAGGCAGCGCGGCCACATGTGTTGGCCGCGCTGGCGAACCTAATTTTATGAACATCAGCCGACGGACCGTCTTGCTGTTTGCCGGGTCCGGGGTGCTTGGCGGCGTGGCGGCGGCCGCCGCCGGCGCGGCCGCGTTTGTGGCGGTGGGCGAGGCGCGCTACGCGAGCCGGTTCTATCCGGGCGTGCGGCTGGACGGCGAAGACGTGGGCGGTCTGACACGCGCCGAAGCGGGCGCCAGGCTATCGGCGCGCTGGGACAGGTTCCGCAATGCTCCGGTTGTCATTCGGCTGGACGGGCGAACGTGGAACCCGACCGGACGTGAAGTCGGCATCGAGGTCGACTACGCCACGCCCCTGGCGCAAGCCTATGCTTGGGGGCGGCTGGGCAGCTGGGATACGCGCCTGCGCCAGCAGCGGCAGACCCTGGAGGCGCCGCGAGACTGGCGGACCTCGGTCAATTTCGAGCCGCACGCCTTTGCGGCGTACGTTGAGCGCATTGCCGCCGAGATTGCGCAGGCGCCCACCGACGCCGCCCTGCGGATTGAAACTCAGGGCGGCCAACGCGTGGCCCGGGTGTATCCGTCAAGCGACGGCCGCGAAGTGGTACCGGCGGACGTGCTGGCGGTGATGAGCCGGCGGTTTGAGACGCCGCAACGGCTGATCATTGATTTGCAGTCGCGCTCGCTCGCGCCCCAGGTCGCCACGGCCGACGTGACGCCCGCGGCCGAACGTGCGCGTGAGTTGATGGAGGGGCACATCGAAGTGGTCGCGCCGGGTCACCGGTGGTCGATTGCGCGCGAGGACCTGGCACAGGACATGCGCGTGGTCGGGCCGCCCCAGGCGCCCGAGATCAACGTGGAGGTGAGCTATCGGGCCTTTGAGCGGGTGGCGCGCGAGATCGCGGACACGCTGCGGGTTGCGGCGGTGGAGCCGAAGATCCGCGTGAACGCGAACGGCGACGTGGTACCGCTGGTTGAGGGCACGCCCGGCCGCACGATCGACGCCGAGCGACTCTGGTCGCGTGTGCGGACGGCCTTTGACGCCGGGCAGCAGCGAGTGAGCGTTCCGCTGGTGACCATTCAGCCGTCGATCACGCGGCTGAGTTCGAGCGAACTGCGGTTCGACAACCTGATCGCGGAAGGCGAGTCCCGTTTTACCGGCTCCAGCGACAACCGTATCCACAACATCAATAACGGGTCGCGGCTGATTGACGGCACGGTGATACCGCCGGGTGAGACGTTCTCGTTCAACGCCACGGTGGGGCCCATAACCGAGGGCAACGGGTTCGTGGAGGGCCTTGTGATTGCGCCCACCCGCACGGAGCCGGGGATCGGCGGTGGCATCTGCCAGGTGTCGACCACGCTGTTTCGGGCTGCGTTCTGGGCCGGGTTGCCCATCAGTGAACGCTGGCAACACGCATACCGGGTCGGGTACTACGAGCTCGGCCCCGGCAATCCGGCCGGATTCGACGCGGCGATTTGGCAGCCGGCGCAGGATCTGGCGTTTACCAACGACACGCCGAATCACATCCTGATCCGGCGCGAGTTCGACGCTCGACGACAACGGCTGACGTTCAGGCTGATGGGGCCGTCGCTCGAGCGTGAAGTCACGCTGGACGCCTGGAAGGGCGAGGAGATAGAACCGCCGCCGCTGCGCGTGGAGCCCACGACGGAACTGCCGCCGGGCGAGATCGAGAAGACCGACAGCGCGATTCCCGGCTTGCGGACGGTGATCACCCGCCGGGTCATGCTGGGCGGGCATGTCCTGTTCAAGGACCGGTTTCCCTCAATCTTCTTACCCTGGGCGGAGCGCTGGGAGGTCGGGCAGGACGAGGACGGGAACTTCGACCCGAACCTGGTGCCGGGATACGCCGAGGCGCAGGCGGAGGCCGAGGCCGAGTCGCAGGGGGAGGGCGCGCCGGCGAACGACGACCAACCGCCAGCCGGGGATTCCTCAGCGACGGAGCAAAACGCGGACCAGAACTAGGCGCGCTGCGGCGCGCCCGTGCGCGCCGAGCGGTAGGCGGCCTCCATGGCGGCGACCTGGTGCAGGCCGTGCCGGGCTGTAGCCCGCGGCTCGTCACGACCCAGAATCACGTCGATGAAGTTGGCGGGGGCGCTGCCCACAAAGGGCATGGAGGTGTTGTCGAAGGTCTCCACGTCGCGCAGTTCGCGTTCCAGGGTCAGGTGGTTCCAGCGCATGTGGATGGCGCCGGTGGACCCGTAGAGGTGGAAGCCAAAGTCGCGCGGCGTGGGGGTGTCGCCCACGCAGGCCAGGCTGCACAGGACGCCCGACTCGAGCCGGAGGTTGAGGGCGGTGTAGAGGTCGGCTTCAGGCGAGTCCATCAGCGCGAAGACTGTGGACGCCGGCGAGTCCGCCAGCCAGAGGCAGGCCTCGAGGACATGGGCGCCGCCGTCAGCAAAGAATCCGCCGCCGTTGGCCGCGGCATCGCTCCGAAAGCTGGTCTCGTGCAGCAGGGTGGCCTGGGTGTCCGACACGCCGTCCAACATGGCGGCGCCCGCGCCCGTGAACCTGCGGTCGGACGGCTTCATCCACAGATCCCAGTCGTAGGCCATGTAGGCCTGGATAAGGCGCAGGTCACCGATGGCGCCGTCGGCCAGGAGCTCCCGGGCCCTGGTGAAGGGCGGTTCGTAGTGGCGGTTGAACGCGACCAGCAGCGTCAGGCCGCGTTGGTCCGCCAGAGTGACGAGCTCGTGCGCGTGGTCCAGCCGCAGCGTGAGCGGCTTGTCCACCAGCACGTGAAGGCCGCGCTGAAGCGCCGCACGGGCGGCCTGGTAGTGGAGGTTGTGCGGCAGTGAAATCGTGACCGCGTCGAGCGAGTCGTCGGCCAGCAGGTCGGCGTAGTCGGTGTAGCGGCCGGCGACGTCGAAGGCGTCGGCGGCTTCGGCCAGGCGGACCGGATTGCGGCGGCAAAGCGCGGCAATCTTCGCGTCCGGATGCTCCTGGAGCGGCGGCAAATGGGCACGCTGGGCGTAGGCCCCCGCTCCGATGACTCCAACCCGAACGGCCATTGGCACTCGTCTGCTCGCCAACGGCGAAGTCTATCCCCCGGTGACAGGGGCGGGTGGCGTGGGTATGATCGGGGGCCGGTGCGCTTCGAGGGCTTGAGGCCTGCCGCCGGCTTCTCCCATCGACTGCACCGGAGTTTCTTCCACATGCTGAAAATTCGTCTGACCCGGACCGGGCGCAAGAAGCGCCCCAGCTACCGCGTGGTGGTGGCCGAGGCGCGCTGGGCGCGCGACGGCCGGCGCATCGCCGAACTTGGCTATTACGACCCGCTGACCGACCCGTCGACCGTCCGGCTGGACGTGGCGGCGACCGAGGACTGGATCCGCAAGGGCGCGCAGCCGACCGACCGGGTGCGGAAGCTGCTGGAGATTGCCAAGAACACACCGCAGCCGCCCGCCGCAGCCGCCGGGCCCAGCGCCTAACGTCGTCGCATGGACGAACTGGTCGAGTTCATCGCCCGCAACCTGGTGACGGAGCCTGACGCGGTGCGCGTGAACCGGGTCCAGCGCAACCATCTGAGCATCTACAAGCTGTACGTGCACCCCACGGACATGGGCCGGGTGATTGGACGGCAGGGGCGGGTTGCGCGGGCGATCCGCGCGGTGATGCACGCCGCGCCGATCGGCGGCGACCGGCGGCTGGCGCTGGACATCCAGGAGAGCCACTGACGGAGACGGCCAGGGAGATCGTCCTGGCCACCGTGCTGGGGGCGTTCGGTGTCCGAGGCGAGGTGCGAATCCGGCTGGAGACCGACGTGCTGGCCAATCTTGAGGCGGGTCGTCGTGTGTACGTCGGTCCGAACCGGGATGCCACCGAAGTCGAGGCCTTCCACCCAGGTATCAAGCCGCGTCTCAAGCTCCGGGGCGTGCAAACGCGCGAGGAGGCCCGTGATCTGCGCGGCGCCGAGATCGCGGTTCCGCTGGATGAAGCGGCGCCATTGCCGGATGGCAGCTATTACGGCGTGGAGCTGATTGGCGTGCGCGTGGAGACGGATTCGGGCGAGCCGATCGGAACCGTGCGCGAGGTGCTCTTCACGGGCAGCAACGACGTGTACCTGGTGCGTGGTCCCGACGGCGAAGTGCTGGTGCCGGCGATCCCCGACGTGGTGCAGGCCTTCGATCCGGAACGCCGGGTGCTGACGATCGAAATGATCGAGGGACTGCGCTGATGACGCTGGCCTGGCGGGTGGACGTGATCACGACGTTTCCCGAGAGCTTTGAAGGCTTCCTTGAAGTGAGCCTGCTGGGGAAGGCGCGGGCGGCGGGAACCATTGAGGTAGGGGTGCATAACCTGCGGGACTGGGCCGACCCGCCGCATCGCGTCACAGACGACTACGCCTATGGCGGCGGACCGGGGATGGTGCTGAAGCCCGAACCGATCATCGCGGCCGTGGAGGACCTGCGGGGGGCGGACGGCTGGGTTGGGCTGCTGACCCCCCAAGGCCGGCCGCTGACGCAGCCCAGGGCCGCGGCCCTGGCCGCGCGGCCGCACCTGGTCCTGATTTGCGGACGCTACGAGGGCGTGGACGAGCGGGTGCGGACGCTGGTGGTTGATGAGGAGATCAGCGTGGGCGACTACGTGCTGAGCGGGGGCGAAGTGGCCGCCATGGTGGTGATCGACGCCGCGGCCAGGCTGGTGCCGGGCGTGGTGGGCGACGCCGACTCGCTGGTAGGCGAGTCGCACGCCGATGGACGGCTTTCCCACCCGCAGTTCACGCGCCCCGAAGAGTTCCGGGACCGGCGCGTGCCTTCCGTGCTGCTCAGCGGGCACCACGAGCGGGTCGAACGCTGGCGTCGGGCGCAGGCGCTGCACCGCACCCAGCGCCGACGTCCGGATTTGCTGGAGGGCCGGGCTCTATCGGTTGAAGAGCGCCAACTGATGGACGAATTTCCTGCCTGCGACACCTAAGCGGCCGGGCTTGGATGTGCGGCCGTCGGAGTCGCGTTTGGAGGGAGGCGCGTGAGCGCTCAGGCTCGTTCGACCTTGAGCACCTCGCCATAGACGGCTCTGATCCTGACCTGTTCGCCGCGCTCGATCGCTACGCCCGGATCGGCCGTTGCGACCCAGTCCCGGTCGCCGACTCGCACGCGCCCCGAGGGACGCAGGTCGGATAGCGTGACGCCCTTCCGCCCCACGAGCGCCGCATCGGCCGCAGACTGAAAGCCGGCGGTCTCTCCGCCACCCGCCTGAGCGAGGAGAACGAGCAACACCCACGACCCCAGCGCGATCCCGCCAATCACCGCGATCACGATCGGATTCACCGCGAAACTCAGCTCCGGCAGGTCGGAGGGGCGGAAAAAGTCTCCGAACAGAAAGATCCCGCCGAGGACCAGAAACAGGACGCCGCCAGCGCCGAAAAACCCAAAGCCAGGCACCGTGGTCTCCCCGTAAAACAGTGCGGCGGCAAAGACGATGAATACGACCCCCACCCAGCTGCCCGGCAGGTTCAGGAATCCAAGGACAGCCAGGGCCAGCGCGACGACGCCGAGCAGACTGGGAATGATCAAGCCGGGAAACAACACCTCCACGAGGAGCGCGAGGCAGGCGGTCACGAACAGGACGAAAACCACCTCGGGCATCGTGAGAATCCCGAGGAGTTGTTCCAGGACCGTGGGTCCCAGGTAGCGCACGTGCGCGTCGCGGGACGCGATGGTGGTCGGGCCAGCCGCCGTGGTTGTCTGGCGCCCATTGAGTTGATCGAGCAAGGCGGGCAGGTCCGCGGCGATCAGGTCGACGACGCGCAGGCGCAGGGCCTCCTGTGCCGAATAGGCGGTTGCGTTCCACACGGTGTCTTCCAGAGCGTCGGCGTTGCGTCCCCGCGCGTCGGCGACGCTGCGGATGTAGGCCCGCATGTCCTGGCTGACTTTGTGCGCCTGGGATCCCGGAACTTTGTCGCCGGCGGCTTCGAGCGGCGAGACGGCGCCGATGTTGGCGCCCGGCGCCATGACCGCTACGTTGGCCGCGGCCGCGACGAAGGTCCCCGTGGATCCGGCGTGGGCGCCGGCGGGCGAGACGTAGACGGCGACGGGGACTTCGGAGTCCAGCACGTCTTGCACGATCTTGCGCGTCGGGTCGAAGAGCCCTCCCGGGGAGTTCAGACGGATGACGACCAACTGGACGCCATCCGCATGCGCCGTATCCAAACCCCGTGCAATTTGGTCGGCCGTCAGCTGCTTGATGGGGCCGTTGACGTCCATGACCAGCACGGTTGGGCTGTCGGCCGCGGCCGGGGTCACGATGAGCCACCCCGCCAGGCAGGCCAGAGCAAATGCAGCGGCGCTTACGATGCCGCGACGCATAGGCAGACCCTGTTTCAGGAAGGAGGCGGGGTCCGAAGCCCGGCCGCCGCCCCGAAGCGATTCTAGCCGCCAGTGGAATCAGGTCCCTGGCGCGGGAGCACGCGCCCGACGCTCGTGCCGGTCTTGACACATGGCCATGTCGTGAGCCGGTCGCACCATAAAGCGGCGGGAGAGCTATGACGCACGGGCGTTGCCCAGGGAGTCCTTGTCGGCTCGCGTCGCGTAGCGGACAATGGTTAACTCGCGCGGCCTAATGAGCCGCGCTTTTCCGACCTTCCCCTGAACCTGATCGAGGAGGCTCCGCGTGGTTCTTGATCGCGCCGTGGTGTTCGATCTCGAAGCCCGGCTGGCCCTGCTCGAGGGCGTGGACATGGTGGCCAACGCCGTCAAGGTGACCATGGGGCCGAAGGGCCGCAACGTGGCCTATAAGCCCAGCCTTGGTCCGCCCACGGTGACCAACGACGGCGTGACCGTGGCGCGGGACGTCAAAGTCGAAAACACGTTCCTTCACACGGGCGGGCAGATCGTCTACGAGGCCTGTCGCCAGACCAACACGGTCGCCGGCGACGGCACGACGACGGCGGCGGTGCTGACCCAGGCCATGTACAGCGAGGCGTTCAAGGCCATCGTGGCCGGCGCCAATCCCATGATGATCCGGCGCGGCATGGACCCGGCATTGGCCGAGGCCGAGTCGGCGCTCTACCAGCAGGCCGTGCGGGCGCAATCGCGGCAAGAGATCGCCTGGATGGCCGGCATGTCCGCCAATGATCCGTACGTTGGCGAACTGATCGCAGACGTGTTCGAGCGCCAGGGAGTCGAGGGCGCCATCACCGTGGACGACGGCAAGGGACTCAAGACCGAAGTCACCTACGTGGACGGCATGCGCTTTGATACGGGATTCCTGTCGGCGCACTTCGCCACGGACAAGGCCGAGACCGAGGCGGTGATCGACGAGCCGGACATTCTCATCACCGACCGTGAAGTCGAGCACCTGCGCGACTTCCTGCCATTCCTGGAGCAGTACGCGGCCAGTGGGCGGAAGAAACTGGTGATCGTGGCCGCGAAGCTGATTGGCGAAGTGGTGACGATGCTGGCGACCAACAAGCAAGCCGGCAACCTGGAAGTCATCTGCGTCAACGCGCCGGTGTTTGGGCAGCGGCAACGCTGGATGCTGGAAGACCTGGCGATCTTCACGGGCGGGACGCTGGTAGGCCACGAGACCGGCGAGCCCTGGCGCGCGATTGGCCTGGACGTGTTGGGTAAGGCCGAGCGCGTGCGCTGCACCAAGGACCAGACGTTCTTTGTGAAGGGCCACGGCGATCCCATGGCCATCCGCGAGCGGGTGGAGTACATCTGGATGCAGCACGGCCGGATGAAGAACCACTTCGACCGTGAGAAGCACCAGGAGCGCGCGAATAATCTGACCGGTTCATTTGCGGAGATCTGGGTGGGCGCCGCCGGCAAGGTGGAGCAGTTCGAGTTGAAGCACCGGATTGAAGACGCCATTTCGGCGACCCGCGCCGGCCTGGAGGAGGGCATCGTGCCCGGCGGCGGCACGGCGCTCGCCCGCGCCTCGGAAGCGATCAAGGACGACCCGTCGCTCTCTCCCGACGAGGCCATCGGCCGCGCGATTGTGCGCGACGCGCTGCGCGTCCCGATGGAAGTGATTGCCGATAACGCCGGCTACGACGGGGCCGTGGCGGTGGACGAAGTCCTACAGCTGGACGGGCGCATAGGTTTTAATGCCGCCACCGGCGAGTACGAGGATCTGGTGGCGATCGGCGTCATCGATCCGCTCAAGGTCACACGCTCGGCCCTGCGCAACGCCGGCAGCGCTGCGGCCATGCTGATCACTTCGGAAGCGGTGGTTGGCGACACACCTTCGTTCCATCGCTGGAACGAGTACTACCGCGAGCGGGTGGCCAAGAAGCACGGCTTCTTCATCGACGAGCCGCGGCACGGGCGCGTCGACGAGTAACTCAGTCGAACTTCAGGCGGTCCAGCACGCCGCGATTGCCCTTGAAGTTCTGTTCCGGCGCGGGGAAGACGCCGTGGCGCACGTCGCGGGCGTAGTCGGCTAAGGCGGATTCGGCCAGCCCGGCAACGTCCGCGAAGACACGGGTGTGGCGGTGGGCGGTTTCGACGAAGCCGAGCAAGTCGTGGAGCACTTGAATTTGGCCGTCGCAGTGCGGGCCGGCGCCGATGCCAATGGTGGGAATGACCAGATGCTGGGTCATCGCGCGGGCCAGCCCGGCGGGGAGAAGCTCCAGGACGATCGCGAAGGCGCCGGCGTCGGCCTGGGCGCGCGCGCCGTCCACGATGGCCTGGGCCGCCGACAGCCTGACACCCTGCACCCGGTATCCGCCGAGCGCGTGGGCCGTCTGCGGCGTTAGACCCACGTGAGCCATGACGGGGAATCCACGGCTGCTGAGCGCCTGGGTGACTTCGGCGGTTTCCCGGCCGCCCTCCAGCTTGACGGCGGTGGCCCCACCCGCCTGGAGCAGGCGGGCGGCGTTGCGCAGGGCGGTATCACGCGTCGGGTAGGACATGTAGGGCAGGTCGGCGATGACCAGCGTGGACGTGATGGCCCGGGACACGGCGGCGGCGTGATGGACGATATCGTCCACGCGCACGGGCAATTCGTTCTCGAATCCGAGCAGCGTGCGACCCACGCTGTCGCCCACCAGCAGGGCGTCAACGCCAGCGCGTTCGGCCAGGCGGGCGAAGGCAGCGTCGTAGGCAGTCACGCAGACCAGGGGGCGGCCGACGCCCTTGCGCGCACGAAACTCCGGAACCGTCACGGGTGATACTCAGCGGCGCGGCGTGGCCGGATGGTAGCGCGGCCTCGATGCGACGGACGCCGGGCGCGCGGCCCAGCGCCGTGGGCTAGTACATGAGGCGGTCGTCGCGCGACCAGTCCACCGGGGCCATGCGCGGGCGCTCAGGAATCCGCTCGAGCAGTTCAGGGTCGAGATCGGACTCGTCGTAGAGGCCCTTGATCTGATTGTTGGGTAGATCCAACTCCGAACTCATGTCTTCGTAGAACGTCTCGATTGCCTTGTAGCGGTAGTACCACTCCACCGGATCGCCGAAGTCGTCGCAGTGCTCGGCGAAATAGAGGACCACTTCGCGCTGCCCGATGTTGGTGGGATTCATGCGCTGGGGGAAGGACTCGCCGAATTCGCGCAGCCACTTCAAGTGGCGTTTGACTTCGCCGGGCGGGAACCGCCGCTTCTCCGTGAGTCGGCCTGAGTACCAGGAAAGCGCCGAATTGAAAGTTGAGCAGTCCGATGCCATGCCGTGCCTCCCCGCCGTGCATGTGATCCCTGCGTAGCGCCAGGCGGACGGTTCGGCCCTTGACAAAAAAACGCTCGCCCCGAGGGGCGAGCGTATGTCTCAGTTAATCGCGACGACGGTGCCAATGCCTCACGATCAAACCGTCCTCCCTGAACCCGTTATGCAGCAACGTCCGAACCGCCGCCGCACTCCCGCCAGTGTAAGTCTCGGTACGATTTCGTCAACTCTGAAACTGATAGCGTTCGGAATTGGCCGACGGCCCGTCGGTCGCAGGGCCAGGAGGCCGGAAAGTTTGTCGCTTCAAAGTGCGAACAAAGCGTCCGTAGATCGTTCGGCCTTTCGCTCCCGCGAGGGCGAACCTCTTGATATTCCAGGCGCGAGTTGTCATAACCGTTTGTCGCTGCGATTAACGCTGGATCAACGGGCGGTTACAACTTGAACGACGCCGCCGAGCCGGCCTGGGCGCACGACCCTCGCGCTCTGCGCGGACGGCGCGTGGTGGTGATGGGGCTGGGCGTGCAAAGCGGTGGCCTGGGCGTGGCGGCCTACATGCGCGAGCAGGGCGCCGATCTGGTGGTCACGGACCTGCGCTCGGAGGCGCAGCTGGCGTCAAGCGTGGCCGCGCTGGGCTCGGCCGGTGTGCGCTATGTGCTGGGCCGACATGAAATGGACGACTTCCGGCACGCCGAAGTCGTGGTACGGAACCCGGCCGTGCGGGACGACTCACGGTACCTGCGCGCCGCCCGCGAGGCCGGCGCTCACATCGAGATGGAGTTCACGCTGTTTCTGCGCTGGTGCCGACAGGCGCGGGTGATTGGCGTGACCGGCACGCGCGGCAAGACAACTACCGCGACGGCGTTGCACGCCATGCTCGCAGCGGGCGGTCAGCAGGCGCTGCTGGCCGGCAACATGCGCGTGTCGGCCCTGGCCCAACTGCATGAAATCGAGCCGGAATCGACCGTGGTGCTGGAGCTGTCCAGCGCTCAACTGGAGGGGCTGGCGGGCACGGGGCTGCGCACGCGCGGCGCCATCGTGACCAACCTGATGGCCGACCACCTGGACCGCTATGGCGACATGCGGGCCTACGCCGAGGCCAAGCTGCCGCTGGTGGCCAATCAGCGACCGGGCGACTGGGCCGTGATTCCGGCGGGGAGCGAATGGCCGGATTGGTTCGCGGCACAGGCGGGGGGAACGGTGATGCGGCCGGACCTTGAGGACGCGCCGCCGGGCTGGGGGGACTCGCCACTCTCAGGTCGACACAACCGAACCAACCTGGTCTTGGCCGCGGCGGCGGCCCGCCGGTTGGGGGTGGGTGACCACGCGATTGAACGGGCCGTGCGCGACTTTGGCGGTGTTCCGGCCCGCCAGGAACTGGTGGGAACCGTTGGCGGCGTGCGTGCCTATAACGACACGACAGCGACCACACCGGAGGCCGCGCTGGCGGCGCTGGCCACCGTTCCGGGGCCGTGGGTCTTGATTGCGGGCGGCTCCGACAAGCGCCTCGACTTCACGCCCCTGGCCCGGCGGCTCCGCACAATGGAGGGGTTGCGAGGCGTGGTGCTGTTGCCTGGCACGGGAACGGACCGGCTGCGGCCGCTGCTGGAGGGGCGCCGGATTGAAGCCGCCGCCGACATGGCGCAGGCTGTGGATCAGGCTCTGGCCCTGGCCCGGCCGGGCGACGCGGTGTTGCTGTCGCCGGCCTGCGCCTCCTTTGGCCTCTTCAGCAACGAATTCGACCGGGGCGATCAGTTCGTGGCTCGATTGCGGGACCACGGCCTGCGGCCGGCTCCCGTGTCCAGCCGCGGCTAACGGCCGCATAATGAGACGCACCGGCGCGCCGGCCGGCCAACAAACAGCGGAGGCCCGCCAGTGCGCGTGCTGATCATTGCCGACGTGCACGGCAACTTGCCTGCACTGGAGGCCGTGCTGGCGGATGCGGGGCCGGTGGACGAAGTCTGGTCGCTGGGCGACCTAGTGGGGTACGGGCCCCATCCGAACGAGGTGGTGCAGTTGCTGGGCTCCCTGCCGTTTCGATCACTGGCCGGCAATCACGACTGGGGCGCCACCGGCCAGGCCGACCTGGCGGTCTTCAACGCCGACGCACGCGCCGCCTGTCAATGGACTGGCCAGGTTTTGACTCACGAGACCCGGGAGTACCTGACGAGTCTGGAGGTTTCGTCGGTGTTCGGCTCGGTGCACGTGGCACACGGCAGCCCGCGCGAGCCGCTCTGGGAATACCTGACGAACGTGCGGCTGGCGGAGATCAACTTTGGCTATTTCGGCACGCAGGTCTGCCTGGTTGGCCACACGCACGTGCCGATTACGTTTCGCTGGCGCCAGGGCGTGCATGGCGCTGGTGCGTTTTCCACAACCGTGCCCAACGCGGGCGACGCGATCGACCCGCAGGATGACCGCCTGATCTTCAATCCGGGCAGCGTGGGGCAGCCGCGGGACGGCGATCCGCGCGCGGCCTACGCGTGCTACGAGCCGGCTACCGGCCGATTCACCTTTCATCGCGTCGCATACGACATTGGGGCCACGCAGGCGGCCATGCGGGCGGCGGGCCTGCCCGAGCGCCTGGCGTTCCGGCTTCAGTACGGCTCCTAGCGATTCGGCCCTCGGAAGTGGGCAGGGCTATACTCGAAATATGAACCGAGGGTCGGCGCTGTGAGGGGGCGGCCGTGGGTTCGCGTGGCGTGATGCGCCCGGCCTGTGCGGCCGGGCGCTTTTGGTATCAGGGCGGCTATGCCGCCGGGGAGGTCCCAGGGTGCAATCCAGCCTGATCAGCAAGGTGCAAAAGGCGCATCAATACGCCAGCGAGCCGGAGCGCGTGCATGTGGAGTCGCTGCGCGTTCGCTTCGATGGCGACAACAGCAGTCATATCGTTACCTACGCTGACGGATCCTGGACCTGTGACTGCGAGTTCTTCCAGGGCTGGCGTACCTGCAGCCATACGATGGCGCTGCCCAAGCTGATGAGCGACATGGTGGAAGCGCCGGCCGCGCGGGGGTTCGCCACCGTCTAAGTCGTTCCCGGTCCCGCGGGCCGGGGCAGAATGCAGGCGCCGGGCCGTTCGGGCTTTGGCACGCGCGGACCGCGCAGTAGGACACCGTGGCACGGAAGCGGCGCAAACGCCGGACCAAACCCACGCCCGCCAGGTCGGGCGAACGCACCGTGGCCGTTAACCGGCGCGCGCGGCGAGACTACGAGGTGTTGGACACGCTGACGGCGGGCATCGAGCTCCGCGGCTCCGAGATCAAGAGCATCCGCAACGGCTCCGTCAGCCTGGCGCAGGGGTTTGTAAGCGTGGAGGAGGGCGAGGCCTTCCTGCGCGACGTGCATATCGCCCGCTACAAGCCGGCGGCGCAGGCCAACCACGACCCGGACCGGCCGCGCCGACTGCTGCTGCACCGCGCCGAGATCGATTCGCTGGCCGGTCACGTCAACGCCAAGGGGCGCACGGCCATCCCGCTGCGGTTGTTCCTGGCGCGCGGTTGGGCCAAGCTGGAAATTGGGCTGGTGCGCGGGCTGCGGCGGTACGATAATCGGGAGAAGATTCGAGCGCGCGAAGCGCAGCGGCAGATCGCTCGTTACGTTCGCTAGAGACTTCGCCTCGGGGATGACGGGTTTTGACAGAGCCCCGAAGTCCGATGCTGCAGGTCGAGCCTGCCAGGGAGCTCGTAAATCCCCCTAGCAACCAAGTAACTGGCGAAGAGCAGCAGCTCCCGCTCGCGGCTTAAGCCCCGCGACGTCCAGCCGGCCCGTCCCTAGCGGGGCGTCCTGGGCGCAAGGAATCTAGGGTGCGTTGGTCGAGGCGCTCGCGTAGACCGACTAAGACACGCGGGCTGGTCGTGCGCCGTTGCGGCCGGATAGCGACGCCACGGCGAGACTTTAAGAGTCCGGCTAAACCTGTAGATGCATCGGGGTGACCGGCTCTGGACGGGGCGTTCAACTCGCCCCCATCTCCACCAGGTTGACGGCGGGTTCGAGGCGGCTGCAGGTTTCATCCGTACAATTCGCGCACGAGCGCGGCAACCATTGGGTGGTGGGCGTCAACAAGCGGTTCACGAGTTCGGGCTATCTCGTCCGCGACGGCAAGGTCCTGCTAGTCAACCATCGACGGTATCGCCTGTGGCTGCCTGTTGGCGGGCACATCGAGCCGGACGAAGACCCGGTAGACACGCTGTATCGGGAAGCCCGCGAGGAAACCGGCTTCCAAATAGAGATTGAGGCTGAGCGACCCGCGAACCAACGGTTGGAGACGACCGTTCTGCCGGCGCCGGTGGCGATGCTGACGTATGACATTCGGCCAGGGCCGGTGCTCATCGACCTCATCTATTTCGTTCGTCCGGTCGGCGGGGCGCAACGGCTGGCCGCATCCGAGCACCGCGCGATGCGCTGGTTCGACCGCGAAGCGCTGCGCGACCCTGCCATTCCCGACAACGTGAGGTTGCTGGGTACGCAGGCGATCGAACAGTCGGAGCGCGTCAGACCGTCGCCGTCCTCCGTACAGTCCGCGCACGAACGCGGCAATGAGTGGGTGGCGGGCGTCGACAAGCACTTCACCAGTACGGGGTTTTTGGTCCGTGACGGCAAGGTCCTGCTGGTCAACCACCGCAAGCTGCGGATGTGGCTGCCATTTGGCGGGCACATCGAGCCCAACGAGGATCCTGTCGAGGCCCTGCACCGCGAGGCGCGCGAGGAAACGGGGTTCGAAATCGAAATCGTGGCGGAGCGACCCGAGATCGACCAGCGCGGGGTTCACGTGCTGCCAGCGCCCGAGACGATTCTGCTGGAAGACATCGAGCCGGGCCACGTCCACATTGACCTGATTTACTTCGTGCGACCGGTCGGCGGGGCGCAGCGGCTGGCCGAAAATGAGCACAGCGAGATGCGCTGGTTCGACCGCGAGGCGTTGAACGACGACGGCATCACGGCCGATGTACGGTTGCTGGGGACGCAGGCAATCGACCGAATTGAGGGTCGTAATGGAGCCTGATCCGGCACCGCTGGAGGTGAGCGGTCGTCGCTGGCGGCTGAGCACGGGCGTGGACAAGAACGCGCTGTACCTGTTGGCGGGGGGCGTGGCCCTGTTGGGGGTTTTTGCCCTGATGCGCGCCGTGGGGAATCCGGCGGACTCGCCGGGCCGGTCGGTCAACCTGGCCACGGCGCTCGCCTTGTTTGCGGTGGTGCCATTCATCGTGGCGATCTACCGGGCCGCGAGCGACGGCTTTGCGGAGCTGCGCCCAGACGACTTGTACCTGCGCGTAGGGTTCCTGGTGGATACGGCGATACCGTACGCCGACATCGACCTGGTGGGCGGACCGATCCAGAGGCCCCGGTCCAGCTATGGCGTATCGCCTTCATATCGGCGACGTGAGTTCAGCCTGGGTCGCCTGGAACGCGCAGTGGAAGTGGCGCTGCGGCGGCGCGTGCGCATGGGGACGCCCTGGCTCTTCCCCTTCCTGCGGGTAGACCGCGTGTGGCTGGGCGTGGCCGAGCCCGAGCAGTTGATCGCCGAACTGCGCCGGCGTACGCAGGCGGCCCAGCGTTGAGGCGGAGGTTGGTGCCGGCCCTGGCCGCCGCGTTGGCCGTTGGTCTGCTGGTGGCCGGCGCCGCGCTCGCGTTGACCGACGCGCAGGTGGCTCGCGGCGCCACCGTTTTCGAGCAGTCCTGTGCCACCTGCCACGGGCCGAATGGCAACGACGGCTTTGCCACGCCGCTCAAGGGGACCGGCACGCTGGTGCGATTCGCCTCCACACGGGAGTTGTACGACTACACCAGCGCGACCATGCCGCTGGCCGCCGAGGGATCGTTGACGGAGCGGCAGTACCTGGACGTGGTCGCCTGGCTGCTGGCTGAACGGGGCCACGCCACCGGCGCCGCGGAATTGTCACTGGCCACGCTGGACGATACGCCGCTGCACGCCGGAGCCATGACCACGCCAACCGCGGCAACGTCGCCGGTCGCTACGGCAACGGCGGCGCCCGCGCCGGCGGACATGCCAACCGCCACGCCGGCGCCGCAGGGGTGGCCGACGACCTGCGTGGATCTGAACGACATCGTTGAGGCGCACCTGGGCAACGATGACAATGTTGGCATTTATCAGCGGGTCTTCGGCGACGGGGCCGAGCAGGGCTGCCAGAACGACCACCGGGACGATGTGCGCGGTGTGTTTGGCTGGGCCTTCGGTCAGCCGGCGCCATCCGCGGATGCAGGTGCGCAGGAGTTGGCGTGGCCGACCGATTGCGTGGATCTCAACGACATCGTGGAGAATCACCTCGGCAATCACGGCAACGTGGGTATCTATCAGCGCACGTTCGGCGACCAGGCCGAGGCGGCCTGCCGGAACGATCACCGCGAGGATGTGCGCGGGGTGTTCGGCTGGGCGTTTGGGGTCGCGACGTCCAGCGCGGTTTGACGGCACTCATCCACGGGCGAAGCCGTCGTGCGCCATTGAGGCATTTCGCGGGGCGGACATACACGCCCGAGCGAATCGATCACGGCGAGTCGTTGTGAGTCCGGGTCCGGTCGCCAACAGCGACGCACCCCGTTTGCTGTGCGTCGGCAGCACGGTCGTGGACGTGAACATCCAAGGACTTGAGCGCTTTCCGTCGCCGGACGTGGAATTCACGGACGCCAGCGACGTGGCGCACGAGGACCCCGCCCGCTTGCTGCTGGGGGGCACGGCCGCCAACACGGCGATGGTCTACGCGGCGCTGACGGGCGCCAGCCACCTGGGCGGAGTGATTGGGACCGATCCGTTCGGCGAGTTCCTGGCCAGCGGGCTGGCCGACCACGGCGTTGACGTGCTGGGCGAGCGCGCGGGCAGCACGGCCACACACACCATTGCCCTGGGCGTGGACGGCCGGCGGCAGGCCTACTGGTATGCGGGGCCATCGCTGGATCCGGAGCCGTTGCTAGCCGCCTGGGATCCGGGGCACGTGTACCTATCGGGAATCAACCTCTGCTTCCAGCGACCCCTGACGGATGCGGCATGCGCCTTTGGCCTCGCCGCGCGAGGCGCCGGCGCCAGAGCAGTCCTGGACATCGGTCAGGGAGGGCCGGGCGCGCTGGACTTTGACGAAATCACGGCGATCGCCTCGGCAATGGACCTGCTGATCGGCAGCCGGGCCGAGTTCACCGCCGCGCTGGGCTGCGAGTACGCGGTAGGTCGCGACCGGCTGCGCGAGCGGTTCGACGGTCCGGTGGTTGTCAAGCAGGGCGCGGGCGGGAGCCTGTTGGATCCGGGGCCCGGCCGGGAACTGCGGCACGTGCCCGGCTTTGCGGTCCAGGCCATCAACCCGATCGGCGCCGGGGACGCCTTCGCCGGCGGTCTCCTGAGCGCCTGGCTGGCGGGCGCCGACCTGGAGCCGGCCTGCCGCCGGGGCAACGCCGCCGGGGCTGTCTCGGTAAGATCGGCGGGCGGCCCGCAGGATGTAACCAAGGCCGCCGTGGATCGGCTGGAGCGGGAAGGCTAGGAACCCTATGGCGATGGCCCTGGAACTCAAGACCTACGACACCGTCGCGGAACTGGCCGAGGCGGTTCGGCGGGACGGATTCGCCTTCATGCCCGGCGTGCTGAGCGCCGGCGAAGTCGAGCATATGCGGAAGGCGATTGAGGAGATCGAGCCTAACCCGCGCGCCAACGACCGGCGCCACCTGCGCCCGCGGGCGCCGGATGGTTCAGACAGCGAGGGTTTCTTCTACGAAGTCCACACCAAGCTGCTGTTCAACCGGAACGCCTGGTTTCTGCAGTTCCTGGACCGGGCGCCCGTGGCGGACGTGGCGGACGCGGTGATGGGCGACGACTGCCACAGCATCGGCATGACGGGTTGGATAACCGGCCCCGGCCGGTTGGACCAGAGCTTTCACTCCGACTATCAGCCGATCGAGTTGCCCACCGAGGTAATGGCCGACCCGCGCGTGGAGATTCCGGTCTTCACCGCCACCGCGCATTACTACCTGGACGACCTGGACGACGCGCTGGGTCCGACCCAGTTCATCCCGGGCAGCCACCGCGCGGGACGCCCGCCGGGCGAGGCCGAGACCAGCTTTCAAGGGGTGGAGGGGCAGAACATCCTCTGCAAGGCCGGCGACGTGGTGCTGTTCCGGTCCGACGTCTGGCACCGCGGCACGGCCAACACCAGTTCCCGCACGCGCTACCTGCTGCAGGTTCACTACGGCCGGCGGATGGTGGTGCAGAAGTTCCCGCCGTACCTGGACTTTCACTTCGACCCGGACATCCTGGCCCAGGCCACGCCGCGGCAGCGCCGCTACCTGGGCGAGCACCCGTTCTCGAACTACGACTAGGGGCCGCCTCGAGTTGAGCGGAACCGGCAGCGGCTGACGCGGTTCACGGCCTGAAACGGAGGGTAGGGACGATGCCCGGCCTTGAACTGGTCGCCTACGAGACCGTGCAGGAACTGTCCGAGGCCGTGCGCCGCGACGGCTTTGCCTACATGCCGGGCATCTTGAGCGGCGCCGAGGTGGCTGAGCTGCGGCGCGGGATCGATGGCGTTGAGCCCGACCCGCGCACCAACGACCGGCGGGAACAGAGCCCGCGGCGCGGCATCGATCCGTCCAGCGGCGAGCCGACGACGTTTTACCAGCACGTCGTGAACATGCTCTTCAATCGCTCCGCCTATTTTCTGCAGTTCCTGGACCGCTCGCCGCTGGACGGATCGATGCCGCGCCGCGGGCTC
>WTFW01000005.1 GCA_011523785.1 Chloroflexota bacterium | reverse complement strand
CGCCTCGGCAACACCACCGACGCCCCAACCCAGCGTCTCCTCGACCCCACCAGCGTCGATCTCAGCGCCGAGGAAAGCGGCTGGGTCGCTGCCCACGCCGACGATCTACGCACGCTCGGCTTCGACGTCACCTCCTTCGGACCCTCCGCCTGGCTCCTTCGCGCCGTTCCTTCGGCCCTCGGCCGCATCGACGCCGCGAGCTACCTCCGCGAAGTCGTCGCCGAGGCCCAGACCCCCGACTTCCAGCGCCTCGCCGCCGCCGACCGCCTGCGCTGGTCCCTCGCCTGCGGCGCCGCCATCAAGTCCGGCGCCCCCCTGGCCTTCGACGAAATGTCCGCCCTCATCCGCGACCTCGAAGCCTGCGACCTCGGCCTCACCTGCCCCCACGGCCGCCCCACCGTCATCCTCCTCAGCCGCCAACTCCTCGACCGCGAATTCGGCCGCACCTGAAGCAGGCCTCCGCGAGGTGGCGAAATACTTTGGTCAGGCTCCATTCGCCGGAGCCACCGGCCGTATATTCCTCTCGCAGGGAGACCAGGGCAGTGCGTGGCAGCCTGAATTGCGTGGACGCCAATCTTGACCCTCTCCAAGGGGAGAGGCAGGTTCGGCGTACCCGCCGAAACCGGTGAGGGGTCTTCCGGTCGAAACCTCGCTCACCGGAACCCGCGCACGAATGCAACTCCCCGCCGCCGCTGATCTTCCCCTCTCCGAGGGGAGAGGCAGATTCGGGCGTCTTCGCCCGAAATCGGTGAGGGGTCTTCCGGGCACTCAAGCGCGGGTTACGCAATACCCTCCGGTCCAAAGAAGACCTCACTGCCAATAGCTCAGATGACATACCGCCCGAGGCGACATAACAAGCTCCCACGGGCTAAACTTTCCCGGCTTGGTCGGCTCGCCCACGCGGGCGGCGTGGGTGAAAGAGCTTCGACGCGGAGGCGCGCCCATGCACGTTCTGACACAACGCCGCAACCTCAGCGCCATCGAACTCCTGCTCGGCGCCGCCTTCATCGTCGTGGCCCTCTTCACCTGGAACCACCACACCACCGTCGTCGACCCCGATGCCCTCACGACCGAAAACTGGCGCTACCAGCTCTGGCAAATCGGAACCCTTGTCATCGCCTTCGCGGGCGCTACCTGGTTCTGGTCCAACGGCCAGCACCAACCCCGTGTCCGCGCCCTTGCAGTGGTTCTGCTCGTCCCCGTCATCTTCCTCAACGCTTACACCGCAGAAATATTCGGCGAACACGTCGGCACCGTCTGGGAAGTCGTCGACGGTCTCGTGGTCGCCCTGTCCGTCGTCGTCGGGCTCTCGGCCCTCAGATCCGGCTGCAACCGCGGCCGCTTCCTGGCCGCGATTTCGGCGATCACCGGCGTCCTGGTCTTCATCAACTACCTCTTCATCAACAACGAGACCCTCTGGAGCGCCCTCGACCCGATCATGATGCTGCTCGCCCTGCTCTGGGCCGTCGTCGGCCTCAGTCCGGACATCGGTGGCCCCGTGGGAGGTGATTGACGACTACATGAGGAAGCAACGCAATGACTAATCCACTTCGCCCCCGCGACCTTGGTGCCGCCGAGGCCCTCCTCTACGCCGCTATCCTCTTCGTGGCCCTCTTCGCCTGGGGCGCCTCCACCGGCATGCTGGCCCGCGAAGGCCTGCCGTCCACGTCCAACTGGGCCTGGCGCCTCTGGCAAGTCGGCGCTCTGCTCATGGCCATCCCCGGCGTTTGGTGGCTCTGGCGCGGCACCCGGCGCGTGGTCTGGACGCGCGGCCTGATCCTTGGCGTGGTCGCCCTGGTCGTCTTCCTCAACTCCTACGGCGACGGACTCTTCGAAGGCAACTTCGGCAACATCTGGAAGACGGTCAACCCCGTTTTTCTGGGCTGCGCGCTCATCGCCGTTCCGGTCCTGTGGAAGCGCGGCGGCCAGTTGGACCGCCTGGGCGCGGCGCTCCTCGCCGCCCTGGGCGTCGTCCTCTTCGTCAACGCCTACTTCGTCAACAACGGCACGCTCTGGGATGCACTCAACCCCTTGCGGGCTCTGGTTTTCTTGGTGTGGTCGGTGGCGGCGCTCAAGCCGGGCGCTCCGCCTGAGACGGAAATGGGAGGGTAGCGTCATGCGGTGCTGGCTTGAACGACACAATCTCGGATTCGCCGGTTCCCTTGCCGCGGCCGCCGTCGTCGCCGCCATGCTCTACGCCTGGATCGATGCCGGCTCCGTGGTCTCCGAAACCCGCATCAACGTCGACAGCTGGGGCTGGAAGATCTGGCAGTTCGCCGCCCTGCTCATCGCTGTCCCCGGCGTCTGGTGGCTCTGGCGCAACACCCGCAACGTCAAGTCCGCCTGGGCCCTCATCCTCGTGGGCTTCGCCGTCGTCGTCTTCGTCAACTACTACGGCGACCACTCCGACGACTTCTCAGCCTCGGCCTTCGGCGAGAACACCCAAACCGTCTGGGAGTCCATCAACGCCCTCGTCGTCGGCTTCGCCGTCGCCGGAGCGCTCACCCTCTGGGAACGCGGCGGCACCGCCTACCGCGTCGGCGCCGTCCTGGCCCTCGCCTTCGGCATCCTCGACCTGGTCAACGCCACCTTCCTCCAAAACGGAACCCTCTGGCAGATCCTCGACCCCCTCATCATCCTCGCCGCCCTCTACTGGGCCGTCGACGAGGTCCGACCGGAAGTCGCCTCGGCCGACACCGGCTGACAGGATCCGCGCTCCCTGCACCGGAATGACCCTGCCCCCGAGAGACCCTCGCGAACCTTCCCCGTACCTCGAGTGTGTGGCCGCTCTTGCTCCCTCTCCCTTGTGGAGACCCTTGTAAGACGCCCCACGTCCTCGAAGTTGCAGCCGAGTCTTAATCCCTCTCCTGGGGGAGAGGGTTGGGGTGAGGGGTCTTCCGCGCAACCGGCCCAGGGTTAAGCAAAGGTTTCCTTGAGGGAGAGGGCTGGGGTGAGGGTGGCTGCTTCGGTGAAGCAGCCAAACCAAAGTCGAGCACCTTTCTCCCGGGCCGCCCCTCTTCACCCTCTCCTGGGGGAGAGGCAGAATCGGCCGTCCTCGGCCGAATTCGGTGAGGGGTCTTCCGCGCACCCAACCCCGGGCCACGACGCGGCTCAGGCCAGGGTCAAACGCTTGTCTGCGACGCCGCTCTTTCTCCCTCGCCCTTGAGGGAGGGCTGGGGTGAGGGTGGCTGCTTCGGTGAAGCAGCCAAACCAAAGTCGCGCACCTTCCTCCCTGGGGCCGCCCCTCTTCACCCTCTCCTGGGGGAGAGGCAGAATCGGCCGTCCTTGGCCGAATTCGGTGAGGGGTCTTCCGCGCAACAAACCCCAGGCTGTTCAGAAGCCTCTTGAGCGAGACTAAGCCAACCCGCTAATCGTCCCGTCCGCCGCAATGTCCATGTCCTCGGCAAACGGCCGCCGGGGCAGTCCCGGCATGGTCAGAATGTCGCCCGTCAGCGGCACCACGAACCCGGCCCCCGCCGACAACCGCACGTCCCGCACCGTCACCCGGAACCCGCTCGGCCGCCCCAGCAACCCCGGGTTGTCCGACAGCGAGTACTGCGTCTTCGCCATGCAAATCGGAAAGCCCCGAGCCACTC
>WTFW01000091.1 GCA_011523785.1 Chloroflexota bacterium | reverse complement strand
CGGCGGCCTGCGGCGGCTGCGCGCCGACCTGGCCGCGCGGCAGCCGACGCGCATCTTGCTGGAAGCCACGGGCGGGTACGAGCGCCGCGTGGTGGCCGCCCTGACCGGCCTGCCCGTCGTCGTGGTCAATCCGCGCCAGACGCACCACTTCGCCCGCGCCCTCGGCCTCCTGGCCAAGGCGGACCGGCTCGACGCCCGCATGCTGGCCCGCTTCGCGGCCGAGGTGCGGCCCCCGCTGCGGCCCGCGCCCTCCAAGGCCGTGCAGCACCTGCGGACCCTGGTGCGGGAGCGCCGCCAACTGGTGGAGCTGCGGGTCGCCGCCCAGCAGCGGCGCCGCCAGGCCCCGCCCGCCCGCCGGCCGCGCTGGGACGCCCATCTCGCGCTGCTGCGGGCCGACCTGCGCGAGCTGGACCGGGAGTTGGCCGCGGCCCTGCAGGCCGACCCAGCCGTGCAGGCCCGCGCCCGCTGGCTGCAGAGCATCCCCGGCATCGGCCCCGTCGCCGCGGCCACCCTGCTGGCCGAGGTGCCCGAACTGGGCGCCTGCTCTCGCCAGGAGGTCGCCGCCCTGGTCGGCGTGGCGCCCTTCAACCGCGACAGCGGCACCTGGCGGGGCCCGCGCCGCGTCTGGGGGGGGCGCGCCCAGATCCGGGCGGTGCTCTACATGGCCACGGTCGCCGCGATCCGGGCCAACCCCCGCCTGCGGGCCTGCTACCAGCGGCTGCACGCCGCCGGCAAGCCGCCCAAGGTGGCCCTGACCGCCTGCATGCGCAAGCTGCTGGTGATCTGCAACGCCGTCTGTCAGCGCCAGACCATGTGGGATCCCACCATGGCCTAACGCTTGACACCCAACACAGTTGCTCACCGAATTCGGCCGAAGACGGCCGATTCTGCCTCTCCCCTCGGAGAGGGTGAAGAACGGCGTCCCCTGAATTGGATTGAGACCGAACACCGTTGCTATCCCCCGGGACGGGAGTAGGGGCGGTCGTGCCTTGGAGGTCGAGGGGCGTTATGCAAGGGTCTCCTCAAGGGAGGGGGAGCAGGAGGCTGCCCTGGCGAGGGCCAGGTGAGTCTTGCAAAGGTCTCCCCCGAGAGGGATTAAGGAGCGGCTGCACATTTGAGGGCCTGGGGAGTCTTGCAGAGGTCTCGGGAAGCAGGAAGCAGGGCCGAACCGACGGTAGCGAAAACTGCCATACTCCCAGGACTCTGCCGGCTGGAGACTGCGCGTGGCCCTTGCTAGTGCCGATATCAGGCTGAGTCGCTTCAATCCGTTGCCGAGAATCCTGGCGTTTGACGACTTTGACGACGGGCTGCACGGGTGGTGCGAGCTGGTTGGGAATCACAACGGGGATCTGAACGAGCTGCAGCCTGTGTTCAGCGACATGCGACCGGCGCAGCTGAGCACCTGCACGTACTTCGACCTGGGGACGCACGGGGCGGTGGACGGGACGTATTCGATGAAGCTGGCGACGCGGCCGCGGAAGTTTCACCAGGCGGTGGCGATCAAGCGGCTGACGTCGGCGGCGGATGGGTTGGTGCAGTTCGAGGCGTGGTTCACGTATAAGGCGGAGCAGACGTTTGGGGCACAGGATGCGGGGGCGCGGGCGTGGGACGGGAACTATCACCCCTCCGAGGCGCACTTTGGGTCGTTCACGCTGTGGAACGACATCTGCGAGGGGACGGAACCTAGAGACCGCTATCACGCGGCACTACGCTACGAGAATACGAACGAGGAGGGCGAGTTCACGCAGCGGTGGCTGTACAAGACGGGGCTGCACCCGACGACGCGGATGCTGCGCGAAGGGTTCGACTCGAACCAGAACGACGTGCACGTGGCGAAGCCGGACATGTGGGCGCCCATACCCGGCGGCGACCAGCAGTTGTGCTTCAACGAGGTGCCCACGAAGGTGAACTGGCACTACCTGCGGTGGCTGTTCGACCTGTCGACGCGGCGGAATACGGAGTTGCAGGTGAATGACCTGACGATGGACCTGCGAGACGTCCCGGTGTTGCGCTATGAGGACGGATACTGGGGCATCAACCGGCTGTTGAACCTCTGCATAGACGTGCGTACGACGAGCAACGTGCGGAATTTCCTGTACCTGGACTCCGTCGTGATCTCGGCGGACTGGTAGGCGAGGATGCGTCATTCGTTTACCGCGGTCATCGAGAAGAACGCGACGTTTCATGAGGACTTCGAGACGGAGCCGTATGAGTGCGCGTGGGCTTCGGAGGCGCGGTGGTTTGTCCACGTGGCGGAGCTGGAGGGGGACGAGGTCAAGCTGAGCGCCAGGGTGCAGGTGTCGCCGGATGGGTTGTTCTGGTGTGACGAGGGGACGGCGTTTGAGCCAATCTCCGGGCCGGGGATGTACTCGCTGGCGGTGAGGGACTTTGGTGGGTGGTTGCGGCTGGATTGCGGGCTGGACGGGGAGGATTCGAGGGTGCGGTTGATGATTTACCTGGTGCTCAAGGAATAGGCGGCGGGTCCCGTGTTTGCGTGTTCGACGCATCCCGACATTCAGCCCGAGGGCACCCACAAGGGGCGCCCCTACCGGAAACTCGCCGGTGCATTCAGGGGAACGGAGTTGGGGTGAACCGCAGAGGTCGAAGCCGATGAGAGCCGTTGTGTATGACGAGGTGGGTGGGCCGGAGGTGCTGCACCTGGCGGAGGTGCCGACGCCGGTACCGGCCGCCGACGAGGTGCTGGTGCGGGTGCTGGCGGTGGCGGTGGATTTCATCCAGTTGCACATTCGGCATGGGGGATCGGGGCGGATCGGGTCGCCCAAGGAGCCGGCGTACGGGCTGGCGCCGCTGCCGCGGATTCCGGGCGGGACGGCCTGCGTGGAAGTGGTGGAGTGCGGCTCGGCGGTTAGCGGAGTAGAGGTGGGCGAGCGGCACCTGACTGGCGGATTGCAGCCCGGGTCCTACGTGGAATACGGGGTGGTCTCGGCCGGCAGTCTTTCGCTGGGAAGTCCAGAGGCGCCGGGTCCCACGGCGATGCCGGCGAACTTCGGCCCGGTGGAGGCGGCGGCGTTCGACTATGCGCCGGTGGCGTATCACACGCTGCGAGTGGCGGCGGGGCTGACGGCGGGCGAGACGGTGCTGATTCACTCGGCCGCGGGCGGGACCGGGGTGCTGGCGGTGCAGCTGGCGAAGCACTTCGGCGCGACCGTGATCGGCGTGGCGAGCAGCGAGGAGAAGCTGGAGGTGGTGCAATCGCTTGGGGCCGATCACGTCATCAATTCGCGGACCGCCGATGTGATCGAGGAGACGCTGCGCCTGACCGATGGCGAGGGCGTGAATGTGGTCTGGGATCCCGTTGGCGGCGACGTCTTCGAGCAGAGCCCGCTCGCGATGGCCGAGGGCGGGCGGTTGGTGAGTCTGGGGTCAAACTCGTTTACGGGATCGGGCACGGTCGAGTTCTGGTCGTTCTGGGTGAAGAACCTGCGCCTGATCGGCTGGGGCGGGCGGAGCAACGCGGAGGCGCACGCGCCGGAGATCATGCGGGAGCTGAGTGAGCTAGCCGAGGCGGGGCGGTTGCGGCCGGTGGTGGGCGGGACATATCCGTTCGCGGAAGCAGCGGCGGCGCATGCGGCGATCGAGGCGCGGACGCCGATTGGGAAGGTGGTGCTAATTGCCTAGGAAGTGATTGTGGGGCGGTCCCGCCTCTCGCCATCCTAACGCTGCCAGAAGCCGGATTACGTTAGGGTATTACTTGGAATAGACAGTGCCCCTCATATTGTTGGCACGCAGGTCAAGTATCTCGAAGTTGTGGGGCGGAACTAATGTTGAAGGAACAGTTCCGGTCAACTGGTTGTACTCAAGGGAAAGCACTCTCAGATTGGGAAGCGTACCCAACGCGGCTGGAATCTCACCAGTCAGGCGGTTGAAGCCGAGGTTCAACCAGTCCAGGTTCACCAGCGCGACTAGTTCAGTCGGGATGGGCCCCGTCAACTGATTCTTGGCGAAGTCGAGCGTTTCCAGCTTGCGGAGCGCCCCCAGTTCAGGCGGAATTGCACCCGTCAATTTGTTGCCCTGCAGATTTAACCACTCCAGGCTAGAAAGCGCGCCCATTTCTGGTGGTATCGACCCCGCCAGTTCATTGTCCGATAGGTCAAGCGTCACCAGGCTCGTCAGCATGCCAAACGTAGCTGGGATGCCGCCCGTCAGCTGGTTGTTTTCCAGGTCAAGATACTCCAACTGGGTGAGATCACTCAGTTGCCTGGGAATCTCACCGGTCAACTGGTTGCCGCTGAGGTCTAGTATTTTCAGTTTAGTCAGTGTCTTCAACGACGCCGGTAAACCGCCTGACAGTTGGTTGTTCTCCAGATCTAGCTCCATCAGAAGTGCAAGGGCCCCTAACGTCGGGGGAATCTCATCAGTAAACTGGTTGTCCGACAGATAGAGCCATTCAAGCCGTCTTAACTCACCCAGCCACTCAGGGATCCTGCCAGTCAACTGGTTGCTGCTGAGAAACAGTGCCCTCAGATTGGTCAGTGCGCGCATTTCCGGAGGAATCTCGCCGGTCAGCTCGTTGCCCGAAACGTCCAAGACCTCCAGGCGACTAAGCTCTCGAAGCTCGGTCGGAATCTGGCCCGTCAACTCATTCTCGCCCAGGAGGATTACCTCGAGGCTGCTGAGCTTGCTCAGCTCGGCTGGAATCGTTCCTGTCAACTGGTTATCCGACACGTCAAGGAGAACCAGACTGGTCAGCTCAGCGATCTCGAGAGGGACTTCGTTCGTCAAACGGTTGCTTCGAAGTTCGAGCACGCGAAGATTGGACAGTGCGCCTAGCTGCGCTGGAATCGGCCCGACCAACAGGTTCTCGGAGAGCAGAAGCTCATCCAGGTTGGCAAGTGCATTTAGTTCGGATGGAATCTGCCCGGTGAGTTGATTGTTCGACAGGTCCAAGACCCTCAACTCGGTCAGCGCGCCGAGCTTTGCTGGAATCGTCCCCGTCAGTTGGACCGACCCGAGGTCTAGTGCGGACACTCGATTGTCCGGCGCCTGCCGACCAGGGTAATCAAAACCCCGCCAGTCGAATAGGCGACGGCTCTGTGTCCACCCGCCGAGATAGATTCCCCACCAGTTGGAGATATCGCGATCGGCGCTCCAGTTCAATGGCGCTGTGCCAGCCAGCGTGTCGCGGACGGCCAGCAACACGGCGCAATCCTGCACGAGACCAGGGTTCTCTTGGGGATCGGGCACGGCTATGCCGTTGGCGCACTGTCGCTCAAACGACGTTGCCGAATTCTCGGGAGAAGCGTCGGCCGAGGGCGTGCTTTCCCGTGACTTCGTCTCGGGTGGCTGAACGGTAGGTTGTTCGATTGTGGGAGTGGCGGGCGGGCGCGCTGGGGCTTCGGCGGGCGGCTGGCCGTCGCAGGCGGCCAGACTAACGAAGGCCGCCACAACAGCCAACAAGACTTGTTTTCGCAAAGTTCTCTTGGAATCGTTGTGCCAGGATCCGACTATACGCCGACAGAAGCGATCAGCCGGGACTCGCCGCCACGCGCTTGCGGAGGGCGGACGGCTGGTGAGCCTGGGGTCGAACTCGTTTACGGGGTCGGGCGTGGTGGAGTTCTGGTCGTTCTGGGTGAAGAACCTGCGGCTGATCGGCTGGGGCGGGCAGAGCAACTCGGACGCGCATGCGCCGGAGATCATGCGGGAGTTGATCGAGCTGGCCGAGGCGGGGCGGTTGCGGCCGGTGGTGGGTGGAACGTTCCCGTTTGCGGAAGCAGCGGCGGCGCATGCGGCGATCGAGGCAAGGAAGCCGATTGGGAAGGTTGTGCTGGTTCCCTAGCAACAGCGCACCGCGCGGCCCCGCCTTGGAAAGAGCCCATATCGCCGACACGCGCAGCCTCTGGCCGCTATATGGCAGTGCAGGACCAGTGATTTGCCGACGGCACAGGACCGGTCAACCGATTACCCGCGAGATTCGCCGTCCTCAGATTGGGAAGCTCGTCCAGCTCCGGCGGGACAGATCCCGTCAACTGATTGCATGACAGATCGAGCTCTCTGAGCTTCCGCAGCAGACCTAGTTCAGCAGGGACTTCGCCAGTCAGCCGGTTGCCTCGCAGGTCCAACTGTTCCAGGTTGACCAGTCCGGCCAGTTCGGGCGGAATGGACCCTGTGAGCGCGTTTCTCCGGAGGCTCAGCCTCTTGAGCCCTGCCAGCCAACGCAGGTCAACCGGGATCGTTCCGGTCAGTTGGTTGTCATCCAGATACAGCGCCTCGAGTTGCGTGAGCTCCCCCAGCCACTCTGGGATAGGGCCGGTCAATCGGTTTTCACCGAGGTTGAGTTCTTGCAGTCTGGTCAATGCGCTTATTGACCGCGGAATGTCGCCCGTCAATTGGTTGTCCCCCAGATGCAGCCATTCCAGTTGCGCAAGTTCTCCCAGACCCTCCGGGATGTCGCCGGTCAACTTGTTGTTTCCTAGAACGAGCCACTGCAGATCTGTCAGCGCGCTCAGTTCTGGTGGAATCCCGCCGGTCAGCTTGTTCTCCGCCAGGTCCAACTCCGCCAAGCTGGTGAGCATTCCCAGCTCGGAGGGAATAGGGCCTGAAAGTTGGTTACCGCGGAGATACAGCACTTGCAGCTTGGTGAGCGCGCTCAACTCCACCGGGATGCTTCCCGTCAGCCGGCTGTAGTTCAGATCCAGATACACCAACTCCGTCAGCTCACCCAACTGCGGCAGGATTGGCGCCCCCAAGTCGAGCCACGAAAGTTCCAGCCCGATGACGCGCCTGGCGGGCTCTGGACCCTCGTCCAGATAGACACCCGACCAATCAGATATGTCGCGGTCGGTGCTCCACATCAGCGGAGCAGTGCCAGCCAGCGCATCGCGCACAGCCAGAAGTACAGCGCAGTCTTCCACCAGCCCAGGACTGTTCTGGGGATCCGGCACGACCACACCGTTGGCGCAGTCGTGTTCTGCAGGTGCTTGCAGCTGAGCGGAATCGGCTTCCAACGTGGATGCGGCTGTCGGCGTAGGTGCGGCCGTCGGCGTGGGCGCGGCGTCCGGCGTCGGTGTCGCCTCCGGTCGCACCACTGGTGTCGGCTCGCGTGGCGTGCCCGCAGTAGCGGCAGCCACCGGCCTGGGTGACTCTTGCACCGTCGCTCTGGCTTCAGGCTGAGTGGATGGTCGCTCGATCACCGCAGTGGGAGAGGTAGCTTCGCGAGCGGACGCTGCGAATTCGCCATCGCAAGCGGCCAGGAATGCAAAGGTGACGCTTACTGCGCATGCAAGCAGCATTCGCAAGGTCCGCTCGCAAAGCTCGGTTGCCTGAAGCACACGGAACCAGGAGATGCGAGTGGCTGGACTGGTTATCGTGAGCATTGCGTCTCTATGGGCCTGTAGGCGCCTTGTGCCTCGCTTGGTAAATGACACTTCCGCGAATTATCGAACAGTCGCGAATCTCAAGAGTCCCATCGCGCTGCAGCAGCCGGCGACGCGCGGCCCGGGGGCTAGCGATGTGGAATCTCGCCCGTGAGTTGGTTGTCGCGGAGGTTGAGCACCTGAAGATCGGCGAGTCGGTCGAGTTCCGAAGGGACACGTCCGGTGAGCCGATTGTCGTGCAGGTCGACGACGTGCAGCCCCGGAAGGGAGCCCAGCCAGGACGGAATGGAACCCGTCAGTTGATTGGACGCAAGAACCAGACTGTGCAGGTCTGAGAGCGCGCTCAGCTCGAACGGAATCGATCCAGTCAGGGCATTGTCCGAAAGATTTAGTGTTCGCAGCCTTGTTAGTGCTCCAAGATCCCGTGGGATCGTCCCCACGAGTTGGTTGCTTCCCAAGTTCAACTCTTCCAGCCTGGTCAACGCACCCAGCTCCGGCGGTATCTGGCCAGACAGTTGGTTGCCCAAGAGATACAAGCCCTCCAGCTCGACCAGGGCACCCAGTTCCCGTGGGATCGCCCCGGTCAACGCGTTGCAACAGAAGTCCATCCGCCTGAGATCTGCTAATCCGCCGAGTTCGGAGGGGATAGGCCCGGTGAGTTGGTTGCCCTCAAGGCTGAGGTTGACAAGGACGCGTAACGCGCCGAGTTCGGGCGGGATCGTCCCGGCCAGGTGGTTATCCCAGAGATACAACCCCTCCAGCTTGGCCAGCGCACCCAGGTCAGGGGGAATCGTCCCGGTCAACGCGTTGCAACAGAGCGCCAGCAACTCAAGGTTTGACAAATCGCCCAGCGCGGACGGAATCGATCCCGTGAGCCGGTTGTGCCCGAGCGATAGTTCCTCCAGATTGACCAGCGCGCCGAGCTCAGGCGGTATCGACCCGGTCAGCTTGTTGTTCCAGAGGTTGAGCACACGCAGGTCGGTCAGCTCGGCCAACGCCGCTGGGATAACGCCGGTCAGCTTGTAGGACGTCAGATCGAGCTCGATAACACGCCACGGCCAGCCGCCCACAACCACGCCGTACCAATCGTCAATGAATCGGTCAGCGTGCCAGTTCAGGGCTGTCTCGCCGGCCAGCGTGTCGCGAATCGCGAGCAGCACGGCGCAGTCCTGCACCAGCCCCGGAGTGGCCTGGGGATCGGGCACGGCTACGCCGTTTGAGCATTGGCGGACCAGGGATTCGTGCGACTGCGTTAGGACACTGTCGGCCGTTGATGTGGTGGACGGTGGCTGGGCGCTCGGTCGCTCAGACGCACCCGCGGGAACCGAACGCGCCGGAGCAGTAGAAGGCGTCTGACCATCACAGGCCGCGAGCAAGACGAAGGCCGCGGCTACAACTAGGCCGACAAGTACCCGCATGATCCGCCTGGCGCCCTGGTACCGGATTCCGACTATACGCCAGCAGCTGCTCTTATCCGGGCACGATGCCAGGCCAGGCCAGGCTTGGGCTGATCGGAGTTACGGGGACGAGCATGGGACGGCGATCATGCGGGAGTTGATTGAGCTGGCCGAGGCGGGGCGGTTGCGGCCGGTGGTGGGTGGGACGTATCCGTTCGCGGAAGCGGCGGCGGCGCATGCGGCGATCGAGGCAAGGATGCCGATTGGGAAGGTTGTGCTGGTTCCCTAGGGAACGCATGCCTGCGGCAGGTCTCATCGAGTCTGGCGAAAGCCGAGCACCGGGTAGCTATGGTGCAAGACTTCCGCCGACTGAACCCGTCAACTCGTTGCCCCAAAGGTCCACGCTTTCCAGATTTGGGAGGAATTTCAAGTCGGACGGGACCTCTCCGCTCAGTTGATTTTCTGAAAGATCCAGTTCCTTCAAGTACACGAGTTGGCCTATTTCCGGCGGGATCCTGCCCATCAGCCCATTGTCGCCAAGATCAAGAATCGCCAGGTTGGTGAGCATTCCCAGTTCACGCGGGATTCCGCCGCTCAAATGGTTGCCAGAAAGATCCAATTCCTTCAGGTACAAGAGTCGGCCTAATTCCGGCGGGATTTCGCCTGTCAACCGATTGTTACCCAGATCGAGAATCTCCAGGCCGGCGAGCATTCCCAGTTCACGCGGGATTTCGCCGCTCAGTTGGTTGAGCGATAGGTCGAGTTCCCTCAGGTTCGTGAGTTCACTCTGCCAAGCTGGAATGTTCCCCCTCAGTTCATTGCCCCAGAGTTCGAGCTCCTCCAGGCTGACGAGCATTCGCAACTCAGGCGGAATCTCATCCGTCAACTCGTTGCCACCGAGGTCGAGATTCGTCAACTCAACAAGCGCGCCCAACTCGTGGGGAATTCGACCTGTAAGTTGATTGATCGAGAGCGACAACCACTTTAGACGCACCAGCTCGCCCAGCCAGCGTGGAACTTCGCCGGTGAGTTGGTTAATACTGAGATCTAAGACAGCCAGCTTGGTGAGCGCTCGAAGTTCCGGCGGGATTTGGCCTATAAGGTTGTTCAAGCTCAAATCCAGCGTGACCAACTTGGAAAGCGCGCTCAACTCGGGCGGAATCTGGCCCGATAGGCGATTTCTCCGAAGGCTCAGCCACTCGAGGCTTGTCAGCGCGCCCAATTCGCGTGGAATCTTTCCTACTAGCTGGTTATCCGACAGATTGAGCCACTTCACCTCGGTGAAATCGCCGATCCAAGCGGGGATGCCGCCGGTCAGTTGATTGCCACTGAGATCTAGCAGATCCAAGTTGGTTAGCGCGCGCAAATCCGGAGGAATCGCACCCGTCAATCGGTTGTCGCTGAGATCCAGCCACTGCAGATTGGTGAGGTTAGCGAGCTCCGACGGAATCGGGCCTGCCAGCCTATTTGCTCCAAGGTATAGGAACATAAGGCGGCTGAGCTTTCCCAGTTCAGCTGGAATCGGCCCCGACAACTGATTGTCTGAAAGGTCCAAGTTCCTCAACTCGGTGAGTGCGCCCAATTCCGGCGGAATAGTCCCCGTCAGATCAACCGCCCCGAGGTTAAGCCAGTCCACTCGCTTGATCGGGACCGGATGAAGGCCGAGAGCAATTCCCCACCAACTGGAAATGTCGCGGTCTGCGCTCCAGTTCAATGGAGCTGTGCCAGCCAACGCATCGCGCGCAGCCAACAGCGCGGCACAGTCCCGTACCAGCCCAGGATTATTCTGCGGGTTCGGCACGGCTATGCCGTTCGAGCACTGACGAACCAGGGAAGCTTGAAAGAGCGTAGCGGCACTGTCCGCCGTAGGCATGGTTTCCAGCGTCGTCGCCATCGGCGGCTGAACGGTGGGCTGTTCGATCATCGCAATAGGCGATGTCGGCGCCGGATCTTGGGCCGGCGGCTTACCATCGCAGGCCGCCAACACAGCGAAAGTCACGGCAGAAGCTAAGGCAATTCGTGCGCGCATAGCCCGCTTGGCACCGTAGTGCTGATTCCAGACTCTACGCCAACGGAAGCGATGAGCTGGACACGCCGCCACGCCGAGCCGAGGGGGGCGTCTGGTGAGGCCGGGGCGGGCGGAGCAACGCGGACGCGCACGCGCCGGAGATCATGCGGGAACTGATCGAGCTTGCTGAGACTGGGCGGCTGCGACCGGTGGTGGGTGGGACGTATCCGTTTGCGGAAGCGGCGGCGGCGCATGCGGCGATCGAGGCAAGGATGCCGATTGGGAAGGTTGTGCTGGTGCCGTAGGCGGAGACGGCGAGGACAAGAACTGCGGCCCCGGTACGGCAGGCGCCGGTGGTTTCGGATAAGTTATAGCGAGTTTAGGAAGTTTATGGTTTTTCCATAAACTCGCTAACTTCTGTATACATTCGTCTATCGACCCGATTGTCAATCTAAAGGCATTGGTCCTCCTAGCCAAAACAGAGAGACGCAGGGGTACCCGTACTTTCTGCAGGAGTGGGGCAAGCAGACGTGGGACGTGGCCGAGAGGTCACCGATTACGGCAGCCGACGTTGAAGAAGCATCAATGCTCGCCGTTGCCGGGCTCGATCAGAGTTTCTTCCTGGTGCGGTTCGACCGACTGACTCCGTCGGAGAAGCGCTATTTGCGGGCGATGGCGGAGCTTGGACCGGGACCGCACCGCTCCGGCAGCGTTGCTGAAGTGCTGGGGCGACGCGCGGCTTCTCTGGGACCCACCCGGAGCCAGCTGATCAACAAGGGCATGGTCTGGAGTCCGAGCTACGGAGATACCGCCTTTACCGTGCCGATGTTTGACGAATTCATGCGGCGGATAATGCGGGATGATCTACGGGTACATGCATAAGCGCGAAACGCATCCAAACGGTGTGCGTAGTGCTGACTTTCACAGAGTCCAACAATCTACGGCCGGCCGCTCTCAGTTCACATCCATACGAGGACCCAGCGGCATAGGTGACTGTCAAGCCTAGTATACCGATGGTAAGAGTCGCAAAGCATCCGCCGCGTCATCTACTATAGTCTTCCGGCGAGCCACAGCTGTGACAAGTAAGGCTAATCCGCATCCTAAGACTCCGGACAACCATCAGATAGCCGGTTACCCTCGATGTCCAAACGCCTCAGCTGAGAGAGTGCTCTCACTTCTCGAGGAATTAGTCCGACCAAGCGATTATATCTGAGGTCCAGTCTCCTTAACTCTCTGAGTTCACCGAGTTCTGACGGGATAGTTCCAGAAAGTCGGTTGTTACGGAGAAAGAGACGCCTGAGATTGCTTAGATCGCCCAGTTCGGGCGGAATTGTCCCCGTCAAAAGATTTGATCTGACGTCGAGTTCTTTCAAGTTCGCTAGTCTGCCTAGATCAGGAGGGATTGTGCCGGTCAGTTGGTTTCCGTTCAGATAGAGCTCCTCCAGGCTAGAAATCGAGCTGAGCTGAATAGGAATGTCTCCCGTCAGTTTGTTGAATCTCAAGCTCAGTCGTCTCAAGTTCACAAGCTTAGACAATTCAGGGATGATCGCACCCGTCAACCTGTTATTGCCGAGGCTCAACGACTCCAAAGATGTAAGCTCTCCGATCTCCGCCGGGATCAAGCCAGTCAGTCTATTGCCTCCAAGGCGAAGATCCCTTAGTTTAGTAAGCTTCCGAATCTCCTGCGGGATGGTTCCCGTAAGTCTATTGGAATTGAGCCGTAGTTCCTCTAGACTGATCAGTGTACTCAGTTCTTTAGGAATCCACCCAGTCAACTCATTGTCCACGAGGTTCAATGAAACTAGGCTGTCTAGCTCACCCAAGTCAGATGGAATAGCGCCCGCTAGTCGATTGTCTTCAAGATTGAGTTCTCTTAGTCTATCGAGCTGACGCAGCCTTGGCGGGATCGCACCGATCAGTTCGTTGTCCGCCAGTATGAGCGCCTCCAAGCTGACAAGTTTGCCTATCTCCCCTGGGATCGCCCCGGTCAGTGAGTTACCTCCAAGTGCTAGTACTTTCAGGCTAGCGAGCGATCCCAGCTCCGGTGGAATCGCGCTGGTCAGCTTATTTCGACTAAGAGTTAGCACTTCCAAGTTGACAAGCGCTCCGAGTTCCGGCGGTATCTGGCCTGTTAGAGCATTTTCTCCAAGACGCAGAATCCTCAGATTTGCAAGTGTTCCCAATTCCGAAGGTATTTCACCATGCAATGTATTGCTCGTGAGGATGATCTCTTCCAAGCAGTCCAGTTCAGATAGTTCAGGTGGAATCTGGCCCGTCAGATCATTATGTTCGAGATTCAGCGCGATCACCCGAAGCGTTGCACCGTCGACGGTAATACCTTGCCATTCGGATATTTCGAGATCAGCACTCCAGTTCAACGAAGCCCCACCAGCAAGCGTATCACGGGCAGTCATTAGCACCGATTGGTCCCCTATCAAGCCTGGGTTTTCTTGAATGACTGAGATTTTCGATCCTATGGGCTTCTCGTGATTCTCACGACCTCTCTTCAGACGAAGAATCAAGACCAAAGCAACAACAACGGCGATGACGATCACGACCACAGCTAATGTGAAGGGCATCATTATCCTTGGTTACCTAAAGTCGCCTGAGTGAGCGCCGGAGCAGCATCACTACACATCGCCATCGATTACCACATCCAGCAGCACCGGCCCTTTGGACTCTAGGGCCTGGGTTAGGGCGGGGGGGATGCGGGTTGGGTCTTCGATGCGTTCGGAGGGGACGTTCATGGCCTGGGCGATGGCGGCGAGGTCGAAGGGTTGGTTGAGGTCCATGCCGAGGTACTGGCTGGGGCGGTCGGGTTCGTGGAGGACGTCGGCGAACCAGCGGCGCAGGTTGAGCTTTAGGACGCGGTAGCCGGCGTTGTTGCAGATGCAGTAGACGATCGGGATCCGGTAGGCGGCGGCGGTCCAGAGGGCCTGGACGGTGAGCATGGCGCTGCCATCGCCGATGACGGCAACGACGCGCTGGTCGGGAGCGGCGAGGGCGACGCCCAGGGCTCCGCCCATGCCCCAACCGATGGCGCCGCCGGCGCGTTCGGCCTGGACGCGGCGGCGGTGGTCGAAGGTGACGGCGGCGTGGAGGTCCGGGCGGCAGGAGATGCTGTCGTCGACGACGATGACATCAGCAGGCAGGCCCTCGGCGAGCGCGGCCATCATGGCGGTTGAGGGCATGGGGCGGGCGCCGTCTGTCTCCGGTGGCGAGGCGCGACGATCCGGGTAGGCAGCGGCCAGGGCGGCGGCGCGTTGGCGGGCGGCTTTCGCCTGGGCCGGCGACTGGAGCTCGCTGACGGCGGCGTAGAGCTCATCAAGACCTATGCCCAGATCGGTCCAGATGCCGACGTCGGTTGGTTCGACCCGGCCGATGGCGTCTTGATTTATGTCAAGGTGAACCAAGCGGGCATCGTCGGCGAGGATGCCGGTGGCGGGGGCGAAGAAGTCATGGAAGACGCGGGCGCCGACGGCCAGGAGGACGTCGGTCTCGGCGAAGGCCTGCCGGTAGAGGCCGACGTAGGGCGGGAGCTGGTGCATCCACTGGGGATGCGAGGTTGGGAACATCATGGTGGGGTAGGAGGCGCCGTAGACGGGGGTGCCCAGGAGCTCGGCGACGCGGACCACCTGGTCGACCGCGCCGTATTGGGCGACGCGATCGCCGACGAGCAGGGCCGAGCGTTTGGCCGAGGCCAACAGCTCGGCGGCGGCCTGGATGGCCTGGGGGTCGGGGGTGAGGACGGTGCTGAGGTCGCCGGAGGGGGCGACGCGGACATCGGTCATTTCGTCAAGAGCGTTCTGAGCAAACGAGACGAAGGTGGGGCCGGTGGGGGGTGTCTTGGCTTCGCGGAAGGCGCGGTGCATGACCGATGGAAGCTGATCGGCGCTGGTGACTTCGGCGCCCCATTTGCTGAACGGGCGGGCGAGGTCGACGAGATCGGTGCGGCCCTCGGCGACCTTGCCGATGGAGCTGTTGGCGGCGGTGACGACCATGGGCGTGCCGCCGGCGTAGGCGTTGCACATGAGGCTGAGACCGTTGGAGAGGCCGGTTTCGATGTGGAGGTTTACGAAGGCCGGGCGGCCGCTCTCGCGGGCGTAGCCATCGGCCATGCCTACGGCCACGCCTTCCTGGGCGACGAGGATGTACTCGAGGTCGGGGCGGTCCTCGAGGGCGTGCATGATGGCGCCCTCGGTGGTGCCGGGGTTGCCGAAGATGTATTGCACGCCCTCCGCTTCGAGGGCTTCCATCAAGACGTCGCGGCCGGGTCGGGTTGGCATGAATCAGGCCTCCTGGATCCAGGCGTCCAGCGCCTCGGCGGCGTCGATTACGTACATCTGGCGAGTGCCTTCGTGGACGGAGTCGATGCAGACCTGCCGACCGTCACGGCTCCAGCGGGGATGCAGGTCGCAGCGGACCGGGCCAGCGTAGCGCGGCGGGGAATGGAAGCGGCCGAGTTCCAGGACGCGTTCGGTGTCTTCGTCATAGACCAGCAGGCGGCACCGGCGGTCGGCATCGGGTGGGGTGTCCATGAGGACAAAGCGACCGCCGGGGCGGTAGCTGCAATGGCCGTCGGGCGGAAGGACGGCGCGTCCGACTTCGCGAGCTTCGTTGGCGGCCAGATCGAGCAGCCAGAAGCCCATCTGTCCCGACCGGGACTCCGGGTCGTCCGGGACGTCAGAGGGGATTGCCGAAAAGAGGATTTCGGTGGGCGAGCGCCAGCACATGTGGGAGGCGCGGGTGGGCCAGATCTCTTGGACCGAGCCGTCGTCAATGCGCAGCAGCATGAAGCGCGTGCGGTAGCGGGGAGCGCCGGGCGGCCACCAGCGGTGGACGAACATTGCGTGGGCATCGTCGGGGCTAAAGATGAGGTGGTTGACCCAGTTGATGGCGCCGTGCATGGAGGGGTGGGGGCGCACGGACACGACTTGGTCCAGTGAGACCTTTAGCTCCGCTGCGCCGCTGTTTAGGTCGACCAGATAGATGCCGTCGTCCGCGGGATGGTCCACGCCTTCCCAGGGATCGGGCAGGCCGGGGTAGCCGACCTCGGGGCGGACGCGCAGGCGGGCGAAGTTGAGGCTGAGGGCGCGGCGCTGGTCGTGGCTGACGGCGGCGATGGGACGGTCGAGGACGCGGGATGCGCCGGAGTGGATGTCGGTGACGCGGGCGACGTAGCGGTCGGTGTCGCTGTCGTTGTAGACGATGGTGGTGGGCCCGTGCTTCGGGAGCCAGTGGAGCATGGCTCCTTGTTGCCAGGACCAGGTTCGCGTGGTTGCGACGGGGCGGAAGGAGCAGCCGTCCTCAAGATCAATTGTGCCGATGGTTGCCGGGTCGTCGGCCGATGGAATCTCGATGTCGAGGTTGACGCGCTGGGTGAGCAGGTAGCGGCCGGAGGCGTCCCACGAGGGCATGTCGTAGTAGCCGAAGAAGTGGCTGGCGGGGCCGGAGGTGACCCGGCGAATGATGGCGCCACGCGCGGCCTGGGTGGTGGCAGCCACTACGCGAACTCCAGATCTCGGGTGGGCGGAGTGTAGCCGGAGTCGGCGTTGACCTATTCGCCGTAGAGGGTGGTCCTGGGGAAGTAGCTGACCCAGCCGAACCAGTAGGCGAGGTGGCCGCCGAGACGGTCGAGCGTCTGGCTGTCGGGGCCGACGAGGGCGTCCTCGGTGATTCGCCAGAGGCGTCCCTGCGCATCGCGCACCTGCTCGGCGCCCTCGGTGGGCTGGAATGTCTGATCGCCGCGTTCGTAGGCGCGGATTTCGGCGCCGGCGTCCCAGACGACGGGACCTACCCGCCGGTCGATGCCAACGCCCTTGAGATCGGGGCCGCCGGCGATGACGACGACGGGCGTGTCGCCAACGCTGTCGTTGACCACGCGCTCGCGAACGACGTCGGCGGTGGCGAGGGCGTGGGGCTGGCCATCGATGTGGAGGGCGTAGATGCGGGCCTTGTCGGGCAGGCGCTGGGCGGGATCGCCGGCGGGGAACATGGTGGCGGGGCTGGCAAAGTAGCTGCCGTAGGGGTTGCCGGGGGTGTAGTCGCGCAGGTGACCGGTTTCGAGGCTGAGCACCTGGGTGTCGGGGTGGCGGTCGAGCCAGGCCTGCCAGCGGGTTACGACGACCGGCAGGCGCTTGAGCTCGATGGCGCCGTCGGCAAGCTTGCCGAGGACGGGCTCGCCGGTGAGCTGGTTCCAGAGGGTGTAGGTGGTGCGGTCGTACATGAGCTTGTTGCTGCGCATGAGGAAGCCGGAGGAGCCGAACTCGTAGGTGGCGTCGCCGACGCGGGTGTCGAACAGCACGCCGGCGCCGCAGAGGGTGCAGTAGGCGAGGGCCACGGGGACGCCGCCGACGACGTCGTTGGCCATTTCGTGCCAGTCGAGGATGCGGAGGGGATAGGCGCGGGCGTCGCCGTTGATCTCGACACCGAAGACCAGTTCGGTTGGCGTGATGTAGTCGGCGTCGGCCGCAGGCAGCATGCGGGAGTTGACCAGGGCGGGGATGCCGTCGAGCGCGACGCCGCCCCAGACGACTTCTTCCACGCGAATCGTGGACGGGGCGTCCTCGCGGAAGAAGGAGGGGAACTCCTCGTCAATGCGGCTGTAGAGCAGGCCTTTCCACCGGCGGAAACCGGGCGGGGGTTCGAGGTCGGTGGTGGCGTACCAGGTGACCCAATCGGGCCAGGGTTGTTCGGGGAGGCCGGTGAGCTGGCTGAGGGCGCGGATGGCTGCGGGGCCTTCGCCGGGCAGGATGCCGATTTCCTGGGCGCGGAGGACTTCGATCAGGACGGAGACGAAGCGCTGGTCGCCGCTGGAGCCGATTTCTTCGATGGCCGCGTTGAGTTCGTCGAGGCTGGTTGTTGATCGGAGGGTCTTGAACATGCGGGTGGCGAGGTCGTCCTCGGCGGCTTGTGCTTCCGACTGCTCCGCGGGCTCCGGATCGCAGGCGGCCAGCACGCCGGCCATGGCGGCCAGGGCAAGCGCGCGTCGCCGGGTCAATTGCGGGGACTTCATTCCGTGCATCCGCGTCGTGGTCGCTGGCCTCAGCTTAGGAGTGAGGGCGCGGGCGTGTCGTGCGAAAGGCCACACCAATGGGGTCGGCGACGGCGCGTGCCTTAGGCTGAGCGGCGGATGGCAGGTACTGCGTGGATGGGGAACCGAGCATGCGGCTCGCGAATCGCGTCATCGGAATCACTGGGGGCGCTTCGGGAATCGGGCGGGCCTGCGCGCTGGCGGCGGCGGCGGAGGGGGCCGACCTGGCGCTAGGCGATATCGACGCCGACGGGCTAGCAGCGACCGCGTCTGAGATTCAAGACCTGGGGCGGCGGGCGGTGACGCGGATCGTCGACGTGACCACGGACGACGACCAGGAAGCGCTGGTGGACCTGGCGGTCAGCGAGCTTGGCGGGCTGGACGGCTGGGTAGGCAGCGCCGGTACCGGGTCCGGACAGTTTGCGCTGGAGCACACGCGGGACGAGTGGCGGCGGGTGATGGAAGTGAACGTGGAGGGCGTGTTCTTTGGCGCGCAGGCGGCGGGGCGGCACATGGTGACGACGGGCAGCGGCTCGATCGTGACCGTGGCCTCGATGTACGGGCAGCGGGCGGTGAAGCAGCGGGCGGCGTATTGCACATCCAAGGCGTCGGTGGTGATGCTGACGCAGGTGCTGGCGCTGGAACTGGCGGACCACGGGATCAGGGTGAACGCGCTGGCGCCGGGATACACGGACACGCCGCTGTTCAACGCCGGCAAGGAGCGGGACAGCGTTGAGATGGACCGGCTGATCTCGTACGTGCCGTTCAAGCGCCTGGCGGTGCCCGAAGAGATTGCGGCGGCGGCCATCTTCCTGTTGTCGGACGAGGCCAGCTTTGTGACGGGGCACATCCTGACGGTTGACGGCGGGTGGGTCGCGCACGGACCGCGTCAATAGCGTCCACCCGAATGCCCCGTGTCTGACGACCTTTTTAACCTTGTGCAGGCGGGCGATGCGGCGGCGGTGCAGAGGCTGGTCGCGAAGGACCCCGCAGCCATTCGCGCGCGAAACGCGCGGGGACTCTCGCCGATCCAAATGGCCTTTTTCAGCGGACAGCACGCGGTTGTGGACGTGTTGCTGGCGGCGGGGCCGGAGCTGGATGCGTTCGAGGCGGCGACTGTGGGCGATGCGGGGCAGCTGGCGGCGCGGTTGGACGACGATCCCGAACTGCTATCGGCCTATTCGCCTGACGGGTGGTCGCTGCTGCACCTGGCGCCGTGGGCGGGGCAGCCGGCGACGACGCAGTTGTTGCTGGAACGCGGCGCCGATTTCGCGGCGCTGAGCACGAACGCGCTGCGAAACCAGCCGCTGAATGCCGCCGTGGCCGGACCGAATGCCGAGACACGGACGGCTTGCGTGCGGCTGCTGCTGGAGGCTGGGGCGGACGTGAATAACCGCCAGGAGCGTGGGAATACGCCGTTGCACACCTCGGCGCACCTGGGCGACATCGGCACAGTCGAGGCGTTGTTGGCACACGGCGCCGACGTTGAGCTGCGGTCGGACGATGGGAAGTCGGCGGCCGACTATGCGCACGAGGATGGACATGAGGAGCTAGCGGCGGAATTGAAAGCTGGCTAAGGCAGGGTGAAACGCTTCCCGAGGCTGATTCAACTAAACCGTGCCGATGCCAGCTTCATCGCCGACTTGAAGACTCGGGCGGAGGCATTCAACGGCGACCTGTTCGGCGGAAAGCTGCCGCTGGCGAATGTCACGTTTCTGCCGTCGGCCGGCGTGCGCCAGCTTGGATCGGTTCGTACGAATCCGCAGAGGTCGGAGTTTGTCGTGCGAATTGCCCGTCTGCTGGACGGATCGGCCGGAGACCGGCCTGTCGAGGAATCTCGGTTCAACCTGCGCGATGAGGTGCTGGTGCATGAGTTGGTGCACGTGGAGCAGTTCATCAGGGCGCCGGACGAAGCGCCGCACGGGCCGTGGTTTCGCGAGCGGATGCGGGCGATCGGGGCTCGGCCGCGGGCTTGTCCGACGGCTGAGTTGGCGGTGACGGGGCGATGGCTGTACCGCTGTCCGGCCGGGCACGAAGTGATTCGCCTGCGGCGGTATGGCCGACGACAGGTGAGCTGCCGACGCTGCGATTCGCGGGCCTACAACCCGAAGCACCGCCTGCGACTTGTAGGGGAAATCACGTCAGCGGGCGACGCAGAGTAGATTAATGGAGTGAGCGTTGACGGCTGTGGTTTTGCAATGACGCGTTCAATCACAGGTCGGAGGGCAGGAGGGCGCTGACATGTCGATGCGACGGCGAATCATATTGGCAGGCGGCGGCGTGGGAGCCATCGTGGCGATTGCGGTGGGCTGGTGGCTGGTATCGCCACTGTTCGTCACCAACGTGGTGGACGAGGCCTTCCCATTCGAGATGCCGGAGTCGGCCGCCATGGCCAGCATGCCGGCTGAAGAAATGCAGGAGCTGAAGGCCAAGTTCGATGCAGCCATGCCGAGTGCCGAGACCATTGAGTCCCTCAGCCCGGAGGATCGCGAGCAGGTCCAGGAGCGGGTCATGGACGTGGCCGCGAAGATGCCCGACACGATGATGGACGAGCCCATGCCGGCCGGCCTGGCGGGCGTGGCCGTGGCCGCGATGCCCGCGGCGACGCCGGCGGCGACGGCGACAGCAGCGGCAACTGCGACCGCAACCCCGGCGCCAACGGCAATGCCCGAGACGGGACCTGCGGCAGTGGCCATGGGCATGTTCATGGATGCCGACGACTTCCACCGGGGATCCGGCTCGGCCACGATGTTCCGCGGGCCGGACGGCAATCACATTCTGCGGTTCGAGGACTTCATGGTGACGAATGGCCCGGCGCTGAGCGTGCTGATCTCGAAGGCCGAGGGAATCACGAGCAGCGAGAACCTGGGCGAGTACCTGGACCTGGGACCGCTGAAGGGGAACGTGGGCAACCAGAACTACGAGGTTCCCGAGGGAACCGACGTGAGCGAGTACAAGACCGTGGTGATCTACTGCGTGCCGTTCCACGTCGTGTTTGCCACCGCGCCGCTGGCCTAGCCAGCGGCCGCGGTGGGTGGCGGGGTCAGGCCGCCTCGACGAGCTCCTTGAGCTTGCGCAGTTGCTTGCGGCCGAGGTATCGGGTGAACCAGCCGAACAGGAAGCCCATGATCCGGACGAACCGCGACGAGGAGTCGACGTCGCAGACGTTGACCACCTCGGTGCCGCCCTCGATGGCGGAGAGGTGATACTCGACCACCATCGAGTAGGAGCCGCCGGTCACCTGCGAGCCGTAGGCGTTCGGCGGGTCGTAGACGGTGATCTCGCCGTGGTACTCGGTGATGCGTCCGCCTTCGCGGATGCGCTGGGTGAATGTGGTACCGACCGGGTTGTCGGGGTCGAAGTCGGAGGTGTAGTCGAACGTTTCCATTCCCTCGGCCCACTCGCCGCGGCGGGTGTTGTCGGCAAGAAGGTCGAAGACAGCCTCGGGCGAGGCGTCGATTTGGATGCGTGCGAGTTCCTGCATGTGCGGATGCCGGGAAGAAGGGGCGATCATTCTGGCATGCGAGCGGAGGGCGTAGAGTTAGTTTCGGTACAACGCGAGCCAGGAGCAGGCTGACCGGTATGGACGCAACGACTCCGGCCCAGCACGCATCGTGACGCGTGCCTCCTGGGGTGCGGGGGTGGGCTACGCAGTGCGCGGGTTGGCGACGCTGCGGGTTACACCCTTCGTGATTGTGGCGATCATGGTGCTGTTTTCGCTGCCGGCCGCGGGGGTGATCTGGATTACGGCCGTCGACCTGCCGGAGGGGTTCGGGCGGACAGCGGGCACGACCCTGCTCAACCTGCTGTCGGGCACGGTTGCGCCGGTGATGTTTATGAAGGCCGTGGCGGCGGCGCACGAGGGCCGGCGGCCGGGATTGTGGCGGCACCTGGACGACGGAACGCGCTGGTTGCCCAGGTACATCTGGACCAACCTTCACACGACGGTGATCTTCTGGGTTCCGGTGGGAATCCTGACCCTCGGTTTAATCAACTTTCAGCGGATGCCGTTTGCGGAGTCGTTCCTGGGCGGCCTGATTTCGATTCTGTGGATCGTCGTGATCGGCGGCACGGGAATCTACGTGCATTCGCGGACGTTGCTGGCGCCGTTTATCGCGGTGCACGGGAACGTGCCGGGTTCGCTGGCGGCGTTGGAATCGTGGCGGGTCAGCGGGCGGCAGTTCGGTTCGGTGTTCGCCACGTTCGTGATTACGGCTGGGCCGATAGCGGTGCCCTTGGCGGCGGTATTCATGGCGTTCTACCTGACGTTGAGTGGACCGGCGCTGGAGGTGTTTACGGCGACGCTGGCCGCGCAAGTGTGGATTGCGATCAAGCTGATACGGCCTCCGCTGGTGGCGGCGACGTATGCGTTGTACACGGACGTCTGGCCGGGTGAAATGGAGCGACGCGCTCAACAGGGACACCCGGCAACGCCGGCGCTGATTCGCTGGCTGATTGACGTGTCGTGGTGGCCGCCGCGAGTGGCGGCGGCGATGTTTCGACGGCCGGTGAGTGGGCCGCTGTAGGGCAGCCAGTAGGTGACAGTGGCGCCCGAACAGGCGAGAATCGTCACGTGGGCACCTGCGAGAGCCGGACACAGGTATGCGTCTAGATAGCGAGCAGCTGGAGTCTTTCAGGCGCGAGGGATACCTCGTGGTACCGAATGCACTTGATCCGGTGGGCTTGCAGCCGGCAATCGACGAGATTACGGCGACTATCGACATGCATGCCGAGGCGGCGGTGGCGGACGGAAAACTGAGCCATACGTACGCCGACGAACCGTTCGAGACACGCCTGTGGAAGATTCACCAGGAGTACGAGGATCTGTACTGGTCGGTGATCTACGGTCAATTGCAGGGCCACGGGATCTTCGCGCTGGTTTCGAACGAGGAGTTGCTGGACCTGGCGGAGTCGGTGGTTGGCCCGGAGATCATTGGGTCGGCGGTCTACCGATTGCGGCCCAAGCTGCCGGGCCACTGGCACGGCGAGGTGCCGTGGCACCAGGACTCGGGCTACTTCGAGCCGGTCTGCGACGACGAGTTGATCCTGACAGTCTGGGTGCCCTTTGTGGACGCGACGGTCGAGCGCGGGTGCCTGGAGGTGATGCCGGGCGTGCACAAGGGCGGGGTCGTTCGGCACACGCAGTTGGCGCCCGGCGAAGAAGGCCGGCGCTCGTACCTGGAGATCCTGGAGGAGGATCTGCCGGGCGAGCGCGTGGTGGCCACGCCGGTGGACCGCGGCGGGGTGGTGCTGCTGACGAACCGAACACCGCACCGCTCGACGCCCAATCGCAGCGACGTGATCCGCTGGAGTCTCGACATCCGCTACCAGAGCGCGGACCTGCCGACGAACTTCCCGCCGCTGGCGATGGCCCGAAATGGAGCTTCCGGCAACGGTGCACCCGCTGCCGACGGCCCCGTATCGAAAGCGACGCTGACCTGCTATCCGCCTGAGTCGGACTTCCTGGTGCGCAGCCGATCGCGCCCCGAAGCCGTGGTACGGACCTGGCAGGAGTTCAACACAATTCGCACGGCCCACCAGCCGGCAGACAGCACGGTGCGTTGGGAGTAAGTCTCCCGACGAGTCGACGGCGCGGCCTGGACTAAACAGCATGGAGTCTCGGGCGTGAAGGTGCGGGCGGTGGTGTTTGATCTGTTCAATACGCTGACGGAGCCGGTCGACGACGTGGAATTCAGGGCGTCGGTACGGGCCATGTCGTTGGCCGCGGGCGTGGATCCGGATGGCTTCACCAAGCGGTGGTTCGACCTCTGGCGGGAGCGGTTTGACGGGACGTTCGGGACAACGGACGAGGACGTAAGAGGCGTATGCGCGGCGATGGGGGCGCGGGTGGACTCGGCGGCTGTTGAACGGGCCGTCAAGATTCGCGTGGACTTTTCGCGGCGGTCGCTGAAGCCGCGGGCGGATGCGGTGGCGACGCTGGCACAGGTGAGAGCGTTGGGATTCAAGACGGGGTTGATCAGCGACTGCTCGGCCGACTTGCCGGACCTCTGGCCAACGACGCCGTATGCGGCGCTGATTGACGAGCCGGTCTTCTCATGCGTGGAGGGGTTGATCAAGCCTGATCCAGGAATATTCCACCGGGCGTGCGAGCGCCTGGGGGCAGCGCCCGAGAACTGCACATACGTGGGCGATGGCTCGAATCACGAACTGACCGGGGCCTCGCGAATTGGGATGCGGGCGGTGCTGATCAGAACGCCCGAGAAAAGTGCCGCCGTATACCACTCGGAACGAACTTCCTGGCGGGGTGAGGCGGTTGACACGCTGAGTGAGATCCCAGAACTTCTTCGAAGCGGCAGGGACGTCTGACCGGGCGGGAATAGCGGTGCCGAGGGATTAGCGGGGCTTGCGGCGGGTGAAGCGGAGACCGGACCAGGTCTGGTCGATGGACGCAATCTTGTAGTCAACGAGACCGTTGGCGAGGCCGGTTTCGCGGACGACGCGCTCTGAGAGGTCGGACTTGA
>WTFW01000117.1 GCA_011523785.1 Chloroflexota bacterium | reverse complement strand
GGATTGGGCGGGCGAGTGCGATTTCGCTGGCCGAGGAAGGCGCGGCGGTGGCGTTGGTTGGGCGGCGTGAGCACCTGCTGGATGCGACGGCGGGGGCGATTCGAGGTGCCGGCGGGACGGCGCTGGTGGCGGCAGCGGATGTCACCGACGCGGATGCGTCGCGGGCGGTGGTGGCCCGGGCGGAGTCCGAGTTCGGGCGGCTGGACATCCTGGTCAACAACGCGGGCGGCCCCAGCCGGTCGCGCAGCGTGCGCACGATCGCGGCCGACGATTTCGAGGCCGTGCATCGGTTGAACGCGACGGCGCCGCTCGTCTTAACGCAAGCCGCGTTGCCGGGGATGCTGGCTCGCGGCGCGGGCACGGTGATCACAATCTCATCGTTCGCGGCGGTGATCTGCACGCCGATGTCGGGCGTGGCGTACGGCGCCGCGAAGGCGTCCGTTGGCAGCGTGATGCGGAGCCTCAACAACGAACTGCGGGGGCGCGGAATCCGAGCGTGCACCATTTACCCGGGCGAGGCCGATACGCCGGTCCTGGAGACTCGCGCCCTGGTGCCCGATGCCGCGGCGCGCGCAACAATGATGTTGCCGGAGGACATCGCCGACATCGTTCGCCTCTGCGCCTGTATGCCGGGCCGAACGCTGATTGAAGAGGTTTACGTGCGTCCGACCCATCTGCGCGACGTAAGCGCGGACATCGCCGCCGTGACGGATTCCTGAGCGAGGTCCGGAAGCCAGAGCCGCGGCCGGCGGGGAAGCCGGCAGACCCGAAAGGCAGACGCCAGATGCAACAGCTCGATGGTCAGGTGGCGTTGGTTACGGGGGCGGGAACCGGGATTGGGCGGGCGAGTGCGATTGCGCTGGCCGGGGAAGGCGCGGCGGTGGCGTTGGTTGGGCGGCGGCAGGGGTTGCTGGATGAGACGGCGGCCATGATTGGGGATGGGGGCAGTAGGGCGCTGGCTCTTTCGGCCGACATTACGGATCCGGGGACCGCGCGCGAGGTGGTGGCACGGACGGAGGCTGAGTTCGGTCGGCTGGACGTGCTGGTGAACAACGCGGGGGGCGGGAGCCGGTCGCGCACGGTACGCAGGATCGAACCCGACGACTTTGAGTCGGTGCAGCGGCTGAACGTGACGGCCCCACTGGTGCTCACGCAGGCGGCGCTGCCGGGGATGCTGGAGCGTGGCAGCGGGACCGTCATCACGATTTCCTCGTACGCGGCCGTTACCTCCAGCCCGATGGCCGGCGTGGCTTATGGCGCGGCCAAGGCGGCCGTGGCAAGCGTGATGAAGAGCGTCAACAACGAATTGCGCGGCCACGGGCTGCGGGCTTGCACGATCTTTCCGGGCGAGGTCGACACCCCGATCCTGGAACGCCGCAAGCTGGTGCCTGACGCCGCGGCTCGGGCCACGATGATGCATTCGGAAGACCTGGCCGAGATCGTGCGCCTCTGCGCCTGCATGCCGGGCCGCACGCTGATCGAGGAGATCTACGTGAGGCCGACGCAGTTGCGGGACCTGAGTGCCGACATCGCCGCCGCTATGGAATCGTAGGCGTAGGTCTAGCCGGACTCAGTCCAATGTCACTTGGCCGAGCTTTCAATCCACGCTTCCATAAGGTCAAGAAACGACGGATCGTACGCTGCATCCACGTGACGGTTATTCCATAGGCCAGAACGACGAACGGGTTCCCTGTCACTGCTATTGCCCAGCCATTCCGGTGACGGAGAGTCGGCGGCGCGTGAGCGATAGCCGCTAAGCAGCGCGATTGAGTTTCTTTCAATCAAATCCCGCTCAGACTCCGGTCCGGGCGCGTCGGCGACGTTCAGCCAGAGGAATGGCATTTGGCCGATATGGGCGCTTACCCGTCTCTCAAGATCCGCCTCAGCTTCCTTGATTGCGGCAGGCTCGACACCGAGTCTTTCCGCGGCTCCACGCACACTCGAACTGACGCCCCACGAGTTTGGAAGCGGAGTCCTGCTCTGATTGGCGAGGGCAGATCCGACCAGAAGCCTAAAAATCGAGCCCCGATGGTTCCCTCCGCCGGACCTGGAACTTCCTCGGTGTTGCGAGAGACGTCCCCACAACGTGCTCTTGGCACCGGACTTCAACGCGTGCGTCCCGACCCTAACAACCCGACTCTCATCGTCCCTGTCTGACCGAAACTCGCCGGGCTCAAAGAAGTAATAGACTCCACGCAGAGGCAAGTCCCTCCTAGCGCGCTGGTCTCGTAAGCGCCTAGGACCACCGACTCGATTCGCAAGCCGACTGAGAAGCTCGTAAAGGCGCATAATGTCGGGGTTGCGTTCGGTCACAATTACCGCCGGTTCGACTACCTCAACTGTTCCTTCAGCCACTGGCTCTGCTCGCCTTGTCTCAGGCCTTCCATGGGGACTGAAACACAAAAACCTCGACCTAGTAAGGCTGGTATCAGAAGCTTCCGATACGGCACACTGGCCAAAAACGTGACGGTCTCAACACCTTCAAGATGTTGCTGCAATTCCGCAAGAACTCTTTCGGCCCAGCGGAGTCGCTCCGCCGGTCCCATGTCTGTCAATGTGCAGTCATATGGCGTGATAACTTCGTCGGGATGAACGAGTCCATGCTTGGCGGAAAGCACGAACCACGGCTGTTTCTGTCTTTTCACATATTCGCGAGCCTTAGAAAACCAAGAAGACGCTGCATAGAGTTCCTTGGCAGGCGCCGGTACACATAGTTTGCTCTTCGTGCAGGACACCAAATAGACAGCCTTCTCGAACTGTGCCGGCCTGGGTTCTACTTGTCGCTCATCCACTCTTGGCCTTCTCCAGGAAGTCCTTGGCGCCTTCGGCTATCCAGGCGTTGAGGCCGGTGGTGACGAAGCCGACGCCCATGTCGACGTAGCGTTCAACGTTGGCGGAGGTGACCAGGGTGCCGGCGTGGCGGCCTGAGGCCACGATGGTCGCCAGGGCTCGGTCGATCGTTTCCTGCACCTCAGGGTGCGTCGAGTCCATATGACCCAGGCTCTGGCCGAGGTCGCCGGGGGCGACGTAGAAGATGTCCACGCCTTCGACTTCGAGAATCTCGTCCAAGTTGTTCACGGCCAGGATGTCCTCAATGAGGATGATGGCCAGGCACTCGTCGTTGGCCCGCTCAAGGAAGTCCGAGACGCCGTAGCCCTGGCGCGAGGTGGTCATGCCGCGCTTGCCGACGGGATAGAACTTGGATGCGTCGGCGACGGCCTGGGCCTGGTCGCGGGTGTCCACATGCGGCACGCAGACGCCCTGGGCGCCGAGGTCCAGCACGCGGTAGATGGGGCCGTAGCGGTTTTCGTTGACGCGCACGATGGAGGTCATGCCCCAGAGGTCGGCGGCGCGCGACTGGTCGGGGATGTCCCGGTAGTCGAGCGGCCCGTGTTCGCCTTCCAGCCAGACGGAGTCGAAGCCGAGCGGGCCCAGCCACTCGATCAGATCCGCGGTCATGCCGGTGCCCATGATGCCGGTGGCCAGTTCGCCGGCAGCGAGCTTGTGCTTGACGCGGTTGGGTCGCATTGAAGGCATCTGTCAGGTCCAATGTCAGTGGACGTGGGCAGTGTGACTGACTGGTGTGTAAGCCGCCAGCAGTCCTGACCGAATCTCTCTGGGACACCTCTGCGTAAGCCGGCGTAGGG
>WTFW01000055.1 GCA_011523785.1 Chloroflexota bacterium | reverse complement strand
ACGTTCCAGAAGGCCGCGATGTAGTCCGGGCGGCGGTTCTGGTAGTTCAGATAGTAGGCGTGTTCCCACACGTCCAGGCCCAGGATCGGGATTCCGCTGCCGTCCATGAGCGGGCTGTCCTGGTTGGGCGTGCTGGTAACGGCCAGGGAACCGTCGGGCTGCTTGATCAGCCAGGCCCAACCGGAGCCGAAGCGGGTCGTGGCGGCCTGGGCGAACTCCGCCTGAAAGGCTTCCAGGCTGCCAAAGGCCGCGTCCACGGCCTCGGCCAGCGCGCCATGCGGATGCGGATGGCTGTCGCCGCCGATCACCGTCCAAAACAGCGAATGGTTGGCGTGGCCGCCGCCGTTGTTCTGCACGGCCGTGCGGATTCCTTCGGGCACCGCGTCCAAGTTGCTGATCAGGTCTTCGATGCTCTGCGCCGCCAGGTCATCGTGACCCTCCAGCGCGGCGTTGAGGTTCATCACGTACGTCGCGTGATGGCGGTCGTGGTGGATCTCCATCGTGCGCGCGTCAATGGTGGGTTCCAGCGCGTCGAAGGCGTAAGGAAGGTCGGGTACTTCGTAGGCCATTCCGCAGGTCCTTTGCTAGCTTCGGCCCCGCCGACGATCCGGCGGGTCGAGGGCTTGACTCAATCCTAGCCCGTTGCACGGCACGGCTAAAGCAACCGACCGGCTATACGGGCCGTGGAGGTCGCCGCTCGCCATATAATCGGTGGTGCCCGCGTTCGCGCGGGCGGTTGTTCTGTCTGTTCGGTCCGTTCGAGCACTCCAGGGGGAAGTGTCGGAACTGGTAGACGAGCGTGATTTAGGATCACGTGGAGATTTCTCCGTGAGAGTTCGAGTCTCTCCTTCCCCACCAGCCCCACGACTGGCCGGTGGATTTCGCTCAGAGGATTGGTATGCCCGCGACCGCTGAGAAGCTTGAAGGCAGCCGCGTTCGGCTCGCGGTCGAAGTGCCGCCTGAGGACTTGCAAAAGGAGTACGGACGGGCGATTCAACGCGTCGGGCGCCGGGTCAAGATCCCCGGATTCCGACCCGGCAAGGCGCCGCGCCGCCTCGTGGAGAACGCCGCCGGCGTGGGCACGGTGATGCAGGACTTGCTGGAAGCCGTGGTGCCCCGGGCCTACACCTCAGCCCTCGACGAGACCGGGGTCACCCCGATCGACCAGCCCGAACTGGATGTGCCGGAGCTGCCGTCGCTGGACGCGCCCTTCCTGTTCTCGGCCGAAGTCGCCATCGCGCCGACGGTCGAACTGGGTGACGTAGACGACGTATCGCTCGAGGTAGCGGTCGACGACGTTACCGAAGACGAGGTCGAGGCCGAAATCGAGCAGTTGCGCACCACCCAGGCTTCCTGGGAGCCCGTGGAGCGTCCCGCGGTTGCCGAGGACATGGTCCAGACCCGCATCCGGATCGTCGGCGACGGAATCGAACCCGAAGACCCCCAGGCCTACAACGTGCTGGTTGGCAACAACGGCTTTCCCGTGGGCTTCGACGGCGCTGTGACCGGTGCGGTGGCCGGCGACCAGGTGTCGTACAACGCTCAGATCCCGCCAAATGACCCCAATGAGGCGCTGCGCGGCAAGGACGTCACATTTGAAATCCAGATCGACGGCGTGAGCGAGCAGCAGTTGCCCGACCTTGACGACGAGTTCGCCCGCAGCGTGGGGCCTTTCGAAACCCTCGAAGGCATGCGCGAACGCATTTCGGGGGCGCTCAGCGAGCGCAAAGCGCACGAAGCGCAGCACGAACTCGAAGAGCAAGCGGTGCAGGCCCTGATCCAGCGCGCCACGTTCGAGGTTGCCGATGTCCTGGTCGATCGCGAAAGCGAGGGGGTTATCCGCGAGCGCACCGACTTGCTGGTTCGCCGGGGCGTTCCCGTGGACACCTATCTGGCCATGCGCGAGCAGACGCGTGACGAGTGGGAAGAAGAAGCGCGCACCGAGGCGCTCAACCGCATTCACCGCAGCCTGGTGCTCAACGCCTACGCGGACGCGCACGACATCACGGCCGAGGCTGAGGAAATGCGGGCCGAGATCGATCGCGTGGCGGAGTACTACCCGCAAGAGCGCCGCAACATCATCCGCACCAACCTCATGCGCGACGAGGCGGGCCAGCATGTGGCGAGTAGTGTTCGTTCACGGAAGGCCATCCGGGCGCTGGTAGCCGCGGTCACCGATGGCGCGGCCCCACTGCACGACCATCACCATTCCGAACCCCCACCCGAGCTGGCGGCCGCCGCCGAGCCGGAGGACGACCCGGAAGCCGAACAGGCCTAGCGCCGCCGGCAGGGAAAGGACATTCGCATGGGCATTCTGGTTCCCTACGTAATCGAGCAGACGGACCGCGGCGAACGTGGCATGGACATCTACTCGCGCTTGCTGCGCGACCGGATCATCTTTCTGGGTACGCCCATCGATGACGCCGTGGCCAATACGGTCATCGCCCAGCTGTTGCTGCTGACCAGCGAGGACGCCGAAGCCGATATCAACATGTACATCAACTCGCCCGGCGGCAGCGTCAGCGCCGGCCTCGCCATCTTCGACACCATGCAATACGTGCCGAACGACGTAGCCACCACCTGCGTCGGGCTGGCCGCCAGCATGGGCAGCGTGATCCTGGCCGGAGGCTCGCAGGGCAAACGCTCGGCCCTGCCGCACAGCACCGTGCTGCTGCACCAGCCGTCGCAGGGATTCGAGGGTTTCGTACAGGCCGCCGATCTGCAGATTCGGGCTCGTGAGATCGGCAAGGTCCGCGACCGGATCGAGCAGATCTTCGTGGACGCCACCGGGCAGCCCAAGGAACGCATCCACGCGGACTCGGACCGTGACTTCTATCTCACGGCCGAAGAGGCTAAGGACTACGGGCTGATCGACCAGATCGTGACGCCGCGCTCGGCGACCGTGGGCCAGGACGGCCAAGACTCGGACTAGGCGGCATGCCCCGACCTCGGTACCCTGCCGGGACCTTTGTCCCCCGGAGCCGCCATGGCCCGTAGTCGCTCGAACCGCGCAAGCTACCGCTGCTCGTTCTGCGGCAAGACACAAGACCAGGTTCGCCGCCTGATCTCAGGCTCGGCCGGCGTCTACATCTGCAACGAGTGCGTGAACCTGTGCGGCGACATCATCGATGAGGAGCAGACGCGCACACCCAGTCCACACGCGATGGCGGGACGCATCCCAACGCCGGAACGGCTGTTTGAGTTGCTCAGCGACTATGTGATCGGCCAGGACCGCGCCAAAAAGGTCGTCTCGGTTGCCGTCTACAACCACTACAAGCGCGTGGCGGCCGGCGCGTCGGACGACGAGTTCGAACTGCACAAGAGCAACATCTTGCTTCTGGGACCGACCGGCGTGGGCAAGAGCGAGATAGCCCGCACCCTGGCGCGCATCCTCAACGTGCCGTTCTGCATTGCCGATGCCACGGCCCTCACCGAAGCCGGCTACGTGGGCGAAGACGTGGAGAACATCCTGCTGCGCCTGTTGCAGGCCGCCGACTTCAACGTCCCGCGCGCCCAGACCGGCATCATCTTCATTGACGAGATCGACAAGGTCTCCCGCAAGGCCGACAACCCGTCGATCACGCGCGATGTCTCGGGCGAAGGCGTGCAGCAGGCGCTGCTCAAGATCATCGAGGGCGCCCAGGTCAACGTCCCGCCCCAGGGCGGGCGCAAACACCCGCACCAGGAATATATCCAGATGGATACGCGCGACATCCTGTTCGTGTGTGGGGGCGCGTTCGAGGGTCTGGAACGCATCATCGCCCGACGCATTGGCCACGCGGCCGGCGTCGGGTTCGGCAAGCGCGCCCAAGGCGAGAAGGCCGAGAGCGTGATGCACGAGGTCGCTTCGGACGACCTGCTCAAGTACGGCCTGATCCCGGAGTTCGTCGGCCGTCTCCCGGTGGTGGCCGCGCTCGACGAGCTGGACGCCGAGGCTCTCGTCCGCATCATCTGCGAACCCAAGAACGCGCTGCTGCGCCAGTTCCAGAAGCTATTCGAAATGGACGGCGTGGAACTGGAAATCACCGAGGACGGCCTGGAGGCCATTGCCCGCCGCTCGCAGGAAACCAACACGGGCGCCCGCGGCCTGCGCACCACCCTCGAAGAGCTCCTGATGGACACCATGTTCACCCTCCCGTCCAAGAAGGGCGTGAAAAAAGTCGTCGTCACCCGCGAAACCGTCGAGTCAAACAGCGCCCCCATCCTCGTCACCCAACCCGGCCACGCCGAAACCCAAACCCAACAAGCCGAAGAATCGGCCTGACCCAGCGACGGCGCCCTAAGTCCAGTCCCACTCCGGCGGCTTGTGGAACCGAACCGCATAGTTAACGACTGACAGTCCGGGAGCGAACAATGATGAAGCTGGCGGCCTGGAGATTCGACGCACAGCACGGCGAGGAAGGCGCAAATCCGTCGCAGCCGCAAAGCCTCGAACGCTCGCACATCGAACTTGAACAACATCTAGAGGAGTGGATCGCGAGCGATGTGACGCTGATCGGGGAGGGATACACCTTGGTCGGCCGCCAGGTATCGATCGACGACGGCCGGCTCGATCTGTTGGCTATCGACTCGCAGGACCGCTGGGTTGTGATCGAGGTCAAGCCAGGGACGCTCGGTTCCGGCGCGCTGGGACAGGCGCTTTACTACGCCGCGTCGCTGGCCCGACTCGACGCGGATGAAGTCTACGGGAAGCTCGAATCCCGTCTCGGCGAGTTTGGTGATGCCGAGTCGCTGTCGGAGAGAGTGAAACAGCAACTGGCTGGCGAGGCAGAAGATCGGGAGATCGCCGTGCTGCTCGTCGGCGCCGGAATCCACGCTGGCCTGGAACGCATGAACAAGTTCCTCGCGCGCTTCGGCGTCCCGATAAGCGTCGTCAGTTTCGAGGTGTTCGAGTTGGAGGGTGGCCCGAGACTGTTGATTCGTGAGGTAATTGACGAACCGACCCAACCAAGTGCTCCTAAACGCATCAACACCGTCGAGGCGATTCGTGACTTGGCTAGCCAGGCGGGCGTCCGCGAACAGTTTGATCGCTTCGTCAAGATGTCGGAGCAGGCGGGCCTGCCGGTGCAGCCGCAGCGGGCATCAGTGAGAATCGCACCACCGGCAAACCGCACCCGGTTCCTCATGTACGCGGGGCCGCGCGCCGGTGCGAACGGCGGCGAGTTGGGTATCTGGGTAGGTCCGTGGCATTTCGCCGAGTGGTTTCAACACATAAAGGAAGAAGAGGCTGTCAAGGCGCTCGGCAAGTACGAAGACGGCGGGTATCTAGCCGGCAAGAAACTCGACGACCGACTTGACCAAATCGAGGGCTTCCTAACAGAACACTTTCCACAGCCCAACTAGCGGGGACAAGCGCCCCTGAAGGCACGCAGGCGTCGCCGTCAGAGAAAGTGACCCAGCTCAACCACTCCAGCCAGGCCTCTGAACACCTTCGCGGTGCCCCGTAAACTCACGCGCCGACCTGCCAGCCGGAGCCACCCTCATGCGCGCCGTTGTCCTCTCCTACAGCCATCACGGATTCGGAATGGGCCACACCGCCGTCCAGCTTGGACACGAACTCGTCGGCGCGTTCGACCCGCTCGAGTCCGAACGCACAACCATGGCCCAGTCCTTCGGCTGCCCCGTCTACGACACCGCCGCCGAGTGCCTGGACGCCGTAAAGCCCGATGTCGCCCTGGTCTCCGGCCGCCACACCCTCGCGCCCGGCTACCTGCAGGCCTGCGTGGATGCCGGCGTGCCCTGCCTCTTCGACAAGCCCTGGGCCGACTGCGCCGACCGGCTGCGGCCCGCCGTGGACGCCGCCGAGGCCGCCGGCCTCTGGGGCGCCCTCACCCTGCCCACGCGTGAGCTCAAGGTCATCGACGTGATCGGCCAGTCCATCGCCGACGGCACCCTCGGGGACCTTGCCCACTTCCACAGCCGCCTCAGCACCTCAACCCCCGCCCGCTACGACAACATGCCCTCCGCCTGGCACAACGACCCGTCGATCTCCGGCGGCGGCTGCTGGGCCGTGGAGTGCCAGCACGGCATCGACATCATGCTCGACGCCATGGGCGGTCAGCCCGTGCAGGCGGTGGCCGGCGTGCTCTCCAACGCCATGTTCCAGCGCCCGTTCGACGACTACGCCGCCGGCCTCTTTCGCGCCGCCGACGGCAGCACCGGCCTCGTGGAATGCAGCTACGCCTACCCGCTGGGCGACCACTCCGGCGAATACGTCGTCCGCGCCGTGGGCGCCAACGCCATCATCCTCGGCCAGTACACCGCCGACCTCGTCGGCCAGGTGCAGGTCCACACCAGCCGGGGCGTCAAGGTCTACGACGAGTCGTCCCGCTCCGACATCATGACCATCAACATGGACCGGTCCTTCCGGGCCCTCCAAGACGGCGACCCGCCGCCCATCCCCCTGCGCCAGGCCGTGCGTGTCCTGGAACTCCAGGACGGCGTCTACGACCTTGCCCGCCAGTCCTCCGCCACCAACGGCCCCCACCTCATGGCCGCACCCGCGCCGCGACCCTAAGCGCCTTCGGGAGAGGCCTGGGCGGCGTAGAGGCGTTGGTAGGGGCCATCGGCCGCCATGAGTTGGTCGTGCGTTCCGGCTTCCGCGACCCGACCGTCGTCGAGCACGAAGATGCGGTCGGCGTTGCGCACGGTCGACAGGCGGTGGGCGATAACCAGCACCGTGCGGCTGCCGGAATCGGCCAGCACGCCGCCGTAGACCTCGCGCTCAGTCACCGAGTCCAGGGCGGACGTGGCCTCGTCCAGGATCAGGACATCCGGATCGGTCAGCAGCGCCCGAGCGATCGCCAGTCGCTGGCGCTCGCCGCCGGAGAGGTGCGAGGCCCGCTCGCCGATTTCCGTGTCGTAACCCTCGGGCAGCGACTGGATGAACTCGTGAATCCGCGCGATTTGGCACACCCGCCTGAGGTCGCGATCGTCGACATCGGCAAGCCCGAACGTCAGGTTCTCTCGGATGCTCGCGCTGAAGAAAAACGGATCCTGCGCTACCAGCGCGATTGATCGCCGAACCTGATCGCGGCTCAGCGACCCAATCGGCCGTCCGTCCAGCTCGATCCGTCCCGAGTCGACATCAAAGAACCTGGCGACCAACTCTGCCGCGGTTGACTTGCCCGACCCGCTCTCGCCCACCAGCGCGGTCACCTGGCCGGCCGCCGCTCGCAGGCTGAAGTCGTCCAGTGGCTGCACATCGGTTGACCGATGGCGGAACGCGACGCCACGAAACGCCAGTGCGGGCGGCCGCGCCAGGCTTTGAGGTTCTGATACGGGGTCGTCCTCGGTCGGCAGACGCAACGTCTCGTTCAGTCGCCGAGCCGCCGCAAAGATGGGCGCCAGCTCAAACCAATGCACGCTCGCCGTCCCCCCAACCTTGATCAGGGCCATCAACAGGCTGATCAGCGCGGCGATGTCGCCGGTGGTGAGGCGACCGTTCAGATACTCGAAGCTGCCGAATCCAAACACCAGGATCGGTGCGCTCGTCCAGGTGAGCGCAATGCCGACGTCGCCCGAGGTTCGCCCTGCCAGGAACTCGCGGAGGTGGTCGCGGCTCAGCCGCTCGGCTAGGGCGAAAAACCGCCCCGTCTCCCGCTCCTCCGCCCGGCTCGCCTGAACCAGGCGGGCGGCGCCCAGCCGTTCCTGGGCGAAGGCCGCCAGGTCCGCCTGCGAAACCAGCCGATCGTAGGCGGCCAGCCGGCGCAGACGGTAGCCGAACCGCCGGGTCAGCATGAAGAAGAGCGGCGATACCACCAGCGGCAGGGCAAGCAGGCGCCAGTTGATAATCGCCGTCGTCAGCAGCGTGGCCAGGCCAAACGCCAGCGCGAATATGCCGGCTCCCGCGCTCCAGCGCGCCTGCCAGGCCAGCTCCGTCGGGTCGTCGATCACGCGCGCGGTCAGTTCGCCGGAGCGCATCCCGTCCAGCACGTCCATCCGCACGCGCTGGACTTGGGCGAAGACCCGCTCCGTCAGCCGTGCGCTGGCTCGAAAGCCCAGCCGCTCCGCCCGGGCAGCCAGCAGCCAGCCGGTGCCGACCGATAACGTCGGGCCAGCGGCGGCCAGGATGAGCGCCCCGAGTGCGTCCGGGAAACCCTCATACACGCCCTCGTTCACGAGATCGCGCATTGCCAGGGCGCCGGCAACTGCAAATGCAATCGTCAACGACGCGAGCAGCACCGTAATGGCAATCGTCGTGCGCGTAGGCGGTGCGGCGCCTATTGCCTGCCGCAGTTCGCGCCAGCCGCCAGAATCGGCCGAGTTCGTGCCGGGCACCTTAGGCCTCCGCCGTCGCGAACTGCGTGTCGTACATCGCGCGGAATAGCCCGTCCCGCTGTCGAAGTTCGGCAACGGTCCCCTGGTCGACGATGCGCCCGCCGTCCAGCACCAGTACCCGGTCGGCGTTGATGATGGTCGCCAGCCGGTGCGCAATGGCGATAACCGTGCGCCCCTCGCTGGCGCGATCCAACGCGGCCTGGATGCGCCGCTCGGTCAGGCTGTCCAGCGAGGACGTCGCTTCATCCAGGATCAGCAGCGGCGGGTCCTGCAGCAGCACGCGGGCGATTGCCAGGCGCTGGCGTTGCCCGCCGCTCAGCCGAACCCCGCGATCGCCGATCACCGTGTCGTAGCCGTCAGGCAGCGAGGCCGCGAAGTCGTGAAGCTCCGCGGCGCGCATGGCCTCTTCCAGGGTCCGGTCGTCCGCGTCTGGCGCGGCGATCTGCAGGTTCTCCCGGATGCTCTCATTCAGCAGCGCGGTGTCCTGCGGGACGATGCCCACCACGCCGCGGAGTTCATGTGCGGGCAGGGCCGATACGTCCACGCCGTTCACCGACACCAGGCCTGTTTGCGGCGTGTAATAGCGCATCAGCAAATCGGCAACCGTGGTCTTGCCGGATCCCGTAGGCCCGACAATGGCCAGGAATTCGCCGGGCGCCACGTCGAAACCCACGTCGTGCAGCGGCGCCTCGCGGTCATCGGTGTAGGCAAATGAAACGTCGCTGAACGTCACGCCGGGAGGTCCCGCGGCCACGGTCCCCTGGCTGTGGACCGGCGCATCGACCGGTTCCTCCAGCAGCGGCGCCACCCGTCGCCACGGCGCTAGCAGCCGGTGCAGCATCGTGTAGTAGTCCAGCATGAAGCCCAGCGCCGAGTAAAAGAGCATGGTCGTCAGCACAAAGGCCGCCAGCGTGCCCGGCGTGGTGCGGCCGGCGGAGGTTTCGGCGATGCCCACGGCAAACACCAGCAGCAGGCCCAGGCCGCGCGCCGTCATCCACATGTTGTGCTGGTAGCTCGCCAGCGTGGTGACCCGGTACGAGCCCTCCGTCAGCAGCCGTTCGTTCAGCTCCTGCAGTCGCGCCTGCGAATGCGCCTGAGTTTGCGAAGCCCGGATGAATCGACGGCCCGCGATGGCCTCCTGTGCGAACGAGCGCACCGCCCCGGCCAACTCCCGTTCGGTCCGCAGCGCCGCCTGCTCGCGCGGCGTGATGAAGCGCCGGATCAGTACCAGGATCGGCGCCAGCCCCAGCATCGCCGCCGCCATTCGCCAGTTCAGCAGGAACGCCGCAATCAGAGGTCCGGCAAGCTCGATCGTCCCCAGGAAGCCCTTCATCACTAGGTGCTGGGACCACCAGCTGGCCTGTTGCGTGTCCCGGATCAGCCGGTCCGTCAGCTCCCCGCTGGTCTGCCGGTCAAAGAAGCGGCCGTCCCGGCGGATCATGCTGGCAAACACGTCGGTGCGCAGATCCTGGTTCGTGCGCACCAATCCGCGCTCGCGGCCAATCCGGTTGACGATCACGGTTACCCGATGGAAACCGTGCGACGCGCCAATGGCCAGCACCAGGACCACGACAAGCCCGATTTCCCGCGCGGGCAGCGCATTGTCCAGTAACGCGCGGACGAGAAACGGACTAACCGTCTGCACCGCCACACCGGCTGAGGAGGCCAGCCACACCAGCGCGTACATGCGCCAGCGCTTGATCATGTAGCCGGCAAGCAGCCGGGCCCCGGCCGGGATCCTGTGCGTCATCTCACGAGCGCCGTTGACGCGCAGGGCACCATGGTCAGTCCCGCGCTACCAGTTCGTCACCGACCCGTCGGGGCGGGTGAGATGGGGGGCCTCCCAGTGGCTGACCGGGAGTTCCTTGACGACGTCCAGGTCGATCTCCACGCCCAGGCCCGGCGTGTCGAGCACGGGGTACCAGACGCCGTCCAGCTTGTGCTGGACCGGGAAGAGCTCATCGGAGTAGAGCCGTCCCAGGTCGGGTCCGCGGTCTTCCAGCCAGGCCCAGTTGGGCACCGCCGCGCCCATGTGAACGCTGGCCGCCGTGCAGACCGGCCCCAGCGGGTTGTGCGGCATCAGGTCGATGTAATGGACCTCGCACCAGCCCGCCACCTTCATGGCCTCGGTGAAGCCGCCGACGTTGCAGATGTCCACACGCGCAAAGTTCGTCAGGCCCTGTTCGATGTAGGGCGCGAACTGCCACTTGCTGGAAAACTCCTCGCCGATGGCAAACGGCACGTCGGTCATGGATCGCAGGGTGGCGTAGGCGCTGGGGCTTTCGTCGCGGATCGGCTCTTCCAGGAAGTCGATCGTGCCCGGCGGCATGCGCTGGCAATAGGACGCCGCCTCGGCCACGCTCAACCGGTGGTGATAGTCGGGTCCCAGCACCGGCCCCGGCCCCACGGCCTCGCGCAGCGCCGTGTGCCACTCGGCGGTCACGGCCACGGACGCACGCGGCTCGAACAGGTTGCTGCCGTCGCTGATCCCGGGACCGTACATGGAGGTGCGAATGCACTCCCAGCCATCCGCCACCAGGCTTTTCACCTCCGCGATCAGGTCGTCCAGGTTGCTGGAGCGCGTGGTCACGAAGCAGGGCACAAAGTCTCGCTGCTTGCCGCCCAGCAACTGATAGACCGGCACACCGAGGCTCTTGGCCACCAGGTCGTACAGCGCAATGTCGATGGCCGACATCGCGGAGGTGAGCACGCGCCCGCCCTCGAAATACTGGCTGCGATACACCTCCTGCCAGATGCGCCCGATCTGGCGCGGATCTTGGCCGATCAGAAAGTCGCGAAAGTGCGACACCGCGCCGCCCACCGCCAGGTCGCGGGTGCTCAGGCCGGCTTCGCCCCAGCCGTAGTAACCGTTGTCCGACTCGATCCGCACAGTCTGCACGTTGCGGAAGCCCGGGTTGAAGGCGTGAAACTGGATGTCGGCGATTTTCATAACGGCGCCTGGCTCGAGAGCAAACGGCACGCCTCATGGTGCCAGCCGGCACAGCGACCCGGTGCGGTCAGCTGCTATTCAGCGATGGCGAACTGAATCTCGCGAGTGTTCTGCACAACCCGCGAAGCGTTAAGCACCTCAAAGCGCACCACTTCCCCGGCCGAATCAAAGTCCGCGATCACGCCCGGTCGAACCTCGTCACTCTCTTCAATAGCCGACTCGCGCAGGCTGATAACTACCGTGTCCGCCTCCGGGTCATAGACCACTCTCATGACCGTTCGCTCCGGACAGCGACCGTTGCATAGCGTTCCTCGTCCTCCAAGGCGCGACCGCCCCTACTCCCGCCCCGGAGGATCGCAACTGTGTCCGGTCTCAATCCAATCAGGGGGACGCCGTTCTTCACCCTCTCCGAGGGGAGAGGCAGAATCGGCCGTCTTCGGCCGAATTCGGTGAGGGGTCTTCCGGGCACCCGCCTTCAGGTTACGCAAGGGTCTCTCCGGTAATTCATATGGCCGTGGATCGTCTTGTTCATCGTGCCCGCGACGCTCAGAAGTTCGTCACCGAGCCGTCCGGTCGCACCGTATGCGGGGTTTCGGTCTGCCGCGAGGGAATCTCCTTGATGACGTCCAGGTCGATTTCGACGCCCAGGCCGGGAGTGTCGAGCACCGGGTACCAGACGCCGTCCAGCTTGGGCTGCACGGGAAAGATCTCATCCGAGTACAGCCGGCCCAGGTCAACGGTCCGGTCTTCCAGCCACGCCCAGTTGGGCACGGCCGCGCCCAGTTGCACGCTGGCCGCCGTGCAGACCGGCCCCAGCGGGTTGTGCGGCATCAGGTCGATGTAGTGCGTCTCGCACCAGCCCGCCACCTTCATGGCTTCGGTGAAGCCGCCGACGTTACAAATGTCCAGCCTGGCGAAGTTGGTCAGCCCCTGCTCGATGTAGGGCGCGAACTGCCACTTGCTGGAGAACTCCTCGCCAATGGCGAACGGGATGTCGGTCATCGAGCGCAGCGTCGCGTAGGCCGCCGGCGTCTCGTCGCGGATCGGCTCTTCCAGGAAATCGATCGTGCCCGGCGGCATGCGCTGGCAGTAGGACGCCGCTTCGGCCACGCTCAGCCGGTGGTGGTAGTCCGGCCCGATCACCGGACCCGGCCCCACCGCCTCGCGCACCGCCGTGTGCCACTCGGCGGTGATGGCCACGGATTCGCGCGGCGAAAAGACCTGCCCCTCGGTCTCCCAGAGGCCCCAGACCAGCGTGCGGATGCACTCCCAGCCGTCCGCCACCAGGCCCTTAACCTCCGCCACCAGGTCGTCCTGGTTCCGTGAGTTGGTGGTGACGAAGCAGGGCACGAAGTCGCGCTGCTTGCCGCCCAGCAGCTGGTAGACGGGGATCCCGAGGCTCTTGGCCACCAGGTCGTGCAGGGCAATGTCGATGGCCGCCATGGCGCTGGTCAGCACCCGCCCGCCCTCGAAGTACTGGCTGCGGTACGTCTCCTGCCAGATACGACCGATCCGCCGCGGGTCCTGCCCGATCAGGAAGTCGCGAAAGTGCGACACCGCCCCGCCCACCGCCCGGTCGCGCGAGGTCAGGCCGATCTCGCCCCAGCCGTAGTACCCGTTGTCCGACTCGACCCGCACCACCTCCAGGTTCCGACGGCCCGGATTGAACGAATAGAACTGGATATCGGCAATCTTCATGGCAGCGCCCACCCTGAGACCGGACAACCAACCTCATGGTGCCAGCCGTCAACCCGGAATGACCGCCGCCGGCGCCTACTCGAAGAATCCTGCGATTCGCTCGGCAAGTTCGGCGCGCTCCTCGTAGGGAATCACGGGTCCCTTCTCGGGAATCGCACCGGCGTCGTCGTGATAGCGGGGGACGACGTGCATGTGAACGTGCGGAATCTCATGGCCCGCCCCGACGCCGTTGTTCTGATAAATCGTCAGGCCGTCGGGCCTCACGGATGTACTGTGCTTCGCAGTTAGTTCGGGGCTTACAGCTATTTCCGAACCCTCCTCGCAAAACTCATTATTGCACTTCTTATTTTAGATAGTCCAACAGCTTATCCTGGCGCTTCTGAGGGCCTGGTGTGGAAGTTGAGCCAGAATGAGATCCGTGACTTGATTCGGCAACTTGAGTCGGCTTTGCAACAGCTTGAGTTGTCATGTTACTACTCTTGCCGGTTAATAGCCAAGTTTGATATAAGCCCTAACATTCTTGTCAATCCTGTATCTTATCTATTTCCCTAACCATTCGTAGCGCGTACTTGTTCTTTGTGGCTTCGTCAACCTCAGACCAGTCTGGTCCAGCCACAAGAAAGTCGATTAGAAACCGTCGAAGCACTAGGTTCCGTTTGCCCATTAGAACCAATATCAGTAATGGCAAAATCCCAATTGCTCCAAGAATACCGAAAGTCACCAAACCTCGCAGTCGCATTTCTCTAGCTGATTGCGGAAGGACGCGCAGCGTTGCGATATTGTCTATTCTGTCTGAATCCCACACATATACAGCCCGGTCAATATCTCGTCCCGGAGTCTGCCCTGGGACAGTTCCGGAAACACTATGCAGTACATAATAGGAGCCATAGATGCCAATTGATACGTGAACAACTAGTCCGATTAGAAGATGCTGTACAAATTGCATCCACTGAACTGCTCCACATGTATCCATATGTGCTTCTAGTTACCAGCGGACGAAACGGAGGCGCCAACCGGCGGGCGAGAAGCGGATGGGGCAAGGGCCATTGGAAAAACCTGTTGGGCGTTCATCGTCACCATTGTACACGAGAGGAGCACGAATCGCAATTCACGTTCGGCAGGCCAGGGTCGGACGGCGGAGATTGCCTGAGTGCCGCGCGGGCTTTGGCCTAGGTGACGAACTGCTTGATCCGCGCCGCGACCTCCGCGCGCTCCTCGTAGGCGATCACGGGACCCTTCCTGGGAATCGCACCATCGTCGTCGTGATAGCGGGGGACGACGTGCATGTGAACGTGCGGAATCTCGTGGCCCGCCCCGACGCCGTTGTTCTGATAGATCGTCAGGCCGTCAGGCTTGAACGCCTTGGTCACGGCCAAGGCCGCACGCCGCGTGTCCCGCATGATCGCCGCCGCCTCGCGGTCCGTCAGGTCTAGCAAGGTTGGGACATGACGCTTGCTGATCACCAGCAGCCGGCCATGGTGCTGGCGCCTCGGAGCAACGAACGTCAGCGTCAGTTCGGTCTCCGCCACGACAGCACAGCGCGTGCCCCGCTCGGTGACTCGGCCAGCCACGTTGTCGCTAAAGGGACACCGCTCGCGACGTGACTTCGGCAACTCGAAATAGCTCATCCCCTCCGTCATCCCGGCGTCTTCAGCCGGGATCCAGTCTTACGCCCCTCTCCCCGCCCCATGGTGAGCAGTCTTCTGGGCAACCATCCCCGGGCTACGCAAGGGTCCCCACCAGAGTTTGGCCGAACGATGAAGGGGCGCCGCTTCTTCATAGGCGTAGAGCAGCAGGTTGACGTCCGGGAACGATCACTCCCGGTGTTCTTCGAGGAGCTTCCGATGCTCTTCGAGGAAGTCCTCGACCTCAAGCTGGTCGTTGAGCTGGTTCAGCTTCATGGGGTCGATCCCCGGCCGGAATCCGCTGCGAAGCGGTCGGACGCGAAACACTGGCCGATCCTCGGGAGCTTCAGGCGCCAGGCCGCGCCGCAGGGTGTCGTTTACGACCTGACTGAATGGCGCGTCCAGTAGCTTCGCCCGCTGCTTCAGCTCGTCGGCCAGATCGTCGTCCAGGGTCAGCGTGATTCGCATACAGGCATCAGAGCATCACCGCCCCGTGGCGTCAAGGTTTCCGCACGGGCCGACACGAACGATGAATGCATCGGAGTTCAAGGCGACGTGTCTGAAAACGACGGACGAGGCGGCGGGGCCGGCGAGAGGATTATGATTGCCAGGCGAGGACGTCTCGGCGGTCGCCGACCCGAGCGTCCTCGTCTCTCGCTACTCTTTCCCGGGACGGCAGCCGTCCCTTGGCGCCGCTCACAGCGCCTGATGCAAGGGTCGCCGTTGGAGGGAGCTACACGATGGATCTGGTAACCGGAGTACCCCGCAGTCCGTACGAATCCATGCACGGGATCGTGTTCCTGCCGCGGACCATCGACAAGGTGCGCGCCGAGCTCGCCGGTGCGCTCGGGGACTACATCTCGCGCACCTTCTTTTCGGGGATGCTGCTGGAGTTCCTGGGGATCGAGCCGCAGGACTTCGTGGACGCCGTAGCCGCGCGCGACAGCGACGAGGAGGTCTGGGCCTGGGTCAAGGCGCGGATGCGGCCCCGCTCCGCCACCGAGATCATGGCGTTCAACCGCGAAATGATGATCAGGACGCCCGACGACGACGCGGCCCGCGAGCGCTTCCGGCAGTTCATGGCCGACATCGGCCAGTCCCACCGCACCGACGTCAGCCGCCAGTTCGACCGCCTGGACCTCGACGAAGGCCGCGACGTGCCGCTGGGCGGCCGCCAGTAGCCCCACGCCGTGCCGATCATCGTGCACCAGAACGGCTCGCATCCCCACCAACGGACCGGGTTGACACATGCGCGGGCTGAGTGGACACATCTGGGGCGAACTGGCGGAAAAGGTGGACACATTTCGGCGAAGACTGAACACATTGCCCCAGAAAGTGAACACATCGAGCCGAAAACTGAACACATTTGGCCCAAAACTGAACACTTGGCCGGAAACGCGGTGAACACCTCGGCGGCCCTCGGGCCGCCCCGCGATTCAACCCATCCCAGCCCCCGTGACCAATCGGCACACTGCGACCCACGACCCAGCCGCGGGTTGTGGCCTACTTTGCTCCCTCAATCCGCAGTCCCCTGAGAGCCTGTCCCAAGCTTGTCGAACGGGGAATCTCGCCTTCCTTCCGTTCAAATCTGACCTCTACCCCCTCGCCCCTGGCCTTGACGCGCCGTAATCACTTCGTGTACAATCAGCCGCCACACCCCTGGCCCGCCCCTCGGAGCTTCCCGTTCACATCGCCCTCGCCTGCCTGCCATTCCTCCTTTACTGCGTGCTGTCGCGCCTCACCCTTCAAACGCCGGCGCCCGTGCGCGGCCTCGCCGTGCCATGTCCGCGCCCGCGGACGGCCACCCACCGGCCCATCCTCGGTCCAACCCTGCCGTCGACACGCTCCCTGCCCACCCACGCCGTCGCCACGCCGGCCTTTCGGCCCCCGCCTCCTGCCTCGAAAACTCGCGAATTCGCCCCAAAAATCCGCCCAAGCTGTCTCTCGCCAGCCCGAACCCCCTTCAGGGGTTCGGGCTGGCGAGAGACAGTTCCCCCTTCATCCCCCGTCGCGCTACCAGACCGTGAAGCCGCCATCCACGATCAGATCGTGACCGGTGACATACGACGAGGCGTCGGAGGCCAGGAAGACGGCGGCGCCCTGGAGCTCCTCGACCTCGGCCATGCGGCCCAGGGGCGTGTCGCGATTCCAGATTGGCTGGGCCTCGCGGGTGCGGGGGGCGTCGGCCATCTCGGTGCGGGTGTAGCCGGGGCTCAGCGAGTTGACCCGCACGCCGCGCGGCGCCCATTCGGCAGCCAACGACTTGCTCAGCTGCACCAGGGCAGCCTTCGACGAGTTGTAGTGCGACTGCGGCTGCGGCCGGTTGGTGATGACGGCGGAGATGGACGCCAGGTTGATGATCGAGCCGCGGCCGGCGGCAATCATGATGCGAGCCTCGGCCTGCGAGCAGAGAAAGGCGCCCTTGACGTTGGTGTCGTAGATCCAGTCCCAGTCTTCTTCCGACATTTCCGCCGCCTCAACCCAGTTGTTGACCCCGGCGTTGTTGCAGGCAATATCCAGCCGGCCCCAGGCGTCCACGATCCGGTCCATCAAGCTGTTGACCTCGTCCGCCTTGGTCACATCAGCGGTCAGCGCCAGCGCACGTTGGCCGGTGGCTTCGATCGCCGTCGCCGTGGCGTCCAGCGTCGCCTGCGTACGCCCGCAAACGACCACGTCGGCCCCAGCCTCGGCAAACCCAATCGCCAGCCCCTTGCCGATGCCGGTTCCGCCGCCGGTAACCAGGGCGGTTCGGCCGGCCAGACTGAATTGATCCAGGACACCCATCTGCCAACCTCAGACCAGAGACACCGCCGTCGCGAGCGGTGTGCGCAATCCTACGAGCCTAGCCGCCGCTGGCGGGGGTTGCCTGCTGGCTCTCGCGTTCGGCCTGGTTGGCGAGGGCTTGTTGGCGGAGCTTTTCGCGGTCTTCGTCGCTCATGTAGTCGTCGCTGCTGGGGCGCTGCTTGGGGAAGGCGTAGCCGCCGGGGGCGTCGACCCGGCTGCCGCAGGCACCGAGCGTCGAGAGCCCGAGCAGGACCACAGGCGTAGCCCTGAGAAACGATCGACGTGACTTCACTGGACCCCGTCCCGCTCGCTAGGTTCCGGCCGTGGGAGTCGGAGTGTAGCCAGCGGCGGCCTGCTCTTGCAGCCTCGCGCGCTCCTCTTCGGAGATGTAGTACTGGTGCCCGTCCCGAACCCTGGGAAAACTGAACTGGCCCGGGGCATCGGCATCAGAGCCGGCACAGGCACTAGCTGCTCCGGCGCCCAGGCAGACCAGCACGGCGGGTGCAAGACGCATCAAGCGACGCCTGGAAATCACGGATTGGGTCCGGCGGCCAGTTGCCAATAGTACCCCGCATCAGCGGCGCTACGGTCTCAAGACCGCAGCAAGCGTCGACCGACATGTGTGGGCGAGCGATGACCGGGCCATTTGGCCCACCGCGCCATGCCGCCACGTTCAGGCGGGCCTCAACTCCACAGCCTGTCCGCGGCCACGGCGATGGCGACCGCGGTACCCACCGAGCCAATCATCAAGCCAATCATCCACCTGACCAGGCGCGACTCCAGCGAGTGCAGGTCGGCCTTGGTGGCGTAGTGGGTCACAATCTCGGTGCGCAGCAGGTTCATTTCGACCCGGAAGTCATCCCGCGTCTGGCCCATCTCAGCTCGGAGTTCGTCTCGCGTCTGGCCCATCTCGGCTCGGAGTTCGTCTCGAGTCTGGCTCATCTCAGCTCGGAGTTCGTCGCGCGTCTGGCTCAACTCAGCGCGAAATTCCTCCCGTGACTGACTCAACTCAGCGCGAAACTCTTCCCTGGCCGCTTGAATCTCTTGGCTAGTCTGGGTTAGCCCGGCCTGAAACTCTTCTCGCGTTTGCGTCAGCGCGGCTTGAAAGTCCTCCCGTGTCCGGCCGAACTCAGCCCGGAACTCTTCCCGCGTCCGGTTCGCCTCAGCACGGAACTCGTCCTGGGTCCGGCCCAGTTCGAACCGAAGTTCATCCTGTGTGATTGGGTGCGCGTCAACTGCCACGTCACTGACTCCCTGGCATGCCGGAGGACTTTCCGGCATCTCGGCGGCTTGACCCTGGTTCCGGGTCGCTACCGCGTCGGTACCAAGCGCGCCCCACCCTTGGCACGGCTGGGCCGCTTGACGCGCACCTCCATCATAGCTTTGGCCGCTGAGGGACCGCTGCTTTCGGCCACCCGCCGGGCGGCAGCCAGGATCGCCGGGCCTGGAATTGACGCCCGCACCCGTGGCTGGCACGGTCCGCATGGTTGCTCGCCGAGGTACCCGGCACGATGTTGCGAGTTGGAATGATCGGTCTGGGCGGCATCGCCCGTTCTCACGCCCAGGGCATCGCGGAGTTGGACGACGTTGAGATTGTGGCGTGCGCCGATCTGATCGAGGCCACGCGCGCCGAGTACATGGACGCCTACGACGTGCCGAAGGGCTACGCGTCGCACACGGAACTGCTGAAGGATCCCGACATCGACGCCGTGGGCGTGGTGCTGGGTCACCACCTGCACCACCGGCTGAGCGTGGACGCGTTGAACGCGGGCAAGCACGTGCTTGTGGAGAAGCCGATGGCGCTGACGCTGGAGCAGTGCGACGAGATGATCGCGGCCGCCCACGCCAACGGCGTGAAACTGATGGTAGGTCTGACCAACCACTTCCTGCCGGTGAACATCAAGGCCAAGGAGATCCTGGACTCGGGCGAGCTGGGGCCGCTGATCACCATCGTGAGCTACATGTCCAAGAACTGGAACCACGCCAGCCGCCGGCCGCAGTACCGCAGCCGCTATCACGGCGGGGGCATGTGGCTGAGCAACGGGGTGCACGTGGTGGACCGGGTGACGTGGTTCATGGGCTCGCAGGCCGCATCGGTGTCGGCCTCGATCGGTACGCGGGCGCATTACCAGGCCGGCGACGATTCGGCCACGGCCTTCATCCGCTACAAGAACGGCCTAGCCGGGGTGGCGGTGTCGGTGGGCTTTGCCGACGGCGGACCGATGCACGATACGCACGTGATCTGCGCCAACGGCGGCCTGAAATTCGCGCACAGCGCCTCCGGCCGCGGCCTCTGGATCGGCAAGAACAACAGCTGGGAGGAAGTGGAGTACGACTACTGGCCACAGAACATGCGGCTGGAGTGGGGGCGGTTCGCCGAGGCGATCGAGCAAGACATCGAGAGTCCGGTGCCCGGCGAATACGGGCGTCACATCCAGGAAATCCTGCTGGCCGCAGAGACCTCGGAGCTCTCCCGTAGCGAAGTCGTGCTGGAGTCGGGCGAGGAGTGGTCCAGCCAGGCCACGGGCGAGCCCGTGCAGATCCAGCACGGCTGGGTGTAGTGGCGTGAGCGCGCTGGAACGGCGCCGCCTGGGCCGGACCAACCTGTATCCAACCCGCCTGGCCCTGGGGGCCGCGCACATGGGCGGGATGGTGCACGCCATCACCATTCCCGAGGTGCGCGCCACGCTGCAACGCATGTACGACCTGGGGGTGCGCTGCCTGGATACCTCGCCGCTCTACGGCAACAGCCAGGAAAACCTGGGCAAGGCCATGGAGGGCATGGACCTGCCGGAATTGCTGATCTCCACCAAGGTCGGCTCGCATCCCAGCCGGCAGTTCAGCTACACCGCCGAGGACGTGCGCTGGTCGCTGGACGACAGTTCGCGGCTGCTGGGTCGCCAGAAACTGGACCTGGTGCTGATCCACGACCCGCCCACGATGGAGCCGGTATTCGCGGCCGGCGACGGCTTCGACACGCTGGCGGCGCTGCGAGACGAGGGCCGGCTGGAAGCGATCGGGCTGGGCGTGCGCGACCTGGACTTCCACCGCCAGGCCATCGACGCCGGCCGGGTGGACGCGATCCTGACGTACGCCGACTACAGCCTGGTCCGCCAGACGGCCGCGCCGCTGATTCGACACGCCAAGGCCAACGGCGTGGGCGTGATCCTGGGCTCGCCGCAGCTGCAGGGGCTGCTGGCTCACGGCGACCCGATGATCGCGCTAAAGGTCCGGCCCAACCTGACCGACCTGTACCCGCCGGAAGACATCCAGGCCGCCTGCGAGTGGTGGGCCTGGTGCCGCGAACGGCAGGTGGACCTGCGCCACCTGAACATGCGGTTCGTGCTGGCCAACGAGGACATCGACGTGGTGCTGACCGGCGCGGCCTCGGCCTACGAGATGGAAACCAACGTCCGCGAAGCCACCTCAGCCATCCCGGCCGACATCTGGGCCGAGGCGCTGGTACGGGTGGCAGAGTTGGAGGAGCATGCTGGCTAGGCTGCGGCCAACCTACTGATCCACCACCGCCCCGTCGGCGCCGAGGCGGGTGTGAATCTCTCGGGGCTTGTAGGGGGCGTTCTGGGCGGCGTCGGGTTTGAGGGTGACGCCGATGCCTGGGCGGTCGGTGAGGCGAATGTAGCCCTCGCCGTCGTGGGGATGGATGCCGTCGACCATGGCGCTCTTGGGCGGCACGGTCTCGCCGAGCGGTAGCTCCTGGAGCGCGAAGTTGGGGACCGCCGCGGCCACCTGCAGGCAGGCGGCGGTGCTGACCGGGCTAAGCGGGTTGTGCGGAACCACGCCCACATGCCGCGCCTCGGCGAGCGCAGCCACCTTCTTGCTGCCCGTGATGCCACCGACCATGCATACGTCGGGCCGCACGTATTGCACGGCGTCGCGGCGCAGGCACATGTCGAACTCCCAGATGGAGCTGAAACGTTCGCCGGTGGCAATGGGGATGTTGATCTTGGAGGCCACGTAGGCCATCTCGTCCAGGTTGTCGGGCGTGACGGGGTCCTCGAAGAAGTACGGGGTGTACTTCTCGATGGCACGGCCAAGCTGGACAGCCTCGGTGGGGGTCATGCGGCGGTGAATTTCGACGCACAGGTCCACCTCGTTGCCGGCGGCTTCGCGGTAGAGCCGCACGGCCTCGGTGGCGTCCTCGATCTTGTCGACGTGCGTCTTGAAGTAGATGACGTCGCGTTCTTCGTCCAGGAACGGTGAGAGGTGGCCGACGGCGGTATAGCCCTCGGTGCGCGCGTTGGCCACACCCTGCACCAGGGCTTCGCGGGTGCTGCCGAGGACGTGGTAGTAGACGCGGCAGCGGTCGCGCACGTGGCCACCGAGGAGCTGGTAGACCGGGACCTGGAAGTACTTGCCGGCGATGTCCCAGAGCGCGATGTCGATGGCGCTGAGGGCGCCCATGACCGCCGCGCCGCGGAAGTGGCTCCAGCGGTACATGTACTGCCAGTGGTGCTCAATCCGCAGCGGGTCCTCGCCCACCAGGTAGCGGCCCATTTTTTCGATGGCGGCAGCGGAGGCTTCCAGGAAGCCCCAGGAGCCTGACTCGCCCAGGCCCACCAGGCCGTTGTCGGTATGCACCTGCACCAGCAGGTATTGGTCCAGGAACAGCGGTTCGACTTTGGTGATCTGCATGAATGCTCCAGGGAGGCGCCGGGAGCCTGCATCGTACGCGCAATGGGCGGCTGTGGCAGTCTTCCGTTGTTCGGATGGCAGCCCAAGGCGGCCGGTCGCATGCAAGCGCAAGTCCTGGTCAGTCACTCGGTCGAGACGATTCAGATGGAGACGATTGAGCTCGGCGACCCGGGCCCCGACGAAGTCCTGGTGCGCCACCACGTCACCGCCATGTCGCCGGGCACGGAGCGGGCCTCGCTGCTGCAGCTGCCGAATATCCCGACCCATGGCTGGCCGCGAAACGTGGGCTATAGCGCGGTGGGCGAGGTCGTGGCCGCGGGCGAGGGCGTGGACCTGGCGCCGGGCACGCGGGTTCTGACACGGGGCCGGCACGCTACGGCTGACCTTGCCCCGATGCGCGACGTGTTCATGGTCGACGATGACGTGGCCGACCAGGACGCGGCCTTTCACACGTTGCTGCGCATCACGATGCAGGCGGTGCGCAAGGCGCGAGTCGAGCTTGGGGAAACCGTGCTGGTGATCGGCGGCGGCTTGATCGGGCAGCTGGCCGCGCAGTGGGCCTACGCGGCGGGGGCGGGTCGCGTGTTGGTGGCCGACCTGGATCCTCAGCGCCGCGCCATGGCGGAAGCCGTGCCGTGGCTGGAAAGCATGGACCCGGCTTCGGAGACTGAGCGCGCCGCGCTAGCCGAGGGCCACACGGGCGGGCCGCCGGTGGTGATCGAGTCCACCGGGTTTCCGGCGCCGATCAATGACGCCTTCATCATGGCCGGCCACTTCGCGCGGGTGGTGTTGCTGGGGAGCACGCGCGGGTCGACCGAGCAGGTGAACTTCTACCGCGACGTGCATAAGAAAGGGCTGACGATCATCGGCGCGCACGACTCCATCCGTCAGCCTGACGCCGAGGACAACCCGTTTCTGAACGCGCTGGCGGTGCACTGGTCCGCGCGCCGCGACGTGGCGGTGGCCATGCGGATGGCGGCGGCCGGACGGATCACCCTGGATCCGTTGATTACGCACCGGGTGAAGGGCAGCGAATACGAAGCGGTCTACGACCTGCTGTTCGACTTCGAGCCGTCGCTGGTGGGCTGCCTGTTCGACTGGCGATAGCGGTCCAGGGCTGGCTCAGGCGTCGTCCAGGCGGCGCACGTAGTGGATCTGGCGGGCGACTTCCCGGAAGCCGAAGCTCGGGTAGAGGGTCTGGCCCTGGGCGTTCTGCACCAGCGTTTCGATTTTGGCGACGCGCATGCCGGAGGCGCGTAGATAGTCGAGCGCATGCTCGATGAGGCGTGAGGCCACACCGCGCCGCCGGTAGCGGGCATCCACGGCCATGTTGGGAATCAGACCAATGCCGGCGGCCGGCTGCGGGTGGGTGGTGATGTAGCCGATGACCTCGCCATTCAACTCGGCCACGAAGTGGTCGGACGGTGAGGCTTCCAGTTCCGCCTGCACGCCCGCCCACTTGCGCGTCTCCCAGAGCGGCTCCGAGTCCAGGGCCAGCAGCGCATCGGCGTTCTGGTCGATGCTGACGCCGTCGAAGCCTTCCAGGGTCAACTCGCGAATGCGGTCCTGGTCGCGGGGTTGGTAGCCGCGGATGGTAAGGGGGAGGTCGGGCTGGCGCATGGGAGTCTTTGCTGCTTCAGGCTGCCCTGAGCCTATTCGTAGCCATTCCTACCGTCGAACGGAGCCCAGCGGTGTAGCGTGCGAGGCAGCCGTGTCCAGAGGACCCGCCCACGTCATGCGTCGAGAACCGATAGCCGCCGTTGCCGATGACGGTGAGCTGATAGACCCCGATCCCTTTGCGATCGCACTTGGAATCATGGGCGTGGTGGCGGGCGGCGCCGCGTTCCTTGAGACCCGAAGATCGCGCCAGTTCCAGGAGCGAACCCATCGCGACCGCTTTCGGGCCGCATGGTTTGACTCGCGACGGACGCTCATCCATTTCCAGCAGGTGCTGGCGGAGTTTGAGGCGTACATGCTCGAAGACGGATACGGAGGCATGGTGTTTCGGCTGGGAGCCGTTCAACTGCGAGTCGACCCTCGCAAGCACCACGCACTGCGGCGAATCCATGGCCAGACGTTGACGACCGCCAATTATCTGGCGGACAACATTGACCGCCTATCCGAATTCCTGGGACCTGAGGATCAGGACCTCGTGGACCACATCAAGGCACGGTTGGCTGAAATGACGATTCCGGAACGATTTGGTCAGGTCGTTCGACTCGCGCGCCAGGGACACACGCTCTTTGCTGAGCTGCTTGAGTCGATTGACGATCGCGAAAGGTTTCTGGAAGGCGGATAGCGTCAAGATCTCTGTGGTTGTCGCGTCTGCGGCCAGGGCATAAAATGTCTTCAGGTTTGGATAAGACGAAGCTATAGCGTGATTCTCGCTGGCCGCCAGGCTGGCAGCTTGTAGTCAAGGGTAAGGAGTTCGAGAGGGGCCGTCGGGCTAACCCCCGCCGCCCCTCTCGACGCGTTTAAGGGCTAGCGGGCTCTCACCGCCCAATTGGCGGTGGTGACGCCGCTGGACAGACGCCAGTCGCGTAACGCATCCAGGAGTTCGCGGCGGACCGGTTCGGCCGACGGATCGTTCCAGAGGTTGCGTTCTTCGTGAGGATCGTTTTGCAGGTCGAAGAGTTGGCCCTCGTCTTCGCCGAGGAAGTGGACGAGTTTCCAGGCTTGGCTGCGGACGGCGGTGACCAAGTCAACGTGGAGGCCGTTGCCGTCGTCGCGGCCCTGTTCGGTGAAGACGTAGTTGCGGTGAGGGGCCTGGCCGCCTTCGAGCGCCGGGAGGAGTGAGTGGGCTTCCATTGACGGGTCCGGCTGGCAGCCGGCGAGTTCCAGGATGGTGGGGCCCAGGTCGAACCACTGGACCAGGTCGTCGATTCGACGACCGCCGGCGAAACGGTTCGGCGCCCAGACGATGCAGGGCACGCGGGTGATCGTGTCGTACATGGTCCACTTCTGGATGTGGCCATGGTCGCCCAGGCAGTCGCCGTGGTCCGAGGTGAAGATAACCACGCAGTCGTCGGCGTAGCCGTTGCGCTCAAGGGCGTCCATGAGTTCGCCCATCTGCGTGTCGATCATCGTCACGTTGGCCAGGTAATGCGCGCGTTGGCGGTGCCGCGACTCCAGCGGGGGATCCACGATGTGGACGACGGAGTCGTGGTCGACCTCGGTGTTGTGCTCGCGCATGACGCGGAGCGCCTCGGGCTGGCCGTCCAGGTCCGCCTGCGAGACCGGCCGGATGGGCAACTCGCGGTCCTGGTAGGGGGCCAGCGCCTCGGGGGTCGGGTCGTAGGG
>WTFW01000106.1 GCA_011523785.1 Chloroflexota bacterium | reverse complement strand
TGTTGCTGTACGCCGTAATGGGATTCGCCGGTTTGCCGGTCTTCGCTCGCGGCGGTGGTCCGGCATATTTCCTGACGCCGACGGCGGGCTATATCTACGGATTTATTGTCGCCGCCTTCGTAGTTGGCATGACGTCACAAACGCTGCACGCGCGGTTCGAAACGGGACTGGACGGCAGCCGCGGCGCGATCCTGCGGTTTGTGCGAATCGATCTGCTGGCGGCCCTGGCCGGGGTGCCGTTCATCTATCTCTTTGGCGTGAACCACCTGGCTCTTTACTATGTGCTGGCAAAGGATGAGGTCAACCCGTGGGGCCTGGCGTGGGCCAATGGGGCAGGGCCCTTCCTCTGGTTCGATGTTACGAAAGCCGTCATAGCCGCCGCGCTGGCAAGCAGCGCCGGTATGCGAAGAGAGGGACTCCGTGGGAACGGTTGACCGAGTGATTGCCGTAGTTTCTGACAAGCTCGACGTGCCGGCGGATGAAATCTCCGCGGACTCGCGCTTCGTGGACGACTTGAACGCCGACTCACTCGACCAGGTCGAGCTGATCATGGCGCTCGAGGACGAATACGACCTGACGATTCCGGATGAGGACGCCCAGAAGATCCTCACCATCACCGACGCGGTCAGCTACATCGAAGAGCACGCGTAGGGTCGGGCGCAGACGAGGGCGTGCTTCGTCGCGCCTCGTCTGAAGCCTGCGAGAGAGGCCTTAGCGAAACTTGAGGGCGCTTGCCCGGAAGACCCCGCACCCCCGGATCGGGTCCGGGGCAGGCTACAACTCTCTCCCACGGGAGACCCTTGGGTAACCCGAGGTTGGTTGCCCGGAAGACCCCTCACCGATTTCCGGCGAAGACGCCGGAACCCCGGATCGAGTCCGGGGCAGGTTCTGCCTCTCCCCTCGGAGAGCGTGAAGAGCGCCACGCCCGTTGGAGATCGGCGTCCGTCCGCGGGTGCTGGCGCGTCGATTGAGACCGGAAGCCCCCGCACCTTCGAGTACGAGGGGCGCCTGTGTAAACGTCGCCAGCGAGTTTGAGCTGGGACGAGGGCTCTAGAGGAGTCCGTTGGTTACGGCGGATTGGGCCCAGGTCAACAGGCCGCCGCCAACGATCCCGAATGCGACCGTGGCGCCCGCCGTAGCGGCGATCACCGCCGCATGCGTGTCGGCCACGATGGCCGAGGCCGGAACCGGACTGGCGTCGGCCGGCACGGCCTCGTCGGCGTCCTGCATGAACATCATCACGACGACGCGCAGGTAGTAGAAGGCCGAGACGACCGAGGTAACCACGAGCACGACGGCCAGCCAGCCAAACTCGGCGTCAACGGCCGACTGGAGGATGTAGAGCTTGCCCAGGAAGCCTGACATCGGGGGCACGCCGGTCAGCGACAGCATGAACACGGCCATGGCCACGGCCGGCAATGGCGCCCGCTGGGCGAGGCCGCGGAACGCCGAGATGTCGTTGCTGCCCGTCTGAGTCTCCACGACGTAGGCCACGGCAAATGCGCCGAAGGTCATGAAGGCGTAGACGAAGCCGTAAAAGAGCACGGACGGGATGCCGATGAAGGTCGCGGTGTCTTCGGTCTGACTGACGGCTGCCAGTCCGACCAGCATGTAGCCGGTGTGGGCGATGCTGGAGTAGCCGAGCAGGCGCTTGACGTCGTTCTGGGCGATGGCGGCGAGGTTGCCGAGGATCATCGTCGCGGCGGCGATGACGGCCAGCGCGATGGCGATGTTGGCGGCGAGCGGTTCGAAGGCCAGCGTGACCACGCGCGCCAGCAGGGCCATGGCGGCGACCTTTGGCCCGACGGAGATGAACGCAGCGGCGGGCGTGGGCGCGCCCTGGTAGGCGTCGGGCGTCCAGGCGTGGAAAGGCACCGCGGCGACCTTGAATCCCATGGCAACCAGGATCAGTCCAAGCGCGAAGAGCGTCCACGGGGTTTCTCCGTGAGCCGTGATGCCGGCCGCCGTTTCAGCCAAGCTGGTGGTGCCGGTGAGGCCGTAGGTCCAGGCTATGCCGTAAATCAGGATGGCTGAGGCGAACGCGCCGAGGGCGAAGTACTTCATGGCGGCTTCCAGCGACTCGCGTCGGAAGCGGGTGAGGCCGACCAGCACGTAGACGGGAATCGCCATGGTTTCGATGGCGATGAAGGCGGTTGCCCAGTCGGCCGCGCCGACCAGGAGCATCATGCCCAGCAGGGAGAACTGAAGGAGCGCGGCGAAGTCGGTCAGCGGCGCGGTGGAGAAGCGCTGGGCGCCGAAGACGATGGCCAACGAGGCCAGGATCAGGAAGAGGGTGCGGAAGAAGGTGGAGTAGCCGTCGACGACCAGCTGGCCGGTGAAGATCTGGACGGCCGCGTCGTCGGCGGGAGCGCGCATGAACATGAACAATGCGGCCAGTCCGTTGCCCGTAAGGGCCAGGCCAACACTGGTCCAGCGCCGGTCGCCGCGCGTTATGGCGGCCCACAGCAGCAACGCCAGGGCGGTGCCGAGCACCGTCAACTCGGGCAGGACGTAGCCGATATCCGAAGGTTCGATCATCGGTTACCCAGCCAGCGCGGCGGTGGTGGCGCCCAGGAGGCGCACGAAGGTGTCCGGAAAGATACCGACCCAGACGACTAATACGCCGAGGCCGACGAAGGTGAGGATCTCGGTGCGGTTGACGTCGGGAATCGTTGCGAGCGCCTGGTTGCGCAGCCGTCCCAAGGCGACCCGCTGGTACATCCAGAGCATGTAGGCAGCAGCCAGAATCACGCCCAGCGCGGCGAGGACGCCGACACCGGTGGCGTATTCGAAGGCCCCGACCAGCACCAGGAACTCACCCACGAACCCGCTCAACAGCGGCAGTCCGAGGGAGGCCAGCATGAAGAAGCCGAAGAGCGTGGCGTAGATGGGCATGCGTGGCGCAAGGCCTCCCAACTCATCGATGCGGCGGGTGTGCGCACGCTCGTAGATGACGCCGACGGCGAAGAAGAGCGCTGGGCTGACGACGCCGTGGCTGAGCATCTGCACCAGCGCTCCGTCGATTCCAGTTTGCGTGGCGGTGAAGATGCCGAGTGTCACGAAGCCCATGTGGCTGACGCTGGAATAGGCGACCAGCTTCTTGAGGTCGGGTTGGACCATGGCAACAAGCGCCCCGTAGACAATGGCAACCAGCGACAGCGCAATCACCAACCCGCGAGCTTCGTCAACGGCGTCGGGCGCCATGGGTATCAGGAAGCGCAGGAAGCCGTAAGCCCCCATCTTAAGCAGCACGCCGGCCAACACCATGCTGCCGGCGGTCGGCGCTTCGACGTGCGCGTCCGGCAGCCAGGTGTGGAACGGGAACATGGGCACCTTGATGGCGAAGCCCAGGAAGAAGGCCACGAAGACCCAGCGTTGGAGAATCTGCGAGGCTCCGGCCATTTCTTCCGGAATCGCCTCAATGTCAAACGTGCCGGTGGTAAAGCGGATGGCCAGGATGGCTACCAGCATGAGGACGCTGCCGGCGAAGGTGTAGAGGAAGAACTTGATCGTGGCGTAAATGCGACGTTCGTGGCCCCAGACGCCGATCATTAGGTACATCGGGATCAGGACCATTTCCCAGAAGACGTAGAAGAGGATGAAGTCCAGCGTGACGAAGACGCCGAGCATGGCCGTTTGGAGAGTGATCAGGGCGGCGAAGAACTCGCGCTCGCGCCGGTGAATGGTCAGCCAACTGGCGGCGACAACGAGTGGTCCGAGGATGCCGGTGAGCAGGACCATAAGGATGGAGACGCCGTCCACGCCGAGCTTGTAAGAGATACCCAGCGCGGGAATCCACTCGGCGCTCTCAACGAACTGGTAGCCGGTGGCCTGGTGGTCGAAGGTGACCGTGACGATGATGGCGAGCACGGCCTGGGCCAGGCTGGCCATGAGCGCACCCACGACAATGGCGTTGCGGCTGCGCGCCAGCACGATGATGGGAAGACCGATGAGGAGCGGCAGCCAGAGCGCCAGCGACAGGATGGGGAAGTCGAGTGCGGCTTCGCCGGTTGTCATGCCGTTCATCTAAAGAGCACCAGGCTGCCCACGGTCAGCACCAGGCCAACCACCATCAGCAGGGCATAGTTCTGGGCCTGGCCGGTCTGCAGACGGCGGACTTGGCCGGCGGTGAAGCGCGACAGGTGACCGACGCCGTTGACAATGCCGTCGATCACGCCGGCGTCGAAGCCCCAGGAGATCATCGCCGTGGCCTTGGTGAAGGCGACGCCGAAGCCATCGCCGATGTGGTCCATGTACCACTTCTGGCGGAACAGGGTTTCCGCGCCCGGCAGGATTCGCCGCGCCAGCGCGGGGATGCCCATGCCGCGGCTGTAAGCGCCAAGGGCGAGCAGGAGGCCGCCGCCGGCCGCGACGGTGGATATCACGGCAAGGACGACCGTTGCCGGCGGCCCGGCACCTTCCAGGTGAACGATGCCGGCCGCGTACTTGAGGTAGCCGTGGATGATGCCGTGCTCGGGCGGGATCCCCAGGACAGCGCCGGTGAGCAGCGCGCCAGCCGCCAGCACGATCAGGGGCACGGTCATCACTCTCGGCGACTCGTGCGCATGAGCGTGCAGTTCGGCGTTGCGGGGCTGGCCGTGGAAGGTCTTGACGATCATCCGGAACGTGTAGAAGGCAGTCATGACCGAGACGGCCAGACCGGTGAAGTAAAAGACCCAGAATATGCCGGCGCCGTGATCGGTCGAGAGCGAGGACCCGGGATCGGACGTGGCCTTGAGGTGCGTCAGGGCCAGGATCTCGTCCTTACTCCAGAAGCCGGCCAGCGGGAAGATGGCTGCCAGGGCCAGCCCACCAATGATGAAGGTGGCGTAGGTCACGGGGAGCTTGCTTCGAAGTCCGCCCATCTGGCGCATGTCCTGTTCGTCATTCATTGCGTGGATGACGCTGCCCGACCCGAGAAACAGGAGGGCCTTGAAGAAGGCGTGGGTGGCCAGATGGAAGATCGCGACCGTGTAGGCGCCAGCTCCGGCCGCCAGGAACATCAGGCCAAGCTGGCTGACGGTGGAATAGGCGAGGACGCGCTTGATGTCGGTCTGGGTGAGGGCGATGGTGGCCGCGAGGAAGGCCGTGAAGGTTCCGACGGCGGCGACCAGCAGCAGCGCCTCGGGCGCCGCGGAATACACGGGGTTGAGCCGGGCGACCAGGTAGACGCCGGCCGTGACCATGGTGGCGGCGTGAATCAGGGCGCTGACCGGGGTCGGGCCTTCCATGGCGTCGGGAAGCCAGACATGCAGGGGGAACTGGGCGGACTTGCCCATGGCACCGATGAAGAGCAGGCAGGCGATGGCGGTGACCATGCGCGGGTCCGCCGCACCCAATCCGTCGAAGATTTCGCGGTAGCGCAGCGTGCCGAATTCGTGGAAGGCCAGAATGATGCCGATGGCGAATCCGAAGTCGCCGATCCGGTTGACCAGGAAGGCCTTGGTGGCGGCGGCATTGGCGCTGTCGCGCTCGTACCAGTAGCCGATGAGCAGGTACGAGCAGAGCCCCACCATCTCCCAGAAGATGAAGAGCTGGAGCAGGTTGTCGGAGATGACCAGCATGATCATGCTGAACACGAACAGCGGGATCCAGGTGAAGAAGCGCGGCTTGTTGGCGTCGTGGTCCATGTAGCCGACGGCGTACATGGAGACGAGCGTGCTTACGCCGGTGACGACCAGCAGCATGACGACCGTAAGCGCGTCGGTGAGGAATGCGATCTCAATCTCGAAGCCGCCGCTGGCGACCCAGGTGTAGAGGACCGACGAGTCCTTGTCCGAGCCGACGCTCTGGATCCAGAGCACGACGGTGGCCAGGAACGATCCGAGGATTGCGAGGGTGGATACCCAGCCTGTCCAGCGCGGACTGCGACGCCCCGCCAAGCCGTTGACCGCGAAGGCCAGCAGCGGCAGCAAAGGAATGATCCAGGGCGCGTCTAGCATTCCGAGGTCCTCACACGTTCCATACCTCGCGTCACCCGCTCAGGCTGTCGAGCTGGTCGACGTTGACGACCGGGTAGACCCGGCTGAGGGCCACGAGGATTGCCAGTCCGATGGCGACCTCGGCGGCGGCGACGGTCAACGAGAAGACGACGAGGACGAAGCCGGCCTGGTCGTCCAGGTAGCGCGAGAAGGCCGCCAGGGTCACGTTGGCGCCCTGGAGCATGAGCTCGATGCACATGAGCATGACGATCGCGTTGCGGCGAATCAGCACGCCGGTGGCGCCCAGCGCGAACAGGAGGGCGCCGACAACCAGGAAGCCGTTGAGCATCATCGGGCGGACTCTTCAAGCACAGGTTCGGCGGGGCCGGGCTCGGCCGGTGTGTCGTCCGGCGACGAGGCTTCCGCCGCCTGCGGGTAGTCGGCTTGTTCATGTGCCTCGACCCGTCGCGCCAGCACGATGGCGCCGATGGTGGCCGCCGTCAGGAGCACGCTGGCCCCGAGGAATGGCAGGGTGAACTCGTTGAATAGCGATACGGCCAGGGCCTGGGTGCTTCCACCCAGTTCTGAAACGGTGGCCGGCGGGAACGTGCCCTTAATCGAGGCGCTAATCTCCGGCGTGCCAACGCTCACAACTACGCCTTCGATCGCCAGCAGGATCCCCAGGGGAATGCCCAACCAGATTTGACGGTGCGTGACGCGCTCTTCGGGCAGGCGCCGCATGTCGAGCATCATCAGGGTGAAGAGGAACAGCACGACAATGGCGCCGGCGTAGATGGCGATCTGGGCCACGGCCAGGAAGCCGGCGCCCAGGATCACGAAGAGTCCGGCCACGTGGAAGATGACGATCACGAGGGAAATGGCCGAGTGGACCGGGTTGCGCGCAACCAGCATCAGCGCGCCGGCGCCTACGGCCGCGATGGCCAGGTACCAGAAGGCGACGGTGGTTTCGAGGTTGTCAGCCATGCGGTTAGCTAGCCCGGGGCTCCGGACGGTCATTGCCAGGCGTCCGGCGCCGGCTGCGGATGGCCTCAGCCACGTTCGAACCAGTTCGCGATTGCCGCGCCCGGGCCGATGTTCTTCTGCTCGACTTCTCGGTTGGCCTGGTCGTTTTCGAAGATCTCGATCATCTTCTCCCCGTCAATCACCAGCCCACGACGGTCGTCCGTGACCAGGTGGAAGTCGTGCGTGCGCTGCAGCGCGTCGACGGGACAGGCCTCGATGCAGAAGTAGCAGAACACGCAGCGGCCGACGTCAAAGATATAGCGGTCGACGAAGCGCGTGCCGTCCTCGTTCTCGCTGGTGTCCACGCGGATCACGTCGTTGGGGCAGGCGGTTTCGCAGAGGCCGCAGCCGACGCAGGTCATGCCGCCGGTGACTTCGTCGCGACGCATGCCAACCTGGCCGCGGAAGCGGTACGAGATATCTCGTAGCTGTTCCGGGTAGAGGACGGTCGCCGGCTTGCGGCTGGTGACCATCAACATGGTCTTGAGACCCTTCATGACGCCAGAACCGAGGGGCATGCGCTAGCTCCAGGCCATCCGTAGACCGGCGGCGATGAGCAGATTCACCACGCCGATCGGAATCAGGATTTTCCAGCAGAAGTTCATGAGCTGGTCGTAGCGGAAACGCGGCTGCGTGGCGCGCAGCAGGAAGAATCCGAACATAAACAGGCTGACTTTCAACAGGAACCAGATCACGCCGGTGAGCGCTTCCAGCCCGGGAATCGTCCAGCCGTTCCAGCCGCCGAGAAACAGGGTGGCCACGAGGGCCGCCATGAGCAGCATGTTGGCGTACTCGGCCATGAAGAAGAAGGCCCAGCGCATGCCGGAGTACTCAACGTGGAAGCCGGCCACCAGTTCCGACTCGGCCTCGGGCAGGTCAAACGGCGCCCGGTTGGTCTCGGCGACAGCGGCGAAAACGAACAGCAGGAACCCGATCAGCTGCGGCACGATGAACCACAGGCCAGCCTGCGCGTTCACGATGTCGATGAGGCTCAACGAGCCGGCGTAGATGATGACGGCCAGGACGGCCAGCCCCATGACCAGTTCGTAACTGATGACCTGCGCGCTGGATCGCAGCGCGCCCAGGTGGGCGTACTTGCTGTTGGACGACCAGCCGGACATGACGACGCCGTAGACGCCGAGCGATCCCATGGCGAGGAAAAACAGGATGCCGACGTTCAGATCGGCGACCCACAGGCCGATGGTCCGGCCCATCTCGACCTCGGGACCGAAGGGGACGATGGCCCAGGCCGCCATGGCCGGCATGACCATCATCACCGGCGCGAACCAGTACACGCCCTTGTCGGACTTGCCGGGAATCATGTCTTCCTTGATCCCCAGCTTGAGCCCGTCGGCGGCCGACTGCAGCGAGCCGCGCCAACCGACCCGATGGGGGCCATAGCGCGACTGCATGCGCCCAAGCACCCAGCGCTCCAGGAGCACCAAGGGGATGGCGCCGAGGGCAAACAGCACGAAGATCGCCAGGACCTTGGTAATCAAGATCAGCCAGGCCCAGAAGTCCATGGCTAGGCCTTGCTCACCCGGACCGCTGTGCCATCGGGCGTCCGCGGGTCAAGCTGACGAGGCGCAGCTTCCAGGAAGCGGTCCGGCAGGCTGACGACGCCGGAGGGTACGCGCCGCGCGACCATGGCCTTCAGATTGACCTCGCCGCCGGCGGAGGCCACGTGCACGCGATCGCCGTGCGCGATCTGCAGGCGCTCGGCGTCGGCGGGGTTCAATTCGGCCACCGCGTCCGGCAGCATTACGGTAAGGCTTGGGGCGTGGCGTCCGGCGACGCCGGCGGTGTAGAGGTGTTGCTCGGTTGCCAGAATGAGCCGGCCGTCGTCGGCTGGCAGGTGGGCGCCATTCACGCTGATGGCCTGACCAGATCCGGGGATCGACGGCGGCATGGAGAGGCTGGCCAACTCTTCTGAGATCGGTTCGTGGCTGCGCCAGCCGAAGTCGGCGCCCATGGCGGCCGAGATGCGGGCGACGATCTCCCAGTCCGGCCGGGACTCGCCGACCGGCGGGATGGCCGGTTCGAGCCGGCCGAGCCGGCCTTCGAAGTTCGTGAAGTGGCCGCCCTTCTCGGCGAAGGTGGTTCCCGGAAGCACAACATCGGCAACTTCGGTGGTGGCGTTGGTGAAGATGTCTTGCGCAATGACGAGGGGAGCGTCGCGCAGGGCGGCACGCATGCCGCTGGGATTGGCCGCGCCGCCGACGACGTCCTCACCCATGACGTAGAGGGCCTGCATCGGTCCTTCGACGAAGTCGTTGAAGGGAAGGCCCGGTTCGTCGTTGAGATCGACGCCCCAGGCTTCGCCAACCTGGCCACGGGCGTCGGCATCCGTGAGCGGGCGAGCGCCGGGCAGGAGGTCGGGGGCCATGCCGACCCGGAAGGTGCCGACCGAATTGGCGCGCTCGGCCAGCGGGAACAGCTTCACGCCGTCCCTGGCCAGCGCCAGATTGGCGGCGGCTTGCGCGATTTTGGCGGCCTTGCCGAGCGTCCACACGCCGGTGTCCCAGACGACGGCCACGGAGCCGGCTGAGGCAACCAGCTGGCCGATCTCGGCGAACGACTCGGCGTCAACACCGGTCGTCGCGTCGATTCCATCGTCGGATCCACTCGCGATTGCGTTGAGGAAAGCGGCTTCCGCGCCGGGGCGCACGCGCGCCGACAAAGTGGCGAAGTCATCGAGCCCGCTGCCGAGGCGGGTGGCGACAACCAGCTTGCGTCCCGCGTCGCGGGCCGCCTGCTTGATGTGCGCCCCAACGACGTTGTGCGTCTGCCCGATGTCCGCGCCGACGACCAGGATCAGGTCAGATTCCAGCAACTCGCTCTGCGTGTGGGGGCCTACGTCGCTGCCGAGCACCGCGCGCAACGTGCGGGCGGTGGCGTGCAAGCCGCTGTCCTGGCTGTACACGTTGTTGGTTCCGAGCACGGCGCGGGCAAATCGCTGGAGCGTGTAGTTGTCTTCGTTAGTTGTGTTGGGCGAACCGACGACGCCAACGGCACTGGGGCCGTGGGTGTCCAGAACGTCGCGCAGGCCAGTGGTGATCGCGTCCAGCGCGGCGCGCCAGCTCACCGGCCAGAGCACGCCGCCGCGCCGGACCATCGGTTGGGTGATCCGGTCTTCGCTGTTCACGAAGGAGTGGCCGAAGAAGCCCTTGGCGCAGAGAATGCCGCGGTCGGGTTCTTCCAGGCCGTTGGATCGCGTTCGCACGACTTCGCCATGCCGCGACTCCACCAGGAGCGAGCATCCAACCGCGCAGTGCGGACAGGTGGAGGCGGCTTTTTCGGTTTGCCAGCTTCGCGCCGAGTGCTTGAACGGACGGCTCAGCAGGGCGCCGACGGGGCACGTCTCGATACACATGCCGCAGCGTTCGCAGTCCATGAACTCGTGCTGGGCCGGCGCGATGAACGTGCCGACCGCGCGTTCCACGAAGTCCAACGCGCGCACGCCAATCTGCTCGTCGCAGATGCGGACGCAGCGACCGCAGAGGATGCAGCGGTTGTGGTTGATGAGAATGACTTCGTTGAGGATCTCCTCCGGGTGCGCCTTGGGCACGGTCTCGTAGGGACTCTGGAAGATCTCCTGGTCGAAGACCTCGTCCTGCAACTCGCAGGTTCCCGCCTGGTCGCAGTACGGGCAGTCCAGCGGATGGTGCTGGAGCTGCAGCTCGATCACGTGCCTGCGGATGTCGATGATGCTTTGGCTGTTGGTCACCACCGTCATGCCATCGCCGGCCGGAGTCGTGCAGGAGGCCGTGGGTCGCGGCGGACCTGGTTGCACCTCGACCACACACATGCGGCAGGCGCCATAGGGCTTCAGCCGCGGGTCCGTGCAAAGCGTGGGAATCTCGACGCCGATGGACTCGCAGGCTTGCAGCACGGTGGCGCCACGCGGCACCTGCACTTCGATGCCGTCGACAGTGAGCGTGACGGTATCCGTACTCATCGATCAACCTCACCCAGCACGATATCGACGCTGCCGATGATGGCTACCACGTCGGCGATCAGGCTGCCCACGCTGATTTCCTCGATGATGCTGAGGTTCACGAACGACGGCGAGCGTACGTGGCAACGGTACGGCATGCCCGAGCCGTCGCTGACGAAGTAGAAGCCGAGCTCGCCCTTGGGGTTCTCGATTCCGAAGTAGGCCTCGCCCGGGGGCGGCTGGACGCCGTGCATCACCAGCTTGAAGTGGTTGATCATCGCTTCCATGTCCACCGGCACACGGCCGATGTCGGGCGGGACGACCTGTGGCAGGTCCACGTTCGAGGGCGCGTCCAGCGGCAAGTCGCGCATCGCCTCGACGCACTGGCCGATGATTCGCTTGGACTGGTACATCTCGTTCAGCCGCACGAGGTAGCGGGCGTAGACGTCACCCTCGGTGAAGACTGGAACTTCGAAGTCCACGAGGTCATAGGCCGCGTACGGCTGCGCCTTGCGCAAGTCCCAGGCAATGCCAGAACCGCGAATCACCGGACCGGTCAGCCCGTAGCTAAGGGCCTGTTCCTGGGTGATCAGGCCGACGTCGCGGGTGCGCTCGATGAAGACTTCGTTTTCGGTCAGCAGTGCATCGATTTCATCCAACGTGTAGCCGTTGAGGAAGGCTTCCACGTTGTCCAGCCACTGATCGCCCACGTCGTGGGGGCCGGTGCCGCCGACTCGCATGAAGGACGTGGTCAGCCGGGCGCCACAGGCTTCCTCGAACAGGTAGAGGATTTTCTCGCGCTCTCTGAGCGACCAGAGGAAGGCGGACATCGCGCCGATATCCAGGCCGTGGGTTCCCAGCCAGATGTGGTGGGCGGCCAGGCGCGAGAGTTCCGCCACGGCGGTACGCATGTAGCGGGCTCGCAGCGGGATTTCGTCCGTGATGCCCATCAGCTTTTCGATGGCCATCAGGTAGCCCATGTTGTTTGACGGACCTGAGGTGTAGTCCATCCGGTCCGTCAGCGTGATGCCGCCGCGGTAGTCATGGACCTCCAGCAGCTTCTCGACACCGCGGTGCAGGTAACCCATGTCGGCGTCGCAGCGGCGGACTTCCTCGCCGTCGAGCTCAATCACCAGGCGAAGCACGCCGTGGGTGCTGGGGTGTTGGGGGCCCATGTTGAGGATCATGTTGTCGCCGCTGCCGCGTTCCAGGTCCACGCGGGCCCCGGCCATGCCGGTGTCCACGCTCATGCGCCGTTCGCCTTGTCCACGTCGGCCCAGAAGTCGTCCGGGTCAAGCTGTCCGACGAGATCGTTGCGGTGGGCGTCCTCGGGGAAGGTCGGACCTTCCACGGGATATTCCTTGCGGAGCGGATGGCCCTCATAGCCCTCCGGCAGCAGGATGCGCTTCAGGTTGGGGTGGCCGGTGAAACCGATCCCGAAGAGGTCAAAGACCTCGCGCTCCAGGTATAGAGCGGAGGCGTAGGTTGCGGTCGCGGAGGCGACGGAGGCGCCATCGGCCAGCCGGGCGGTGACACGAGCAAAGAGGTTGTTCGTGAGCGACCGGAACTGCCACACGACCTGGAACTCGCGCCCGGCGTCGAGCGGCCAGTGCACCGCGGTGACGTCGACCAACTGCTCAAGCCGCAGGTCGCGGTCGTCGCACAAGGCCGGAAACAGGTCGGGCAGCGCGGCGGGCGAGACTTCGGCGACCGGATCGCCGTGATCGACGCGTCCGCCCAGATAGGCGGCTCCAGCGTGATCCCGGATTCGTTCCAGGATTGCTTCGGGCGTCAGGGTCGGCGAGGCGGCGGGCACCAACACGGGCTAGCGGTTCCAGTCCAGGGCGCCCTTGCGCCACTCATACACAAACGCCACCGCCAGGATGAGGATGAAGACGACGCCGGCCAGGAACAAGGACAACTGGTCGTCGATCATGTTGAAGTAGAGCGCCCAGGGGTAGAAGAAGAGCAACTCGACGTCGAAGATCAGAAACGTGACGGCGACCAGGTAGAAGCGGATGTTGTGACGGCCGCGCGCGTCGCCGATGGGTGGCATGCCCGACTCGTAGGCTTCGACCTTGGCGGGGAACTTGCGGCGCGGCTTGAGCAGGAGGGTGCCGACAAGGCTGCCGACCGCGAATAGGAACGCGACGGCCATCAGGATGACAATCGCTACCCAGCTAGGCATCGGTGCGCTTCGCCTGTCCCCTCGCCGCGCGCGGCTGCGTTGTGATCATTTTCACAAACTCCGCGCATGATACGCGCCAATGGTGCGGCTCGCGAACCGGCAGCGGGATAACGTTCGCAATTTCACTCCGCCAGCGAGTATGAGAGGTACTCAACTTCCACGGCCAGATCCACGTTCGACAGTTGTACCTGCGAGGGAACCCGGAGTTGGGTTGGTGCAAAGTTCAGAATGGCGCGAACGCCGGCAGCTACCGCCTGGTCGACGACCTGCTGCGCGGCAGCGGCCGGAACCGTGACGATGACCATGTCGATGCGTTCGTCATGCACGGCGTCCTCGAGCTCGCCCACGGGGCGCACGCGCTGCCCGTTGACCGTGGAGCCGATGACTGACCCTTCGCTGTCGAAGGCTGCGACGACGTCAAACCCCTGGTTGTTGAAGCCGGGATAGGCCATGAGCGCCCGACCAAGGTTGCCGACGCCAACCAGCCCAATGCGCCACCCGCGGTCGATGCCCAGGATCGCCGCCAGTTGCTCTTGTAGCGACGAGACGTCGTAGCCCACACCGCGCTTGCCAAACGAGCCAAAGTAGGCGAGATCGCGTCTGACCTGCGCGGCGGTGAAGCCCGTCAGCGAAGCCAGGGTCTCCGATGACACGCTTGGCTGTCCGTTGGACTGCAGCGTTCCGAGCACGCGGTAATACGTTGAGAGCCGCCTGACGGTGGTCGGCGGCACTGGTCGGCGCGGAATGGAGTCGTCCATACCGTCGAGGCTACGCAATGAATGGACCTATTCTTGCAGCCTCAGGCGACGGTTCGCGTGCGCTTCCAAGTGATTGTGTGTGGTTGACGTACGCGGTTGGCTGCCTATGCTCGCGGATCGCTCGCTGACAGCCAGGAAGCCGACAAGGCCTTTGCTTTCAAGACATCGCGTCCCGTGAGTGCCGTGCGCGTGGGGGTCGACGTGGGCGGCACGTTCACTGACTTTGCCGTTGCCACGGCGAACGGGTTGCACATCTTCAAGGTGTCCAGCACCCCACACGATCCGTCCCAGGCGGTCCTGGAAGGTCTGCGTCGCGCCGGGATTCAGTCTGACGCGACGGTCGTCCACGGGTCCACGGTTGCCACCAACGCCGTCCTGGAACGCAAGGGCGCCCGGACCGTGCTGGTCACCACGGCCGGGTTTCGTGACGTGCTGGAGATCGCTCGCCAGAACCGCCCGGCCCTCTACGCCGTCGAGCCGCGCAAGCCGGCGCCGCTGATCGAGCGAGACCTGCGATTGGAAGTTGATGAGCGGGTGGGGGCCGACGGCGCCGTGCGACGTCCGCTGGAACGCGAATCGCTGGACCGGTTGACCGAGGACGTCCGAGAGCTCGCGCCTGAAGCCGCCGCGGTTTGCCTGCTGTTCAGTTTCCTGCGCCCGTCGCACGAACGCTCGGTGCGCGCCGCGCTGCGGCGGGCCGGCGTGCGCTGGGTCTCCATCTCGTCCGAGGTGCTGCCGGAGCACCGCGAATACGAGCGCACCAGCACCACCGCGGTCGACGCGTACGTGGCGCCGGTAATGGGGCGCTACATTCGCCGCCTGGAGCGAGCCGTCCCAGGGCAGCTCTGGATCGTCCAGTCCAGCGGCGGCGTCCTGCGGTCGTCCGAAGCGGCCGCGGCGCCGGTGCAGTCCGTGCTCAGCGGTCCCGCGGCCGGGGTCGTTGGGGCACGCGCCGTGGCGGCCGCTTCCGGGTTCGATCACATCGTGACGTTGGATATGGGGGGAACCTCGACCGACGTTGCGATTTGCCCAGGCGAGCCGCTGCGCCGCAACGACGCCACGGTTGGCGGGCTGCCGGTGGCGATTCCGATGACCGATATTCATACGGTGGGAGCCGGCGGCGGATCGATTGCCTCGCGTGACGAGGCGGGCGGTCTACGCGTCGGTCCGCGCAGCTCGGGAGCGCAGCCCGGACCCGCCGCTTACGGCCGCGGCGGCAGGGAACCGACGGTGACGGACGCCAATGTGGTACTGGGCCGGCTAATTTCCGATGCCACGCTGGCCGACGACGTGGCGCTGGACGCCTCCGCCGCGGCGGAGGCAATAGACCGGCTCACGGCTGCTGGCGATGGATCGATCGACGCGCGCCACCGGGCAGCGACGGCCGTGGTGGCCGTGGCGGACGCCCACATGGAGCGCGCGCTGCGCGTCATCACCCTTGAGCGCGGTTACGACCCGCGCGACTTCACGCTCCTGGCGTTCGGAGGCGCGGGACCGCTGCACGGCTGCGCGCTGGCCGAGCGCCTGGAGATCGATCGCGTGCTGGTGCCAAGGTATCCGGGCGTGCTGTCCGCGCTCGGCGCGCTCAGCGGCGAACACATTCGGGAGTATTCGGCCACGCTGCTGCGTCCGGCGACCGCGAGGAGCGTGCGGGGCCTGGCCGCCGCGTTCGGTCGCCTGGAGCGGAATGCGCGCCGCGACTTTGCCGGCTCGGGACGTCCGCGGTTGCAACGGCTGCTCGATCTCAGGTACGCCGGACAGTCATTCGAGCTGACGGTGCCGCTCCGTGGCCGCAACATTGCCGGCGCCGTTCGCGGCTTTCACCGGCGGCATCACGATCGATACGCGCACAGTCGACCGGAAGCGGCCGTGGAGGTCGTCGTTGCTCGACTAATCGCTTCCATCGAGCAGCCGCCGCTGCCCAGGGTCGAAGTGCCGGACGTCGGGCGCCCGCAGGTACGGCGGACGTCAGTGGTAATCGACGGCGAGGTCAAAGACGCGCGCGTCTTCCGCCGCGCCGAGTTACACGTCGGCTTGCGGGCGCGCGGCCCGCTGCTGGTGTTGCAGGAGGACGCGACCACCTGGGTGCCGCCGGGCTGGCGAGCGCAGGTGGATGACCAGGCAGCGCTGATATTGGAGCGAATCTAACCTTCCCGCGGCGGATCCGGCATTAAGCTTTCGAAGGTCCGTATCCCTCTCGACCCGACCAAGGCGTTCGCGCATGCCCGTAATCGAAGTTCGCGACCTGCGCAAGGCGTATGGCGATTTGCAGGCCGTGGCCGGCGTCGCGTTCGACGTTGCGGAGGGCGAGGTCTTTGGAATGCTCGGGCCCAACGGGGCCGGGAAGACCACGACCGTCGAAATCCTCGAAGGGCTGCGTATCCGCGATAGCGGCGAAGTCAGCGTCCTTGGGCTGGACCCCGCGACATCCGGTCAAGAATTCAAGCGGCTCGTCGGAGTGCAACTGCAGCAGGTGGCGCTTTACCCGCGCCTGCGAGTGCATGAAGTCATCAGCCTCTTTGGATCGTTCTACGAGCAGCAGGCCGAGACCGACGAACTTATCGCCCTGATGGGCTTGCAAGATCGGCGTAACGCCCGCATTGCGGAGTTGTCGGGCGGGCAGGCACAGCGGCTCTCGGTGGCGTTGGCCGTGGTGAACAAACCGCGGCTGGTCTTCCTGGACGAGCCATCAACAGGCATGGACCCGCAGGCTCGCCGAAACCTGTGGGAAATCATCGAGGGGTTCAAGGCCGATGGGATGACGGTGGTGCTGACGACGCATTACATGGAAGAAGCCGAACGCCTCTGCGATCGCGTGGCCGTGATGGACCACGGTCGGATCATTGCGCTCGACAGTCCGGGAGCGCTGGTGCGGGCCAGCTTTGACGAGGACGCTATCGAGTTCGTCTCGAACAACGGGCTCACGGCGGACGATATGAGCGGGCTTGCGGGAGTGACCAGCGCGACCTCGCAGGGATCGGCCCACAGCATCTTCAGCAGCGATATCCCGCGCACCATGGGTAGCCTGCTCGAACTTGCTCAGGAGCGTGGAGCTCCGCTGGAGAGCATGCGGGTCCGCCACGCCACGCTTGAGGACGTCTTTCTCAAGCTCACCGGACGGACGCTACGAGATTGAACGCCTTCCTGCCGCTTCTCCGTACGAACTACCGCGACTTTGTGCGTGATCGCACCGCGCTCTTCTGGACCCTCGCGTTTCCGATCCTCTTCATTGGCATTTTCGGCATCGTGCTGGGTCGAGGCGATGACGGAGCCAGCTACGAAGTCGGCCTGGTCATGGAGGACGCTTCGCCTCAGGCCGCGACTCTGGGTGAGGTTCTGAGCCAGTTCGAGGCCCTGGAACTCACTCGCGGCGACCGTGAGTCCGAGATCGCCAGCCTCGCGGACGGTGACCGGCGCGCTGTGATTGTCGTTCCGCGTGGTTTCGGCGCCTCGATCGACGGAGGCGCTCCGCAGCCGCTCCAGGTCCACTTTGACCCGTCGCAACAGACCACCCAGCAAGTTGTGATTCCAGTGCTTCTCCGCGCATTCGAGGTCGCCGACCGTGCCCTGACGCAGACGCACCCGGTGGTCACCGCCGATTTCCAGACGCTTCAATCAGAACGGCTGCAAGTGATCGACTTCATCATGCCCGGCCTGATTGCCATGAGCGTGATGAACGGCGGCGTGTTCGGCGCCATCGCCATGGTGTCCCTGCGCGAACGCCGGGTCCTCCGCCGTCTCTCGGCCACACCCTTGCCGGCCTGGGCGCTGGTTGGGGCCGACGTGACGTTTCGGATGGTGGTGGTACTTCTCCAGACCGTGCTGCTAGTCGTGCTGGCCGTGCTCATTGGCGGAGTCTCGGTCAAAGTCGAGAATCTTCCGGCCCTCGCGGGTGTCACGGTCCTGGGCGGGCTGGCATTCGTTGCGATTGGGTTTTTCCTTGGCGCCTTTGCAAAGACGGAGCAGGGGTTCTTTCCCATCGCTCAGGTGGTCACGTTTCCGATGTTGTTCCTGTCGGGCATCTTCTTTCCCCTGGACACCATGCCGGACTGGATTCGTCCGGTGGTCAGCGCGATGCCACTGACCTACCTGGGGGATGCAATGCGACAGCTGATGGTTGGCGGCGCCCCCGTGCACTCGATGGCGCTCAACCTTGGCGTGCTGTCGGTCTTCCTGGTCGTCTTTTTTGGCCTGGCCGTCCGTCTCTTCAAGTACGAGTAGCGGCGCTTCTTTATACCCCGACGGCGTGGCGCAGGGCACGAACCTCGCGCAGCAGGCCCGCCGGGTTGAGACCGACGGTGTCAATCATGTGCACGGTGCCGGGATTGCGTCCGATCGTGCGCATGACCTTGCCGAGGTCCAGACCGCGTTCAAGGCCGACGTGCAGCGGCATGTTGGGTTCGCGTCCGGGGGCGGTGTTGTGCCAGCGAATCTCAGCCATCCGGTCGGCGAAGCGCGCCATGTAGTCCAGCCGCGCTTCGAACGCCAGGCGATCGCCGTTCACGGCGTGAAAGGCCCGGCCCGTATGCAACGCAAAGCGCACCGTGGTTGTGGCGTCCAGCATGGCCAGGACGCTGTCGAGGGCACTCAGCACGGCGCCGTCGCTCGCATTCTGGACCGCAATTGGCAGGCCTGGGAACAGGTCGTGAATCGTGCGGAAGCTCTCGCGCAGCACGTCGATGTGCTGCGCGTCCGCCGTCATTCGGCGACCTGGATGCGCGACGTACATTTCCATCGCGTGCCGCTGCTCGAAGAACTCGATGATCTGTACGAACTGGCGGAGGGCAACGCTTCGATCCGACGCGCTTGGGTCCGTCAGCGACGGCCAGCGCCGCGTGGATGCATCGCGAAACACATTGAGGTGAAAGCGCATCGGTGCGGCGTCAAGGATTTCGATGAGATCGGCATCGAAGAAGGTGCGCAGGCCCAACTCGTACATGTACGTGTCGAGATTCAGCTCCACCACCTGGAACTCGAGACGGACGGCGACGTCGACGATCTCCCGCAGTTGCGACAGCAGCCGGCGGCGGTCGTGGGGAACGATGCGCGGGTTGAACCCCAGCCTCAACGGCGGCATCAGGCAGGCAAGCGTCGGGAAGTTCCGGGCCTAAGGTGAAGGCGACTGGAACCTCCCGATGACCAGGCCGCGTGAGCCTCGATCACGGCTCCCACAGCCCCGACGATATGTACCGGTCGCCGCCGTCCGGCAACACGGTGACCACGCAGGCACGCGGTTCCCGCAGGAGGATCTGGCGCACGGCATAGAGATAGGCGCCCGATGATTGCCCCGCGAAGATTCCGGCGCGCGCCAGGTCGAACGACAGGTCGCCCGCGGCGTCAATGTCGATATCAACCCAGGTGTCCACGACCGACCGGTCGAGAATGGCGGGCTCGATGTGTCCCTGGCCCAGCGGTTTGAGCCCCTCGACCCCCGGAAACACGGGCGGCAGGGCTCCCACGATCTCAATGTCAGGTCGTTCTTCGCGCAACCGCCGGCCCACGCCGGTCATGGTGCCGCCCGTGCCGACGCCGCTTACGAAGTGCGTAAAGTCCTCCGGGGCCTGGGCCAGGATCTCGACGGCCGTGCCTTCGTAGTGCGCCAGCCAGTTCGAGTCGTTGCTGTACTGATCTGAAAAGAAGTAGCGGGCGGGATCCGCTTCGTATCGACGCTGAACTTCACGCAGCGCCTCGTCGTAGCCGAGGATGGCATCCGTAATCACCAGGTGTGCGCCGTGGGCCGTGAGACGGCGACGCCGTTCCTGGCTGGCGTTGGCCGGGATCACGATTTCCACCGGATAACCCAGCGCCGCCCCAAACATCGCGTAGGCGATACCGGCGTTGCCCGAGGATGAGTCCAGAACGATCTGCCCGGAGCCCAGCTTCCCGTCGGCCACCGCGTCCAGCAACATTCGAGCCACCGGGCGGTCCTTGATTGATCCGCCAGGGTTCATGGACTCGAGCTTGGCGAGAACCGTGGCCTCGGGAAACTCGGCGCGAAAGATCGTGATTTCGACCAGCGGCGTGTCGCCGACGAGATCGAAGAGTGGATGGGCGCGAGCGGCGTCGGTCAGGGCCATGGCGTTTCAGCCTCAATCTGCGAGCGGCCGCTCATGTAGGGCTGAAGCACTTCCGGAATGACGACGGTTCCATCTGCCTGCAGACCATTCTCGAGCAAGGCAACGAAGGTACGCGGCAGACCCAGGGCCGTGCCGTTGAGCGAGTGCGCGTATTCGGCTTTTGCAGAACCCGGCCTGCGAATGCGGACGCCGGCTCGGCGCGTCTGAAATGCCTCGCAGTTCGAAACGGACGATACTTCCAGCCACTCCCCGGCCCCGGGCGACCAGACTTCCAGGTCGTACTGCCTGGCCGCGGCAAAGCCCAGGTCGCCGGTCGGCACCTCGCGCACGCGATATGTCAGCTCCAGGCGCCGGATCACGGCCTCCGCCTCGCTTCGCATGCGCTCAAACGCGTTGTATGAGTCTTCGGGCGCAGTCACGTTGAATAGCTCAATCTTGTCGAATTGGCGCACTCTGCGTAGACCCCGAGTCTCAACGCCCGCCGCACCGGCCTCGCGCCTGAATGCCGCAGCGTACGCCACGTATTTTGCCGGGAGCATAGCTGTGTCGAGGGTTTCGCCCGCGTGGTACTCGGACAGCGCTACCTCGGCGGTCGGACTGAGCCATTGGCGGCTGTTGTCGACCGCATATGAGTCGCCCGCAAACTTTGGCAACTTGGCGGCATTAGTCATCGCAGTCTCGGTGACGAGCGCGGGGAGATACAACTCGCGATAGCCATGCTCCTGGACTTGAAAGTCCAGCATCCACTGAATCAAGGCACGCTGAAGCTGGGCCCCGGCACCGCGGAAGATCCAGAATCCGGATCCGGCCACCTTGGACGCCCGGCCAAAGTCGAGAATCCCCAGGTCCCTGGCAATCTCGTCATGCGGCGGCGTTCGGCTGTTCGGACTTGGAGTGCCGCTGCAATAGTGCACCTGGCCGGGGTGATCCGCGTCGCCCTCTGGCGCCGCGGCATGGGGGAGCATGGGGATCTCGAGGAGCAACCGATCGACCTCGTTCTGAATCCGGTCCAGCTCGGGTTCCTGGTCGCCAAGCTCTGACGTGAGTTGGCGAGTCCGTGCGATGAGAGCCTCACGCTCGGCTCCGGACGCGTTGCCGATGCCTCGGGAGACCCGCTTTCGCGCGGCACGAAGTTCTTCGACCTCGGTCAGCAATCGGCGCCGCTGCTTGTCCAGTCTGAGCAATTCATCCAGCGGCATATCCCCGCCGCGCGTAGCCAGGCGTTCACGCACCAGCGCCTCGTGCTCGCGAATGAATCTCAGGGGCAGCATCGGGTTTTCAGGGGCGTGTGGGGCGCGCCGCGGTCAGCGCGGAAAACGGGTGGCGCTAATTCTACGAACGGTCGCGAAGTTGAGGGAAAAGGATGACCTCGCGAATGTTGGTGACGCCCGCCAGCGCCATGACCAGCCGGTCGACGCCAATACCAAGGCCCCCGGCTGGGGGCATGCCGTGTTCGATCGCTAGCAGGAAGTCCTCGTCAACCGGGGTGGCGTCAGCCCCGTAGCGTGCCGAGGCCTGTTCCTCCATGCGGGCACGCTGTTCGAGCGGATCGTTGAGCTCGGTGTACGCGTTGGCCATCTCCATTCCGTTGACGAACACCTCAAAGCGTTCGATGTAACGCGGATCGTCAGGGCAGCGCTTGGCCAGCGGTGCCGTCTCAGTCGGGTATCGCTCCAGGAACGTGGGCTGGACAAGCGTCGGCTCGACGAGCGTTTTCATCAGTTCGTCCAGCAACTTCGGGCGCGGCCAGGAGGGATCGACCGGGACCTTGTTGGCTTTGGCGGCGTCGTTGAGGGCCGAACGGCTGCTGTCGCCTTCGAGATCGACTCCGGCGCCGGCGAGCAGGGCGTCGCGATACGTCAGCCGACGCCAGGGCGGCGTGAAATCAAGAATGTGGTCGTCAAGCTGGACTCGCGTGGTTCCGCAGGCGGCCTTGGCGGCGGCCTCGACGAGTTCCTGGGCGAGTTTGCGCATGTCACCAAGGTCCGCAAAGGCCTGGTAGCACTCAAGCATGGTGAATTCGGGGCAATGCGAGCTGTCGATGCCCTCGTTGCGGAAGTTCTTGCAGATTTCATAGACACGTTCGTAGCCGGCAACGAGCAGTCGCTTGAGATAGAGCTCATCGGCAATTCGTAGGAAATAGTCGCGGTCGAGCGCGGCGTACGACGTCACGAAAGGCTCCGCGGCTCCGCCGCCGTAGACCGGCTGGAGCGTTGGGGTCTCGACTTCCAGGAACCCCTGGTCGTCAAGGACCCTGCGCAGGGCCGACACAATTGACGTTCGCGCCTCGAATCGGCGGCGAACGTCGTCATTGGCCAGGATGTCGAGATAGCGCTGGCGAAAGCGTGTTTCGGCGTCGTGAAGGCCATGCCACTTTGCGGGAAGCGGGCGAAGAGCCTTGGCAGCCACCTGCAAACGCTCCACCCGCACGCTGGGTTCGGTGGTGCGGGTGCGGAAGAGGGGGCCGCCGGCCGAAACGAAGTCCCCCACGTCAAGTGTTTCCAGTGCCGTGCGATAGGCGTCGCCGCCGAGGGCTTGATGATTCAGGTAGAGCTGGATTTCCCCCGAGCCGTCGCGTAGGTGGGCGAATGTCGTGCGGCCCATGCGTCGCAAGCCCAGCAGCCGGCCCGCAACGTCAACGTCCAGTGGCGGGGAATCGTCGACCCTCGCGACGGCATCGGCGGCTGTGTGAGAGCGTGGCGGCCTGGCGGGGTAGGCGGTGCCTTGCGCGGCTTCGATCCGCTTGAGCTTTGCGCGCCGCGTCTCGAACAGCCGGCCGGCCGCTCCCGCGCCGGAAGGCTCGGCGCCTGCGTCGTCGCTCAGCTGATCTCCAGAATCTCGTGGGAGTTAGAACCGCGCGGAGTCTGAATGGTTACGGACTCGCCGATTTTGCGTCCGACGAGTGCCTCCCCCAACGGCGACTCGTTTGAGATCTTGCCGTCGAGGAGGTCAATCTCGTCCGTTCCGACGATGGTGTATTCGTTCTCGCCGCCGGCTGACTTGAGACGCACGGTGGAGCCGATGCCGACGGTGTCGGACGAGTGGGTGCTGATGACCTCGGCGTCCTTGAGCAGGCGCTCGAGCATCATGATTCGGCCTTCGATGAAGGCTTGTTCGTTGCGGACCTCGTCGGACTCGTTGCCCTCGTTGAGTTCGCCAAACTCCTTGGCTTCGTGGATTCGCTTGATGATGCCGGGCCGCTGGACGGTCTTGAGGTCGTCCAACTCGGCCATCAGGCGTGTGCGGCCTTCCTCGGTCAGGAACTTCTTTGCCACGGCGCCGCCTTCGTCTCGTCGCGGTCGGGCCGCATGCGGGGAGCGCGCGTACGGGCCGCCAGGGGGAATTCTGGCGAAATTATAAGGGAGAGCAGCCTCAGGCGTTGGGTCGGCCGACTCCGGTGAATGTGAAGTGGGTTTCCATGAGGTAGCCGGGTTCGCCGGGATTGCCGCCGGGGGCGTCCCAGCTGTGCTCAGTGTGGGTGACTCGCGGCTGGGCGACGCCGGCCGCCAGCGCACGAGTCTGCGCCATGTCCGGGCCGGCCCGCTCTATGTAGCTGCGCGCAGCGGCGATGGACGCGAAGCGGCGGCGCTCCATGGGACCGTGGACCACATAGCCCGTGATGCCCGAGCGCGCGTAGAGAGGACGCAGAAGGAATTCGACCTGTTCCATGACCGGGCTGGCGGCGGCGCCGACGGCGCTGGCCACGCCGGCGAGGTCGGGCACCCGGCACTCCGCGTGAAGTCGCCGAGCGACCTTGGGCAACCATGCCTGGGCGGGCGCGCCGAGGGCGACGATGGGATCGGTTATCTGGAGACGAATGTCCAGCGGGTCGCGACGGTGGTTGCGCGAGAGTGAGCGATCGAGGAGAAAGCGGCCCAGCCGGTCATCCGCTTGGGACGCACGATGGTCGAACTCGGCGACCGCGCGGCGGAGGACGCCTTCGCCAAGTTTCCGAATGACCAGTTCATGGGTGCGGGCGAGGAAGGTGTCGAGGTCGACCCGGCTCTCGCGGGCAGCAACGCGGCAGGCGCGAACGGCGCTTTCGGCGTCGAATCCCTGGAAGTCGCCGCGAGCGTGCAGGACGTCGGTAGGAGTCAGGCCGATGCGCCGAACGAGGCCTCGCGCGATGAGCGAGCGCAGGTTGAGCAGACGGGCATCGGCCAACCCGACGCGCCTGGTCAGGGTGGACACGTCGAGCGGGCCTGCATGGAGCGCGTTGCAGATGTCTTGCTCGGCTGCGGAGCGCACGGCGTTGTCGGCGGCGCCATTGAGGGTGAGGAATTCCCAGACGGGGACGAGGCGGTGGGTGACGTTGTCATGGTCGATGCGGGTCAGGGCTTCGGCGACGGCGGGGTTTGCGGCGGCGGCGGCGGACAGCGGTTGGACGCGTTGTGGGCCGACGCTTAGATCCAGCGGGTCGGCGAGGATGCGGCTGTCGCCGCCGATGCCGAACGAGCGCACGTCGGCGGCGCGAACTGCAGTGCGCCAGTCGCTGATGGTGGCGCCCCGGTCGCTGATCTTGGGACGGCCGTCGCGCAGGAGCGCAACGTCGGTGGTGGTACCGCCCATGTCGACCACGAGGGCGGCCTCGCGACCAGAGAGGCGGTGGGCGCCGACGGCACTGGCGGCGGGGCCGGAGAGCAGGGTCTCGACCGGCCGGGCTCTGGCGACCGCCAACGGCATGACGGCCCCGTCCCCGCGGACGACGGTGATGGGAGCGGCGATGCCGCGTTGGGCGATGCTGCGATCGATGGCCGCGAGCAGCACTTCGACGTGGGGGATGAGCCGGGCGTTGAGGACGGCGGTGGTGGCGCGGCGGACGGAGTCGAGGGAGTGTCCGACTGCGCCGCCGGTGACGACGGGGAGGTCGCTGAGCTCGGCGACGATCTCGGCGGCGCGGAGTTCGTGCTCGGGGTTGCGAACGGAGAGATAGCTGGAGATGGCGAACGCGTCGACGTGGGCGCGTTGGCGTTCGACGGCGCGGCGGAGCGCGTCTTCGTCAAGGGGAGTGCGTTCGTCGCCAAAGACGTCGTGACGGCCGGGGACGAATTCGAGGGCGGCGGCGTGGATGCGGTGGGCGAGGCCGTAGCGGTGGAGCATGGCCTGGTCGTAGCCGATGAGGAGGGCGCAGACGCGGCCGCCGAGGCCTTCGATGGCGGCGTTGGTGGCGAGGGTGGTGGAGAGGGTGACGAGGTTGATCCGGCTGGGGGCGATGCCCTGGAGGCCATCGATGGCGGCGGTGATGCCCTGGCTGAGGTCGGCATGGGTTGTGGGGGCCTTGTGCCAGGCGATGACGGCGCCAGTGGCGGGATCAAGCGCCACGGCGTCGGTGTGGGTGCCGCCGGTGTCAATGCCGAGGATGAGGGCCATGGGTGATGTTCGCGCGGATTGCGGGATTGTGCACGCCGGGATGCGTGCGGTTTGGGCCGGCCGAGCCGGGTGGCGGCGGGGTCGTGTGCGCGCATTAAGAGTTTTTTCCAAAAAACTCTTGAGGTGATTTGGGGTGGTTTTTTGGTGGGTTTGGGGGTTGGCTGGCGTGGGGTGGTTCATG
>WTFW01000170.1 GCA_011523785.1 Chloroflexota bacterium | reverse complement strand
GAGTTCGGCGGGTGGGGCCGGGGGCGGGCCGATGGCGCGCAGCAGAGTCTCCAGCGCCTGCGTGAGCTCGGCGCGGCCGTCGCTCATCGGGTCAGCCTGCCAGCGTGGCCTCGACGGAGATGTCCACGTTGCCGCGGATGGCGTTGGAAATCGGGCAGCCGGCCTCGCCTTGCGCGGCCAGGTCGGCGAAGCCCGCCTGGTCCAGTCCGGGCACCACGCCCTCCACGCTGAGCGAACTGCTGCCGACCTTGAACCCGCCGGCCGGCAGCGGCTCGAACGTGACCGACGCGGACACGCGCAACTCCTCGGGTGGATGACCCGCTTCGGCCAGCGTGTGCGAGAAGGCCATGGCGTAGCAGCTGGCGTGCGAGGCGGCCAGCAGTTCCTCCGGGCTGGTCTTTCCGCCAGGCCCCTCCGTGCGGGCGGGCCAACTCACGGCCTGCGCCGACAAGGCGCCGCTTCCCACATCGAACGTCCCCGTTCCTTGAAGCAAGTCTCCGCGCCAAACCACATCCGCTCGTCGAACGATGTCCGCCATTGCGTTGCCTTCCCGTTCTGCGTTCGCGCTGGTCCCGCTGCGGATTGTTACCGTTTCCGGCCACGCCTTCCAGCCGCGCCTCGCGCTCTGCGCCGCAGCGCGCGCGCCAATTCGCGCACTACAGGTTCGGGCGCCGTCAAACCACAACCGGTTTGGAAGCGGCGGGCTGGCTAGCTATATTGCCTGTCCCCTGTTATGGGCTTTGCTAACGCCGTCCGCCAACTCCGCGAGCAGCGTCGCCTGACCAAAGCGGCGCTCGCTGCGCGTTGCGGCCTGGCTCCTTCCTACCTCTCGCGTCTCGAGAGCGGCGACTACAAGAGTCCCACCGTCGCCACCCTGGTAACGCTGGCCAAGGGGCTGGAAGTCGATCCGCGCGAACTCCTGGTCCTGGCCGGCTACGTGCCCGACGACATGGCCAGCACCCGCCGCCGCTTTGCCGAAGAAACCATCGCCAGCGTGGCCGAGTCCGCCATCCGCTCCATCTCGCGCACGGTCAACTCCACGCTCAATCCCGATCAGGATGATGCCGACGACGAGCTCCTTCACGTTGATCGCGGGCTCCTTGCCGAGCGCCTGCGCACACACCGTCGCTCCGGCCGTCTTACGACCCGGCAGGTTGCGCGCAAGGCTGGCGTACGCGTCAGCGTGATAACGGACTTTGAGGCTGGACGCGAGCCATCAACGGCTGTCGACGTGCCCCAGCTGCTTGCCAGTGGGTACGCGCTGGCTCCCTCGGAAGTCGACGACCTTCTGTTTGAAGTTGGCCTGAGCCAGTTCCTGGCCGACGACATCGTGCTCTCGTCCGAGTCGCGCCGAATGACCCTTGAGTTCGCGCGGCTGGCGCGAATCCGCGACCGGCATAGCCGCCAGGGCACGGGTCTCGCCGACTAGCGCAGCACGTCGGGACAGCCGCCGGGGCTTCCAGGACATCCGCCGCTCTTGGGTCCCGCAGTCGACGGGTCGTCGGCGGCTAGCTGCTCACCACAACGCCAACGGCTATTGAAGTCGCGTTGTTCGTGGGCAGTCCCTGCCCGGTCGTAAACGCCGTCCACGCCGACCCGTCAAAGCGACCCACGCCGCCATCGGTAGCCACCCAGATGTGACCCTGGCTGTCCTCGGCAAGCGCTCGGGCGCTGTTTGAGGGTAGCCCCGCATTCACCACATTGGCCGTCGAAAACTCGTTGTTCCGGAACCAACTCACGCCTCCGGCGGTCGCCACCCAGACCGTTCCATCACTGGCGATCAGGATGTCACGGACGTTGTTGCTCGCAAGCCCTTCGCCAGTGTCGAAATGGTCCCACGACAGCGGGTTGCGGGTCCGCGATACGCCGGCGCTGCTCGTGCCGAACCACAAGGCCCCCTCCAGGTCCGCCTCCACGGCGGTGATGTCATCGCTGGCAATCTCCGACGTATCGGTGTTGTAGAAAAACCAGCTGTCGGCGCCCTCGTCGTACAGCACGGCGCCGTTGGCCGTGGCAAACGACAGGCCGCCTGCAGTCCCCGTAACCGCGCGTACCTGACGCACGTCGGAGCTCGACAGGCGAGTGTTGTCGGAGCGGAAGCGATCCCAGCTTTGCCCGTCAAAGCGGCTGGCGCCCTGGCGCGGGTGGGCCATCCACAGGAAGTCGTTTGCCTGCCGCCCGGCCAGCGACGAAACGCTGTCGGACCCGATTCCGTTGCTCGTGCTCGCCTGATCGAAGGCCGCGCCGTGTCCATTTCGGTTCAAGCGGAAGAGGCCGGCATCGGTCCCGGCCCAGATCTGGCCGTCCCGGTCCACCAGCACCGCCTGGACTCGGTTGGTGCTGAGCACCGAGCGGTCCGTGTCGAGTTGTCGCCAGTTGGTGCCGTCGTAAAGCAGAACGCCGCCATCGGTCGTTCCCACCACAACCACTTCGCCCGTTACCCGCAGTGGCTCCAGCGCGGTCGTTGGCGCCGGGCTGGGCGTGGCGGCCGCGGTTGCCGTCGGCGGAGGCTGTGCTGGGGTGTAGTTGATGACTGTCGGCGTAAACGCTTGCCCGGCCGTCAGCGGCACGGCCGCGCGGAAGGCGCCGAAGGTCGCCCACGCGCCGGCTGGGTATTTCTGGTCTCGCAAGTCGTCGCCCAGCAGCCGCAACTGGACCGGGGCCTCCGCACTCAGCGGGTGGAACTCCATCACCGCCGCTTGAAAGTACTGTCGAATGAACTCCGGCGTGGCCGCCGGGATGTGCACCGTACCCGGCGCATTGGTGTCTCTCCGAGCCTCGGTCTTGGGGAAGCCGAACGCCTGCACGCCGCCAAAGGCGTGAAAGAAGTCCAGGAAGCCGGTGCGAACGCCCCCAACCGAGAAGTTCGACACCTTGTGGTTCCACGGCCCAAGCTGCTCGCCGGAGTTGTGGTTCACCGTTCCGGCTTCCGCGCCCAGATCGGGGCTGCCGCCCTGGCCGCCGCCGAAGTAGTCCCAGGTAAGCCGACGCTCCAGGACATAGATGTTGCCCAGATCGGGCCGCCGGTGAAAGTCAACGACCCCGCGCTGGTAGTACTGCGTCAGAGTGCCCGTCTCCTCGACATGGACCTCGGACGTCGGGAAGCCCCACCGCTGCAGCCCGCCCGTGCGCTCAAAGAACTCCTGGAAGTCGGCCCTCAGCGTCTCGCTGCCCACCGTCACGGTCAGCTGCGGGATGTTGTGCTGCAACTCCGGGTTGCCCGGCGCGCTGAGGAACGTGTTTTTCTCGACCGTGATCGGCCCGAAGCCCGAAGTGACCTGCGCGGCCAGGGTTGCCGGGCCAAGAGCCAGGGCCACCAGCAATGCGATGGCCGCTATTCCCAGCGTGACGCGTACGCGGGTCAGGTCCCCGACCCTTCCTTCGTCGCTACGGACGGTTCCGTGATCGCCGCACCCAGCGGGCGCGCAGCGTCGGCTCCGCCTCAACCGAGCAGGATTATATGTAACAGCCCGCTCGACGCCACCGCTTGTTAGCCGGTCGCCAGCCCAACGGCGATCACAACCAGCGTCAGACCAAGCCCCAGGGCCGCGCTAAGGAGCAAGTCGCGGCGCAGGTGGGGCAGCGAGGGCAACGAAACCACCGCGCGGCTGACCGCGGCCGCCACAGCGGCCGAGTCGGTTGTAGTACCGCGCCGCGGTGGGGCAGCGGCTGACGGGGTCGGTCGTCGCGTTGCGGGCCGGATTGGCGCGCGTCGGCGGCGCCGCGTCGACCGGCGGCGGTTAGCCATGTATCCCTCCCCGACCGTCGCAACCCGACCTCACGACCTCGGCTTCCCGGGCCTTTGCCCTGTCGAGCCGCGCTCTCCGGCGGCGCCGAATCTCCCAGCGCACAAGCAATCCTCCCGCGACACCCACGGCATACCCCGCGAGGTGAGCTTGCCACGCCACGTCCGGATCCAGGAGTTGCGGCGTCCGAGCCACGGCGCCGACGATCTGGACCGACAGCCACAACCCGCCGGCTATCAGCCCGCCCCAGCCGCCCACGGTCACGACACCGATCAGGCCGGCCACCCCGGCGCTGGCCCCGATGGTGGGGACGAGGGATCCGCTGTTCATCAGCACGTGGAAGGCCCCGCCCAGCATGACGGAGGCCGTCCAAAGCGCGGCAAACCGCCATGCGCCAACCGCACGCTCCACCATCGATCCAAGCACCGCGATAAAGGCGAGGTTCACGGCCAGGTGCCCCGGATTGCCGTGGAGGAACGAGGAACTCAGCAGCGTCAGCGCATACGGCGTCGGCGCGCCGGGGATTGAAAACCGCTCACCCTGCGCGAGCACCGCGGGGATCAGCCCGTATCGAACGATCCACGCCTGCCCGGCCGGGCCCTGCGCAGTCTGAATCAGGAAGACCGCAGCGTTGACCGCCAGCAACACGCTGGTCACCCAACCGGGCCGCCAGAAGCCGGACCACCGATGTTTCACGTGTGACATCTACTCCGGCAAGAGCATGCTCAGCAGCGTGTCGAGGTCCTCCGGGTCTCGGTACTCGATCTGGATGCGCCCTCGCTTGCGACCGCCCACAAAGCGAACGCGCGTACCCAACCGCCACTGCAAGCGCTCGGCGACATGCTCCAGCTCCACATCAGGCGCCTGTGACGGGGCCACCGTGCGGCGGGCCGCGTGCTCGGCTTGGCGCAGGCTCAAGCGCCCGGTCAGCATTTGCAGGAACAGCCGACGCCTGGTCGCGGCATCGGAGATCCCCACCAGCGTGCGCCCGTGGCTTTCCGTGATGCGGCCTTCGGACAACGCCTGCCGCATCTCCGCATCGAGCTTCCGAAGCCGCAGAGTGTTCGCAACCCTCGAGCGACTGACGCCCGCAATGTCCGCGACCTGCGCCTGCGTCATGCCGAAGTCGTCGATCAGCGCCTGGTAGGCGCCCGCTCGTTCCATGGGCCCCAGGTCGCTGCGCTGCATGTTCTCCACAAGCGCCAGTTCGGCTCGCCGTTGCGCGTCAGCGGCGATGACGGTGACCGGCGCCTCCTTCAGGCCCGCTGTCCGGGCCGCACGCCAGCGGCGTTCGCCGGCAACCAGGACAAACCGTCCGGGCCGGGTGGTTGACGGCGTGACGAGTAATGGCTGGAGTACGCCATGCCGCCGAATTGACTCAGCCAGCGCAGCCGTTTCCTCGGGATCGAACCGACGCCGCGGCTGCTGCGGATTGGGCTCAATCCGATCCAGGAGAATCGAGCGCCGTTCACTAGGCGCATTCTCGATGGCATCGCTCGGGTCGCCACCCACGACCTTTCGCGAAAACGTCATCGGTAGTCCCTGGCCTACTGCCTGTACACGTTCAGGTTGCTGAAGTCCGCGGGTTCTGTCCAAGACGTTCACCCAAGTCTCCGTCAAGCCGCTTCAGGTGCCCATGGGGTGTCCGCGACACGAGGAAACCGCCAGCATCCGCTCTGGCAGATCGCGCTGTGAGTGTTATTCCAAGAACAGCTGATTGGATTTAAGAAACTAAGAATAGTCGTAATAACGGCGTGAAGTGTGTGGAGGGGGCAGCGGACGCACGGGGCGGCCTTCTGATGACGAGGGCCCAACGCGGCTTCGTGGCTGACGGTCAGGTTGTGGGCAGAGCTGGCGAGACAGTGGATACGAACGGGGGGTAGTCGCAGCTGGGCAGGCGTGAGCCCCGGTCGTGCCATTTGTATCCACAGCGAAGGCTAGTTGTCCACATGGGACGGCTAGTTATCCACAATCAGGAGTCAGGAGCCGTCGGCCAGGTGCGCGCGGATCGCCTCGATATCGGCCTTGAGCTGGTCCTCCAGCTTCAGCCGGCGCTCGATCTTGGCGCAGCCGTGCAACACCGTGGTGTGGTCGCGGCCGCCCAGGATGCGCCCGATTTCCGGCAGCGTTTCCCGGCCGTCGTTGCGCATCAGGTACATGGCAACCTGGCGCACCCCGGCCGTGCGGGCGTCACGACGCTTGCTCAGCAGATCGTTTTGCGGAACGTCGAAATGGCGCGACGTAGCCGCGAGGATTGCGTCCGTCGCCGGCGGGCGATCAGCCGCCGCTCGGCCGAGTCCCGAAAGCGCCTGCTCGGCGGTGGATGGCTGCAGCTGCAGCCCGTGCAACTCGGCGTAGATCAGGGTGCGGGTCAGCGCGCCTTCCAGCTCCCGCACGTTGCGGGTAATCCGGTCGGCCAGAAAGTCCACTACGTCGTCCGGCAGGCGGGTGCCGGCGGCCTCGGCCTGTTGATTCAAGATCATGCGCCGCAGGTCGACGTCGGGCGCCTGGAGATCGGCCACGAGGCCGACTTCGAAGCGGCTGCGCAGGCGGGCTTCCAGGCGGGCGATCTCGCGCGGTGGACGATCGCTCGTGAGCACGATCTGTCCGCCAGCCTCGTAAATGGCGTTGAACGTATGGAACAGGGCCTCCTGCGAGGCCTCCGTTCGCGAGAGAAATTCCACGTCGTCCACCATCAGCAGGTCAACGGCGCGGTAGCGCTCGCGGAAGCGGCGCAACCTCTCGCCCCGGCCCTCGGTGCGGATGGCATAGAGCAGGTCGTTGACGAACGTCTCGCAGGGCACGTACCGCAGGCGGGTGTCTGGACGGCGGGCCAGCACGGCGTGGCCGATGGCATGCAGCAGATGGGTCTTGCCCAGCCCGACCCCGCTGTAGAGAAAGAGCGGGTTGTACACGCTGCCCGGCCGCTCGCTCACCCGCAGCGCCGCAGCGTGCGCCAGGCGGTTTGACGAGCCGACCACGAAGCGCTCAAAGGTGTAGCGGGGGTTGAGACGAACGTCGGAACTCCCGCCCCCACGTGGCGCCGGCGCCGGCTCTGGCGGGGCCTCCGCCAGCCACTTCGGTGGCGCCGCCGCGGGCTCGGCCTGCACCACAAACGTAACGTCAACGTCACCGCCGTGCGCCGTCGAGACCGCGCGCGCGACCAGTTCCCGATAGCGGCGCGTCACGATCTCCTTGGCAAAGACGGTGGGGACCGCTACCACGATCTCGCGCCCGCCGGCGCGAACGAACCTTGCATCACGAAACCAAGCTGCGAAATCCGCTTTCGGAACCTCGACTTGCAGCGCGCCGAGGGCCGCCTCCCACGTGCGTTGGCTTAGCATCCCATCCCCGCTACCCGCACCGCGCCTCTGATGCGGGACGCAGAGGCTAGCAAACGGCCGCCCCGAAGCCGTAGCACCGCATACCTGTTAAAAAGGGAACAATTGGCACGTAGCCGCTTATTCCAGTCACGATTCAGGCCGCGTGGAGGTCTGGTGGTCACTTCGCCAACCTGAACTCGCTGCGGCTGCTTCAAGTCGCCGACACCGACGACTCGACACCCTCGTTACGCGCGACAAGCCGAAGCGCGTAGACTTGAGTTCCAGTTAATCGGTTCGAGGCTGGTTCCACGGCCTCTCCGCCTGCGTGGCGTGGCTCCAAACCTGTAAACGGCGCACCGTTGCGAATCTATGGTTATCCAAGTAACAGACTGTGCCGCTCGTTGACGCGCGATCCGTGAGCGAGGACTAGAATTGGGCCCAAGGCACACCGCCTTGCGGACCCACGCGGGAGGTGCGCGTCCGATGCGATTCATCACCGGAGCACTGGCGACCATCGGTCTGGCGGTCGTGCTGATTATCGTCGTGGCTGTCGGCGTCTTTGCCTACGACGAGGCCAAGCGGCGCCTGGTGGGCGACGAGTTCGCGCCGGAGCCGCCAACCGAAGGGTCCGGCGCCTAGCGGCTAGTGGTTCAGCCAGCCCAACAGTTGCAGGCCAGCCACCCCGGCCCAGGCGAAGGCAAGGTTTTTGATCACCAATCCAGGCCACGACGCCAGGACGAAACGCACCAGCCCAATCCGGGTGGCGCCGGCGATCATGCCGGCCACATCGAAGAAGGGGTTCGGGATCGCCGCCATGACGAACAAGGTCAGCACGCCGTAGCGGGCCATCCAGCCGCTGAGACGGGCATAGCCCTTGACATGGCTCAGCGCGCCCTTGCCGGACCACCCCACGTAGTAGCCGCCCAGCTCGCCAACCATCTGGCCCGTAGCGGCAACCAGGCCAACGGCCCAGATGCTGTCCAGCGCGGCGGCAAAGGCGCCCACGCTCACGGCCGCGGGCGCCGGCAGGATCAGGGTGGCCGCGCCGACGGCGGTAATGACGAACACGGCCGCGTAGCCCGCGCCCGCCAGCCGGTCGCGCAGCACGTCCGCGTAGACCACCGCAAGGATCGCGATGGCGAACACGCCCACCAGACCGAGCGCCTGTGCCGCAAGCCGCCAGCGGGACCGGGGCGCGGGAGGGTCGTCCACCGTCCCGGCGGCGGCGCCCGCGGCGTAGCCTTGAGGAGATGCAGACGGAAGGGCGCCCGGCCCTTGTTCAGACTCAGCCATGCGCAAGCCTAGTCGCCTGATCGCCCGACCGCGCAAGCGCGGCGGTCGCATCTGGTTGTGGCTCAGCCTTGCCGCCGCCGGGCTGGCCAGCGTCGCCGCCGTCGTGGTCGCCGCGGTCATCGCCACCGGCGCCGCCGTGGCTATCGGGCTCAACGTCGCCGCCACATTCCTGACCGACCTGCCGCCGGTCGATGAGATCGCCACGGTCGGCGGCCAACTCTTTCAGACCACCACCATCCACGATCGGCGCGGCCGACCGCTGGGCGAACTGCTGGGCGAGGGCCGCCGCCGGGTGGTGCCGCCCGAGGACATCCCCCAGGTCGTCAAGATCGCCGTGGTCGCGGCCGAGGACGCCACCTTCTACGACAACCCCGGCGTGGAGATTCGCGCGATCGCCCGCGCGCTCTGGAACAACTGGCGGGGCGGCGAAGTCGTGTCCGGCGCCAGCACCATCACCCAGCAGCTCGTTAAAAACGCCCTGCTGACGCCCGAGGAGACCTATGAACGCAAGCTGCGCGAGGCCGTACTGGCCTGGCAAATCAGCCAGCGGTTCTCCAAGGACGAGATCCTGGGCCTCTATCTGAACCAGAACCACTACGGTGGCCTGACCTACGGGGTAGCCGCGGCGGCCGAGACCTACTTCGATAAGGACCTGGCCGACGTCACGCTGGCCGAGGCCGCCATGCTCGTCGGCCTCTTACCCGCCCCATCCCTGCACAACCCGCACGTGGACCCCCAGGCCGCTCGGCGCGAGCAGTTGCGGGTGCTGGCGGCCATCGCCCGCCACGGGCTGGCGCCGGCCGGGGCGGTGGTGGCGGCGCGGGAGGAGGACGTGCAGATCGCGCCGCCGCGGGAGACAAGCTCCCCGGCCCCGCACTTCCTGGACTACGTGGTCCGCGACCTCCAGGACCGCTATGGCCCCGAGATCAGCCGCCAGGGCTGGGAGATCACCACCACGCTGGACCTGGACCTCCAGGCCGCGGCCGATGCCACGGTCCGCGAACACGTGGCGTCCCTGGCCGACCGCGAGGTCACCAACGGGGCGCTGGTCGCCGTCCGCCCGGCCACCGGGGAAATCCTGGCCATGGTCGGCAGCCTGGACTTCAACGACGAGGCCATCGACGGCCAGGTCAACGTCACCACGTCGCTGCGGCAGCCGGGGTCGGCGTTCAAGCTGTTCACGTATGCCAGCGCGCTGGAGCGGGGCTACAGCCCCGCCACCATGCTGCTGGATATTCCGACCACCGTGCCTATCGCCGGCCAGGAGCCCTACCGGCCGCGCAACTACGACCGGAAGTTCCGCGGCCCGGTCAGCCTGCGCACGGCGCTCGGCAGTTCACTCAACATTCCGGCCGTGCGCACCCAGTTGTTCGCCGGCATTGACGCCACGCTGGATATCGCCAACCGGCTTGGCATCACGTCCCTCACGGACCGATCCCGCATCGGCCCGGCCGTAGCCCTGGGGTCCAACGAGGTGCAGCTGCTCGAACTGACCGGCGCCTACGCCACCGTGGCCAATGGTGGCCGGCGCGTGACGCCGTCGGCGGTGTTGTGCATCCGCGATGCGCGCGGGTTGATCGTCGAGCAGCTGGGCGACGGCTGCTCGCTGTCGGAGGACCAGTCGCCGTTCGCGCTTGCGCGGCTTCCCCTCAGCGCCCGCGTGCTTGCGCCCGATGTCTCCTACCTGATGACGTCCATCCTCTCCGATCGGGCCGCCCGCGAAGTCGGCTTCGGGCAGGTTCGCAACCTGCTGGATCTGGCCGACCGTCCGGCCGCCGTCAAAACCGGAACCACCGAGAACACGCGCGACGCACTGACGGTGGGCTTTACGCCGCACCTGGTAACTGGCGTGTGGGTCGGCAACGCCGACGGCACCCCCATGGATGATGTGACCGGCGTCCGCGGCGCCGGGCCGATCTGGCAGCGCTTCATGGACCATGCGCACGCGGGTCTGGACATCGTCGACTGGGCGCGCCCGCCGACCGTGATCGAGCAGGAGGTCGACACGCTGTCCGGGCTGTTGCCCTCGCCGTTCACGCCGGAAACCCGCATGGAGGAGTTCGCGCCGGGAACGGTGCCAACCCAGCGCGACGTCATCCACCAGCCGTTCCGCATCCACGTCCCCACCGGACTCCTGGCGACGCCGGACTCGCCGCTCGATGAGGTGGAGGAACGGGTATTTGTCGTCCTGCCAACCGAAGCGGAGGCCTGGCAACGCGGGCTGGACGAGGACTCCCCCTTCCGGCTCCCGCCCGATGCCTTCGCGGGGGGCGCCGGATCGGCCGTGGCGACGGCCGCGGGGGTCGGCGCCCACATCACGGCGCCGGCGGAAGGCCAGGCCGTCCGAACCATCATGGAGATCTTCGGCACAGCCACAATCGGCGGATTCATCGTGTCCGAGCTGCACTACGGCGTCGGACCCGCGCCGGGTGCCTGGACGCGGATTGGCTCGCCGATGGAGGCGCCCCTGACTGAGCAACAACTCGGGGCGGTCGATACCATCCAGCTGCCCGACGGCGTATACACGCTGCGGTTGACGGTCCGGGCCGCCGACGGAGGCGCGGAGGTTGCGTTTCGGCGATTCGTGGTGGACAACACACCCCCGGTCGTTGAGGTGGTGGGTCTGGGCCCCGAGACCAGCGCGGCCGCCGGCACAGTGCCCCTGGGGGCTGAGGTGGAGGATGCCGGCGGCGTGGCCAGGGTGGAGTTCTTTGTCAACGGCGAATCGGTGGGCGTCGGCCGGTTCGCACCCTTCCAGGTGGTCTGGTCCAGCGAGCCCGGCGAGCACGAGGTGGTGGCGATCGCGACTGACCGGGCCGGCAACACCGCAACCTCGGAGCCTGTCACCTTCCGAGCCGGCTGACGGGGCGCGGCCGGCGGGGCCTCGCCGCATTCAGCTAGCGGGCTCCGCGTGTACAATGCGGCTACGTTCTCGTCTGTAGCGCGCGTTCTTGGGCCCCAGGCGTATAAGGGGAGGCTCCGTGGCGCGAGACCGCCGGCAGTTGTTGACCTGGGGGCGCCCTAAGCCCGGCAACCCCAGAGATTGGGGGCTGCGGTGAGGAGCCTGCGACAGTACCGACTGTTCGTCACGCTGCTGGTTCTTCCGGTACTTGCCATCGTGCTGATTGTGGTGCTGGTCATGGCCTTGACCGGCGGCGGTGACGAAGAGCCCACGGCGGGAGCCACCCCAACCGCAACGCCAACCGCCATTGCCGGAGGCCTACCGTCAACCCCGTCGGCCATAGGCGTGACTCCCGTGGCGCCGCCGATCACCGTCGCGCCCACCCAGCCGCCGGTGCCCGAGCCAACGCCGCCGCCCGCCACGCCCACGCCCACCGAGCCGCCGGTCCCCACGCCCACGCCCACACCGGAAGGCCCGATCGAATACGCGGTGCAGGAAGGCGACACGCTGTTCTCCATCGCCTCGGCCTATGGCGTGAGCGTTGCCGATCTGGTCGACTTCAACGATCTGCCCGACGAGAACTTCATCTTCGTCGGCCAGGTGCTGGAGGTTCCGACGGACCCGGCCCAGGTCATCGAGCGACGCGAATCGCGGCCCGTGGCTACGACGGCCGTGGTGGTGCCCAGCGACGGGCTGAACGTGCGCGCCGCCCCCAGCACCGAAACCGGCGAGATTCAATACGTCGCGCCTGGCGGCAGCGAACTGGCGCTGACCGGCGTCATCGAGGTGATCGACAACGTCGAGTGGCGCGAGGTCGACGACGGCAACTGGGTGCAGGCGCAGTACCTGGAGATCGGCGTCCGGGCCGCTCCAACGGCCGCCCCGGCCGCGCCGCAACCCACCGCGGCGCCCGCCGCTACGGCGGCCCCGGCGGCCACCCAGCCGCCCGCGGGCGAAACCGTGCGCGCCACCGTGGTTCCGCAGGCCGGCCTGAACGTGCGCGTGTCCGCCGACCCGAACTCCTCGGTGGCCTACGTCGCGCCCGGCGCGTCGGAAGTTGAACTCACCGGCGAAACCCAGATCGTCAACGGCGTCACCTGGTGGCGGCTGACCGACGGTAACTGGGTGCAGGGCCAGTTCCTGAAATTCGGCTAGCCCAACAGCCTGTTCAAAGAGGGCGCTCCTCCGGGGGCGCCCTCTTTTGCTACGTCCTCAGGAAACGGCCGGGCTGCCGGGCGCCAGCCAGCGGTCCATGAAGTCGAGCGAGGCGTCCGCGCGGTACTCGTGCCCGCCGTCGAACTCGTCGCGCTCCAGCCGCTCCGGCACGCCCGCCGCCGCATAAATCGCGGCCACGCGTGCGTGCGCGTCGCGGGAGGCGGCGATTGGAAACCCGCGGTCCGCGCGACCGGCCTCAATCAGCAGCGGCCGTGGTGCAATCAGCCCGTGCAGGTCCGGCACGTCCGCGTAGGCGTAGATGCCCGGCAGAAACTGCGAACCGCAGAAGTTCCCGGTATCCAGCGCGTAGGCCCGGAACGTGGTGAGATAGCCGCTCACCACCGCCGCGCGGATTCGCTTGTCCAACGCACCCAGGTACATCGTGCGTGTGCCGCCAAACGACAGCCCGGCGCAGCCCAGCCGCCGCGCGTCCACCTGCGGCAGCGCGGCCAGGATGTCCAGCCCGCGCCGGTCGTCCTGGATGTTCAGCGCCATCAGGTTGATGCCGAACAGCAGCGCGCGCATGAAGTTGATATTGCAGCCGTCGCGCTGCCCATAGCGGCGGAAGTCCTCGGCGCGCTCGCCAAAGCCGATCGCGTCTGGCGCCAGCACCACGTGTCCTCGCTCGGCATAGCGCCGGGCAAAGCTGCGGTAGATGTTGCCGGGATCGTCGTCCTGGGCCACCAGTGGGTCCTTGCCGTCCCCGTGGCCGTGCAGCGCCAGGATGCCGGCGGCGGGTTCCTCGGCCGACGCGGTGGCCGGGACCAGCAACCAAGCCGGAACCCAGACGTCGGGAATAGTCTCGTAGACCAGCTTGTGCCGGACGTAGGCGCCGCAGTCCGTGGTCTCAAGGATCTCCGGCTCGGCCCCGGTCAGCGCCGGGAGGTCGCCCAACAGCGATTCAACCCGCTCAAGCAGCGCCGCCCGCCAAGCGTCGAAGTCCATCCCCGGGTGAAACGCCAGCGAAGGTTCCCGCGCCTCGTCGATCCCGTCGATGAACCGGTCGAAGTCGTACGCGGGCGAGTCCGCCGCCGTCATGACGCCGGAACGCGCGCCCGCAGGTAGTCCAGCGCCGGCCCCGCCTGGGTCGCGAAATCGGTAAAGCGCTTGCCGTTGTCCTCCACGCTCATCCGCAGGTCATAGCCTGTGGCCAGCAGGGCGTCCAGAAAGGCGTCGAACCCGGGATCCGTCGGCTGTTCAGGCGCGCCGGGGATGGGAGGCACGGGGACGTGGATGTGGCGCAGGCGCGGCGCGACTTCGGCCAGCGTTTCCAGCGGCTCGTCGTTGTGAAAGACGTGAAACCAGTCGGCCAGCGTCCACACGCGCGGGTGCCCGCTCTGGCGAGCGGCCACGAAGCCCTCCACGATGGTGTTGATGGTGTCGCAGACGTCCCGCCACAGCGGTTCAATGACCAGGTCCATGTCGTGATCGGCGGCGATCCCGCCGGCCAGCAGCAGAAAGTCCTGCAACTGCCCCGGCACCAGGTGATGGTCGAACCCCGGCGGCGTGGAGCGGGCCCCACCGCTCCCGAACACCACCAGCCGCGTCCCCAGGTCGCGCATGCGGCCCATGGCCGTCGTCACGTAGGCGCGCAGGCCCTCCAGGTCGCGCTCCGGCCCAACCACGGGATGGTGCGGCGGGATGAACACGTTCAGGGCTTCGGGCGGAATCCCGGCGTCCTCGATCTGGCGCTTGATCGGGGCGTAGACGGTGTCGTCGTCGTCGGGCCGCAGGTCCACGACCCGCAACTCCGCGTAGTCGTAGCCGGCCGCTCGCATGGCCGGCATGTTCTCGATAGGTCCGCAGCAGCCGAATCGCATAGGGCGCGTATCCATCCTGAAGCCAGGCTGCCCGGCATGGTACGCGAGTGTCCGCTCAGACCCGGTGCAACCACCGCATGACCTACGACGACCAAAGCGAACTGCTGGAGGTCTTTACGCCCGAGGGACGGCCCACCGGCCGCTTGCTCCCGCGGCTGCGGATTCACCAGGAGGGTCACTGGCATCAGACCCGCACCGTCTGGGTGGTCCTGACCGGCGAGCCGGAGGGGCCGGCCCTGGTGCTCCAGCAACGCGGCTTCACCAAAGACACCTGGGGCGGGCTGCTGGACGTCAGCAGCGCCGGCCACCTGGCGCCCGACGATCCGGACCCCTGGCGCGAACTGGAAGAAGAACTGGGCGTACGGCCCACCGCCGGACCCTTGATCCAACTCGGCACCCGGCGCGTCGAGGGTCTGCATATCAAGGACGAACTGGTGGATCGCGAGCTGCAAGACCTCTGGCTCTGGCTGGCCCCGCTCGCCCTGGAGGACTTGCGCCCGCAGCCCGGCGAGATTGAGGCGCTGCTGAGCCTGGAGCTGGGAGTCGTACCGGATCTGGAGCAACCGGACGCGCACACGCCGGCCCGCCGCATGGACGCCATGACCCGGGCGGTTTCAGCAGCCGTTGTCACGTCGCCGGAGCAGACTCCCGGCCTCGGCCCCTACGCGGCGCACCTGGCCGAACTTTCCCGCCGTGCCCTGGCCGGCCAGCGCGACCTGCGCTACGACTCCCGCTACGACATGCGCGCTTAAATCTGACGGGCCGGGCCGCATTCGGCGACCCGGCCCGCTGGGGGAGGGAGGGGATGTGGATTAGCTAATTGATGGTGATGTCGCTCACCCCGGCTTCGATCTTGATCGTCACCCGGTTGGCGGCGCTCCCAAAGTCCGGTGAGACGTAACGGTCGCCCTGCTTCGGGAAGCGCGACTCGTCGATGTTGAGACTCGAGATTCCGCCCTCGAAGTCGATCTGCGCCGCGACGCCGGCCGGCACCCTGATGTCCAGGTCCGCCGCGCCGATGTTGAATTCGGCGGTCGTCCGTCCCGCATTGGCCGGCAGCACCACGTCAATGTCCGCGGCGCCCCCGTCAACGTTCAGGCTCTGCACATTCAGCTCCCGCAGGTCCAGATCAAGGTCCGATGCTCCGGTCTCTACTCGGATATCGGTTGGAATGCCCTCGGCGTGACGCAAGATCCAGCGTCCTTCCGACGAACGTGAGCGGCGCGGCGGAAAGTCGAAGTTCCACTCCGTGTTGAGCCGCAAGTCAACAGTCCGTCGGCCATCCGCCGTCCGTACGCTCACCCGCTGGTCCGTCACTTCGGCTCCGGACCTCTGGGACCCGCCGGACAACAGCAGGCCCGCCGGGGCGCCGCCCGTGAGCGCAAGATCGCCGGCCGCCAGGGTCAAGTTCAGGCGCGCCGACTCCGCGCCGTCGCTCTTGACCGAGATTGTCTCGCTGTTGTTGACGATCGTGAAGCTTGGCGACGACGCAGGGTTGGCCACCGCCAACACCCAGGCCGCGACCAGTGAGCCGGTCACGACCGCCAGCGCCGCTAGCGAGCCCAGCCAGGCGCGCTGCCGCGAAAGCACCAGGTTCACGCCCACGGCCACCAGCAACAGCGGCCACAGCGTCCAGAACTCGCCCCAGAAGCCGTCCGGCAGCACATGGAAGTTCCAGAGCAACCCGAACACGCCCAGCAGAATCAGCGCGCCCGCGAAGCCGAAGCCGGTCTGTCTGGCCAGGGTTCTCGTGTCGTTCATTGCGACCTCCTGGCGTCGGCGAGGTACGTGAAGATCATGACCAGGCCGATTCCGATCAGGATCACCGGCCACAGATCGCCGAATTCGACCCAGCCGAGCTCGTCCGCAAGGAAGACCGAGCCGAGCAGGACGAGCGCCGTGCCGCCCACCAACGCGCCGTCCCCGCGTCGCCGCCGCCGTCGCTTGCGGGCCGGCGCCGAGTCGTCAGGGGTGTTGTTTCGAGCCATCACGACCTCCTAACGCATCCGGCCCAGGATCAGCGCGCCGCCGATCCCGATCAGAATGAGCGGCCAGAACTGCCAGAAGCTGAGCCAGCTGAACTGGTCCACCAGCGCCAGGGCGCCGATCCCGATCAGGATGGACCCGATCACCAGCGCGCCCTGGCCGCGCCGCCGTGCCGCGGCGCGTCGCCGGCGGGCACGCCGGCGTGAGTCCCGGCGCTCCCGGCGAGCCCCGCGCCTGCGCTCGCGCGCAGATTCCGCTAGCGGGGCACCCGAGGCGCCCGTGGTCGCCGCGGCGGCCGTCGCAGTCGCGCCACTCTCGGCCTTGGGCTCGCCCTCCTCGTTCGCCGCCACCTCGGCCTGATCTTCAGAGGACTTCTCGGTGCCGGACTCGTCAGCGGCGGGCTCGGTTTCGTCCTCATCGTCCAGGTCGTCATCCTCCTCGTCGTCCTCGTATTCGTCTTCGTCGTCGGGCGGCGCGGGCATGATGATCGCCATCACGAAGTAGACGACGAGCAGCACGCCGCCCGTGAAGACGGCGCCCAGCACCCAGAGCAGCCGGATGATCACAGGGTCGATGTCGAAATACTCCGCCATCCCGCCGGCCACGCCCGTGAGCATTCGGTCCGTGTGGCTGCGGGTCAGCCGGGTGTCCATGTAGGGCCTTTCCGCGGTTGTGTGTGTCGTGCATGGTCACGGTATGCCGCCGGCGGCGCCCCGCCATCGCCCCAAGGCCGTAATTTTCGGCGCGGCGAATCGGCCAAAAGGACTAGGCCTACCCCGGCGCGGCGGACGGTCCGGACTAGCGGACGCTGACGTCTCCCGCGGCCGCGTCGATGCTGATCGTCACGCGGTTGGCGGCATTCTCGAAGTCGGGGGAGGCGTACCGGCCGTCGCCCTGTGCCGGAAAGCGCGCCGTATCGATGTCCACGCTCGACACGGAGCCCCCCAGCTCGATTCGGGCCGCTACGCCCGCCGGAATCTCAATGTTCAGGCTGCCCCCGCCGATCCTGAAGCTGGCGTCCGTGCGCCCCGCGTTTGCGGGCATTGCCACCGCGACGTCCGCGGCGCCCGCCGCGACGTCCAGGCTTCGCACAGTCAAATCCTCAAGATCCAGATCGAGCGTCGTAGCGCCGCCGTACACCCCGATGTCGATCGGGACGCCGCCAGCGTGTTGCAGCGCCCAACGTCCGTTTGAAATCGGCCGCTCCGGTGGGAAAGCAATCTCCCAGGAACCCTGCAGGTTGACCTCCAACGTCTGTCGGTCGCCCTCGGAACTCACCCGCACCGAGTACTGCGCCGCCGGGAAGGCCATCCCGTCGAACTCGCCAACCAGCAACTGCCCGGACGGCGCGCCGCCGCCGAGCGCAAGGACGCCGCTCGAGACGGTCAGGTTCACCCGCGCCGTCTGCACCCCGGCCAGCGGCAACGAGATGGACTCATGAGCTACCGGCAGAATCGGCGTCCGGCCGTCGCTGTCGGCCACCCACCAGGCCCCGAAAAGGGCGCCCGCCAGAGTGACTAGGGCGGCCAGCGAGCCCGCCCACGGGTGCAAGCGCGACAGCAGCAGGCCGGCGGCCGCGGCCGCCAGCCAGAAGGGCCACAGGAGGAAGAATTCCCCCCAGAAGCCATCGGGCAGGATCTCGAAATTCCAGAGCAGCACGAAAGCCCCCAGGAGCAGCAGGCTGCCGGGCAGTCCGAAACCCCGCCGCGGGACCCGCTCGTTCAGCGCGGACCCCCGATGCGCCTGGTCGATTTGACGATCAACGCGATACCCGCCCCTATCACCTCGGCCGGTGGAACCTGTCCACCACAGCCTGAGCGCCAGTCAGGATAAGGGCCGCGTCGGCCGCCAGAGCGCTAACCAGTCGACCACGCTTTAGCATGCGCACCGCGTGGCTGCGGGTCAGCCGGCTGCCGAAGACAGGGCCGTTCGTGGTCGGATATCCATCGCAAGGCCGCGGTTAGCCGTGGCCGGGCGTCCATCGAGGCCCAACGGCAAATCTGCGCACCGATCCGCGTCGGTGCGCCTGCACGTCTTCCTGGCCCGCGCGGGCGCCGGCTCCCGCCGCGCCATGGAAGCGGCCATCCGCGCCGGCCGCGTTGAGGTCGACGGCGAGGTCGTGCAAACGCTGGGCACGCTGGTCGACCCGTCGCGCGTGGAGGTGCGCCTGGACGGGCAGCCGATCAGCACGTTGCCCGATTGCCGCCTGGTGGTGGCCGTCCACAAACCGCCCGGGGTCATCACCACCGCGCGCGATCCCGAGGGCCGCCCCACCGTCCTGGACCTGCTGCCGCCGGACCTGCGCGAGGTACGCCTCTATCCCGTTGGACGCCTTGACGCGCCCTCCGAGGGGCTGGTGCTGCTAACCAATGACGGCGAACTGGCCGAGCGCCTGATGCACCCGCGCTACGGACACGAGCGCGAGTACTCGGCGGAGGTGCGCGGCAACCCGCCGCGCGACTTGCCCAGGCGCTTCGCCGATGGCATATCGATCGGGGACCCGCGTCCGGCCCGCGCGGAAGTGCGCAACCTGCGCCAGCACCGCGGCGGCGCCACGCTGCGCCTGGTCCTGCGCGAAGGCCGCTACCGCCAGATCCGACGCATGCTCACCGCCGTTGGGGTCAAGGTCGTGACCCTTCGCCGCCTGCGAATCGCTTCCGTCCGCCTGGGCGCTCTGGCGCCCGGCGCGGTCCGCGTGCTCAACGCAGACCAGTGCGCCGAACTGCAAGCTGCGGTGGCTAGTCCCCCGTCAGCCGCTGCCGCTGCGCCGGCGTAAGCGACCAACCCACCGCGCCCACGGCCTCGTCCACCCGTTCCACCCGGTCGGTCTTGGGAATGGCCATCACGCCGGGCCGGTCGATCACCCAGTTCAGCAGCACCTGCGCCGGCGTCTTGCCAACCTCCGCCGCCACCTCGTCCAGCCGCTCCAGCGCCGGATCGCCGAACTGCCCCTTCACCAGCGGGCTGTACCCGATCACGGTGATTCCGTGTTCCTGGCAATACGGCAGCACCGCGTCCTCGATCTGCCGGGCGGCCATGCTGTAACGCACCTGGTTGGCCACCAGCGGCACATCGCCCAGGGCGTCCTGCGACTCCTTCATGTCATCCACCGAGTAGTTGCTCACGCCCACAAAGCGCACGCGGCCGTCGCTCACGAGTTGCCGCATGGCCCGCATCGTCTCCGGGATCGGAATGTCGGGATTGGGGTGATGCACCTGGTACAGGTCGATCCGGTCCGTCTCCAGCCGCTCCAGGCTGGCGTCGGCGTGGGAGAGCACGTCGTCATAGGCCAGGTTGGCCGGCGAGACCTTAGTGGCGATGAAGTACTCGTCCCGCAGGTCGCCAATGTCCCGCGCCACCTGGGCCTCGGAGCCGTAAGCCTCGGCGGTGTCCACAAACGCGGCACCCAGCTCGTGCGCCCGCCGCAGCACACCCGCGCCGCCCCGGTACTGCCAGGCGCCAAAACCGATCTTCGGAATCTGGGTCGTCGTTCGTCCGAGTGGCAGGTATTCCATGGCGCGCTTCCGTGCGGGCTATCCCGTAGGACTATGGCGGCGACGGCCAGCCCTGTCGAATGCCCGCACTCCGCCTGTGGGAGACTGCCCGCCCACTCGCTCTTCCAGGACTGCCCATGCCGCCGCGCGCGCCGATTGGCGGCGTACCCCTGTTCGACTCGGCTGACGGCGTCACGCTCCTGAGCCCGGAAGTCGACGCCCCCGGCTACTGGGTCGGCGCACCCGCCCTCTGGCTGGACGAGGACGCGCTGTACCTGAGCGTCCGCTGGCGGCGGCCGTTGGACCGGGGCCGCGGCTGGAAGTCCGAGATCTTCCGGCTCCGCGACATCGCCACCCTTGAACCCGTCTGGGCCTGTACCGCCGACCAATTCGACACCGAGTCCCTCGAACGCTCCGCGCTCGTCCGCGTCCCCGGCGGCGCCTGGCGCTACTACGTCAGCTACCTCGACCCGGCCGACCGCCGTTGGCGCATCGACCTGCTGGAAGCCGACGAACTCGCCGCCCTCGATCCCGCCCAACGCATCCCCGTCCTTGACGCCGCCAATACGTTCTCGGAAGGCGTCAAGGACCCCGTGGTGCTCTTGCTGGACGGACTGTTCTACCTGTTCGCCGGCTACGGCCCCCGTGACCGCGTGGCCGACGGCGCCACCCCCGAACAGCTGCACGGCACCGGCAACGTCTTCACCACCGGGCTCGTTGACCACCCCACCGGCCTCTGGGTCTCCGCCGACGGCCGCCGCTTCGGCTTCGAACGCGACATCGTGACCCCCGGCAAAGGCTGGGACGCCAACGTGACCCGCGTTAGCACCGTCATGCCCACCGACGCCGGCTTCCTCATCTACTACGACGGCCGCACCACCGACGGCGACGTCTACGAAGACCGCACCGGCATGGTCTTTTCCCAGGATCTCAGCACTACCGTGCGCCACTCCGACGACGGTCCCCTGCTGCAGGGCCACACCGGCTCCCGCTGCCTGCGCTACCTGGACTACGCCGTGCTGGGCGACTCCCTGTTCTACGTGTACGAAACCTCCACCGCCACCGGCGCCCACGAGCTCCGCGCCAGCCGGGCCCGGCTCCAATAGACGACTTCGAGTGATCCCGGCCCGACAACGGATCCGGCTGGCCCACGTAAACTAGCCGCGCTTTGTGCCGGCCGCGGACGCCGTCCCGGCCCTCACGAATTGCTAAAGAAGAAGTGCTGCAGGTGAATCGGACCGGGCGGGCCTGATGGACCTCGGGCAGATCGTCCAGGACATCGTCAAGGACCCGGCCGCGCTCGGGCAGATCATCCTTTTCGACCTGATACTCAGCGGCGACAACGCCGTGGTCATTGGGGTCGTCGCCAGCCGCTTGCAGGGGCGCCAGCGGCGCTGGGCCATCATCATCGGGGCCGGCGGCGCCGTCGTGCTGCGCATCGCGCTGGCCTCCATCGCCACCCTGCTCCTGCAGGCGCCCGCCATCTCAATGATCGGGGGCCTGGCCCTGTTCTGGGTCGCCTGGCGCTTGCTCAAGCCTGAGGGTGACGAAGAGCACGACGCCGCCACCTCGTTCCCCGAGGCCATCCGCCTGATCATCCTGGCCGACGTGGTCATGAGCCTGGACAACGTCCTCACCGTCGCCGGCACCGCCCACGGCAACATCCCGCTCCTGGTCTTCGGCCTGGCGCTCTCGATCCCGCTGCTGTTCGTGGGCGCCGGCCTGATCGCCCTGGCCACGGACAAGGCGCCGATCATCATCTACATCGGCAGCGCGCTCATCTTCCGCATCGCCGTCGTGCTGATCGTGGACGACAAGCTGGTGCACGACTTCCTGACGCCCAGCCTCTGGTTCGAGCACGTGATTCCCTGGCTGGTGGCGTTCGGCGGTCCCGCCCTCTACGTCGCGCTGGCCAAGCGAGGCGGCCGTGCCATCGTTCCGTTCTGGACCAACCCGTTCGCTAAGGAGACCTGAGCAAGGCGCTCCGCGCTCTCGGCATGCCTTGGACGTGCGACGATGTCGCGCCCACCGCGCATCCGAGATCACCATGTACAAGCTCCTGCACACCCGCATCCGCGTCAGCGACCTGGAACAGTCAATCCGCTTCTACGAGGACAACCTCGGCTTCAAGCTCATCAGCCGCTCCGACCGCTCGCCCGCCGGCAACCAGATCGTCCACCTGGAGCTGCCGGGCAACGACCACACCATCGAGCTCACCTGGTCCGCGGACTACGACCTCAACGTCCCCGAAGACCTCATGCACTTCGCCATCGGCGTGCCCGACCTCATAGCCTTCTGCGACGAGCTGGAAGGCAAGGGCCTGGAAATCTGGCCGGACGACTGGCGCGAAACCTTCCCAACCGGCCGCAAAATGGCCTTCGTCGACGACCCCGACGGCTACGAGATCGAACTGCTGGAGCGCTAGGGCTTCAGGCGGGCCGCCGGACGCCTCATTCCGGTCGCACGCCGGCGCGATCTACTCGAAGACGTCGAAGCCTTCCGCCTGAAAGTCGGCGTCGTAGGCCAGCGCGGCACTGCATCGGTATTTCCGCATCACCACGAAGCTCATGCAGTCCACCAGGCTCAGGCCTCGGCGGTTGTGCTGTTCGAACAGGGCCACAGCCTCGGAATGGTCGTCCGGCGTGACCCAGTGAACAGTGAAGTTCTGCGCATCGGAGAGAAACGCGCGGGCGCTGGGCATGCCCAGCCGTCGCTGTAGGAGCGCGACAGTCTCGATCAGCACGTAGTTGTGCGTCAGCAGCGGCTGGCCGCTGGCCACCACTCGCCGCATGGCATGCAGGGCGCGGGCGTGGTGCAGGTCGTTGACGTCGGCCAGCGCCAGCGCGGCCGACGTGTCAAAGAAGATCAGCCGCCAAAGTCCTCGGCCAGCGCCTCGTCATGACGCTCCGACAGCGGCTGCGGACCGCCGGGCTGCGACCGGCCCGAGCCGATAAAGGAAAAACTCTCCAGCGAATCCGGCCGCTTGCTGGGCGTGACCACGTACTGCGCCACCGCCTCGCGCACCACCGCCGACATGGACTTTCCCTCCGCAAAGGCGCGCTGCTTGGTCAGTTCGTACAGCGGCTCGTCCAGTTGAATCTGCGTGCGCCGCATGCCCTCGGCTCCATATGCTGAATCATGTAAGCATGACACCATGATGTCATGCCGTCAAGGCGCGCCGCCCGGAAAGGGCTGTCGGCGACGGCTCAGCCGCCCGGGATGTACAGACTCCGATCCGCCACCGGCACCTCCACCCGTGCCCCTGCGGCCAGGTGCGAGTGCGCCACCGCGAACTGCACCTCCACCGACTGCATCGTCACGTCGATGTTGCCGCGCGTCGGCTCTCCGGTTTCCAGCGACTTGATCAGGTCGCGGATGGTGTTGATCGTGGGCGACTCGCCGCGCGCGTAGACGGTCCGCGTGGTCGCGCCCGTGGCCGCCGATCCCAGGCTATGGCGTATCTCGAACACGCGGCCGTTATCCAGCGCGTAGGCCCGGCCCTCGCTGCCCAGCACGTGGACGTCGAAGAACCCCCGGTGCGGGATGAAATTCCCCGTCGTCCCGCTGGCGTACCCCACCTGGAAGTGCCCTACGTACGGGTCCGCGATTTCGAACCCAGGTGACGGCAGGTAACGGTTGTTCGCGGCGTCGAACTCTGGCGGCGCGCGCCGCGGCTCCGGGTCGAACGGGTCGCCGGCCTCGATCAGGCGGCCGCTCACCCATGTCGGCTTCGGGTCGCCCAGCAGCATCGAGACCAGGTCCAGCGTGTGCGGGTGGTGCTTGATCAAGTCGGTGTAGGCGAACATCAGCGCGGCCTGCGGTTCGCCAATCTCGCCGGCGGCTATGGCCTCCGCCAGCGCCCGAAATCCCACGTGGTGGCGGCGCATCGCGCCCCAGTTGAACGCCACCCCGTTGCGCGTCATCGCATCCCGGATCCGGTCCGCCTCCGCCAGCGAGGCGCACAACCCCTTCTCGCTGTAAATCGCCCGCACGCCGTGCTCGGCGCAATAGATCAGCGGCTCGGCCCGCGCGAACGAGGGCGTGGTCACGCTGACGATGTCCGGCTGTTCCTTGTCGATCATTTCCCGGTAGTCGAGATAGGTGTTGGTGACTCCGAACCGCTCGCTGAACCGCTGCAGGCGCTCCGCGCCGCGGTTGGCCACGGCCACCACGTCGGTTTCCTCGATGTACTGGTAGGCCGAAAAATGGCCGTAGGGGAGGTTCGGGTCCCCCAGCGGAATCTCGTCCTCGATCAACCCGCCCATCCGGCCCGTCCCAATAATCGCGACCCGGTACCTGCCTGCCATCAACCCACCTCCCTGCCCCACCGCCGAGCCATGCTCACCCAGCCGCCCCGCGGCGGCAACCTGCTGGGGAAGCGGCTTGCGAGGCGCGGGGGGGGGGGTGAGCCCTGGGAATGTTTCACGTGAAACATCCCCGACGTCCGCCTCCCTTCGTCACTAATCGCTATCCATTGGGCACAATCGCGGCGACATCGACGCCGTGGACGCAAATTCATGACCAAATCCACCATCCTTCGCCAGCGGCTGGCCGGCGACGAGATCATCGTGCTGCCGGGCGCCTACGACGCCTTGTCCGCCAAGCTGATCGAGCAGGCCGGCTTCACGCAGTTCTTCACCACCGGCTTCGGCCTGGCCGCCAGCACCCTGGGCGAGCCGGACATTGGACTGCTAACCCAGACCGAGACGCTGGACCGCGCCCGCCGTATCGCCCACACCGTGGACATTCCGCTGGTGGCCGACATGGACACCGGCTACGGCAACCCCATCAACGTCATCCGCACCGTGCGCGAGTGCGTCCAGGCCGGTATCGCCGGAATCATCCTGGAAGACCAGGAGTGGCCCAAGCGCTGCGGCCACCTGGAAGGCAAGCGCGTGGTGCCCCTTGAGGACCACGTACAGAAGCTGCGCGCGGCGGTCCACGCCCGCGGCAACGACGACCTGGTCATCATCGCCCGCACCGACGCCCGCGCCGTCAACGGCCTGGACGACGCCATTGCCCGCAGCCACGCCAACGTGGAGGCCGGCGCCGACGTCGTCTTCATCGAAGCCCCGCGCTCGCTGGACGAACTGCGCGCCGTCCGCGCGGCTTTCGACCCCCAGGTGCCCCTGTTCGCCAACTTGATCGAGGACGGCGTCACGCCCTTCCTTTCGGCTGCCGAGCTGCAAGACCTGGGCTACATGATGGTGGTCTACCCGCTCTCCGGCCTCTTCGCGGCCACGGCCGCCTTGCAACGCACCTATGCGGCGCTGGTAGCTGATGGCACCACCGCGGGGGCCGGTCCGATGGCGGGCCTGGAAGAGTTCAAGGACATCATCGGCGTGCCCGCCTATGGCGAGCTTGAGCGCGAATTCGTCAGCGCGGACTAGCTCGCGTCAAGCCCCTGAGTCCGAACGCTCGGTTGCCCATTTCACGAACCTGCGCCTCGGACCACCCTACAGTGATTGAGGGTGGCGGTTGCGGTCGAGACCGCGACGCCGAGGGTTGCGTCGCGGATGAAAGGACTTAGCTTCGCGGCCTGCCACGGTTAGTCGACCACCAGTATCTCTGTCCCGGGCTGAACGGAAGGAAGCGCCTTGAGAATCTTCGACCGAACATTCAAGCAGACGGTCGTTGTCGGCGTTCTGGCGCTGGTCGCTCTTGCGGGCCTGGCCTGCGGCGCGTCCGCGTCCGCCCCGGCCGCTACGCCCCCGGCCGTCACCGAAG